>DATHQS010000356.1:0-9375 GCA_035482455.1 Candidatus Acidiferrales bacterium | reverse complement strand
GGCCTGCTGGCCGATGGCCGCCCCGGAATCCACTCCTGCATCCACAAAATGTACCGTGCAACCCGTCACCTTTACGCCATGGTCCAGCGCCTGCTTCCACGCTTCCAGCCCCGGAAACGACGGCAACAGCGACGGGTGGACGTTCACGATGCGTCCTTCGAAGGCCCGCAGAAAATCCCCTTTCAGCACGCGCATGAAGCCGGCCAGGACGATCAAATCCACCTTCGCCGCCTGCAACGCCGCCACAAAGGCGCGTTCGGCCTCCTCGTCCAGCTTCGTGCGAAATTTCCCCGGCGGGATGAATTGCGCCGGCAGTTTCCGCTCCCGTGCATGCACCAATATCCCCGCGCTTTCGACATCGCTCAGGACAATGCCCACTTCCGCCGGGATTTTCCCCGCCGCAATCGCGTCGGTGATCGCAACAAAGTTTGACCCTTTGCCGGAGCCGAGGACGCCAATTCGAAATGTATTGCTCACCACGCCTTCAATAGCAAAGAAAAGGGGCAAAACAAAGTTGAAAGAACATAAAAGCTAATCGTGTTACCGCTGAAAATCTCCGGCTTCGTTATGGTTTGATCCTTCCTCGCATCGCCAGTTTAGGGGATGATGCGGCTGTCACCTTTGCGATAAGCTGCACGTCTAACGCCGCGACCCAATTTTGCCCTGAACCAATCTATGAGATTCACCAAACCGGCGCTCGTCGCACTGGCTATTTTGCTTCCAACCGTGCTTCAAGCTGCCCCTGCTCCCGTCACGGTTTCCGAGGATGACAATTCCTTCAGCCTCGATAACGGAATCGTCACCGCGCGCGTCTCCAAGCGTTCCGGCGATCTGGTTTCTCTCGAATACAAAACGCTTCAGATGCTGGATGCCGGATCCGGACGGCAGGAAGCCTATTGGTCCCACAACGCCGCCCGCGCCGCCAAAATCGTCCCCCGCATCACCATCGACCCCAAAACCAACGGCGGTGAACGCGGGGAGGTTTCCGTCAAGGGTGTTTCCGGCGGCAACCAGATGGGCAGCGGTCCCGGCGGTACCATCACGGCTGACATCGAGATCCGGTACGCACTCGGTCGCGGCGAATCGGGCGTCTACACCTATTCCATTTTCTCACATCCGACGAATTACCCCGCAACCTCCCTCGGCGAGGCGCGCTTCTGCATGAAATTGAACGATGATATCTTTGATTGGATGACCGTGGACGCCAACCGGAATATGAAGATGATCACCACCTACGACTGGAATCACGCGACCCAGATGAACATGAAAGAAGCCCGCCGCATGAACACCGGCATCTATAAGGGCGAGGTGGAGCACAAATATGATTACTCGGCGAACCAGTTCGATGTGCGCGCGTGGGGCTGGACCAGCACGGAAAAGAAAATTGGCCTCTGGCTCGTCAATCCTAGCGTCGAATACCTCAGCGGCGGCCCGACCAAATACGAACTCTCCTCGCATCGCGATGCCACCTTCAACACTAACAACCTTACCGCCCCTGCCCCGCCGACGTTATTGAACTACTGGCGCAGCAGCCACTACGGCGGGAGCATCTGCAACGTCGGTACCAACGACGCCTGGACCAAGGTCATCGGCCCGTTTTTGATTTACTGCAACTCGGCGGAAAAACAGGAAGCGCTTTGGCCGGATGCGCTCGCCCAAGCCGACAAGGAAGCCAAAGCCTGGCCGTTTGACTGGGTGCAAGGCGTGGATTATCCCCACAAGAATGAACGTGCCACGGTCACCGGTAAAATCGTGCTGAACGACCCGCAAGCACCGGATTTGAAGCTAAAGAACCTGCTCGTCGGCCTGACCGCGCCGGACTACACGCCGGCAATCATTACTCGCGGCCCGCGCACAGGTCGCCCCGGCGCACGCGGCGGTGGTGGCGGCGGTTTTGGTCTGGCCGGCGGCGGCGATGATGAAGCCGCCATGACCAACCTGAATACTTCAGTGCTCGCCAATACCAATGCGCCCGTGGCGCTCACCAATACGAACAGTCCCGGTGGCACCAACGGCTTCCGCGGTCGCTTTGGCGGAGGTGGCGGTTTCGGCCTCCCGCGCATCGTGGAATGGCAGAATGACGCTCGCAACTACGAGTTCTGGGTCCGCGCCGATGAGAACGGAACTTTTTCCATCCCCAACGTCCGCCCCGGCAATTACACGCTCCACGCCATCGCCGATGGCGTGCTGGGCGATCTGGCCGTCACCAACATCAACGTCGCTTCCGGCAAAAACCTACCGCTCGGAAATGTTGATTGGCAACCGGTGCGGTTCGGCAAACAGCTTTGGGATATCGGCATCCCCAACCGCAAGGCCTCGGAATTTTTCAAGGGCGACGATTATTTCCACTGGGGCTGGTATCTGCAGTACCCGAAACTCTTCCCGCTGGATGTGAACTATGTCGTCGGCAAGAGCGATTATCGCAAGGACTGGTTTTTCGAACAGTTGCCTTACAACACCGATACCAACAACACCACCGGCAATGGCCGCGGCGACGGCACCACTTGGGCGGTCATCTTCAATCTGACCAACCCGCCGCAGGGCAAGGCCACCCTGCGCCTGGCCCTCTGCGGCATTGGTACGCGTACCATCACCGGCATCATGAATGACCAGCCCATCGGCAGCGTCACCAACCTGATGTACAATGCCACCATCAACCGCGACGGCATCGGCGGCTCCTGGTGCGAACGCGACCTGGCCTTCGACGCCTCGCTGATGAAGGCGGGTACCAACACGCTCGAACTCACCATCCCGCCCGGCGGGCTTACTTCCGGGATTATGTATGATTATCTCCGGTTGGAGTTGGATGAGCATGCGTCGTCAAAGTAATTCTGCCGGCCGCCGGAAATTTTTTTGATGACACTTCGGGTTCGCGCATAAAGAATGGGTGCGCAACGCATGACCGTCACGCTTTTCATCCCCTGCTTCGTGGACGCGCTGTTTCCCCGCGCGGGCATCAGCATGGTGCAGATCCTCGAACGCCTTGGGCACAAGGTTGCCTTTCCGGAGGCCATCACCTGCTGCGGCCAGCCGCCGTTCAATTCCGGTTACTGGGACGAGGCCCGCACCGTGGCCGCGAAAGTCCTGCCCCAACTCGCCAATGCTGAGGCCGTCGTCATCGGCTCTGGCTCCTGCGGCGCGATGCTCAAGGTTTTTTACCCGCAGCTTTTCGAAAACACCCCGCAAGCCACGCTCGCAAAACAGATTTCCGCCCGCACCTGGGAATTTTCCGACTTCCTCGTCAGTAAACTAGGCGTTACTGACCTCGGCGCAAAGTTTCCTCACAAGGTCACCTTCCACGACGGCTGCCACGGCCTGCGCGAGCTCGGCCTGAAAAAATCGCCCCGGGCCCTCCTCGGCAAAGTGAGCGGCTTGGAGCTGGTCGAGATGGGTGAGGCCGAAACCTGCTGCGGCTTCGGTGGCACGTTCGCCACCAAATTCCCCATGATCTCCACCGCCATGGGCGAGGTGAAATGCGCCTCCGCGACGGAGACCAGCGCCGAATACATCGTCTCCAACGATTCGAGCTGCCTGATGCACATCCAAGGCCTGCTCTCTCGCCAAGGCAGCCCGCTCAAAACCATTCACCTCGCAGAAGTGTTGAACCAGCAATGAGCTTTGTCTCCCAATTTAAGGCGCAGGCGCAGGTGATGGCGGGCGACCTCCGTCACCGCAAGATCATCCGCACCGCCCTGCGCAACTACGAGATTGTCCGCGATGTCCGCAAGGCGTCGTTTCAAGACTGGCAAGGCGCGCGCCAGCTCGCCGCCGAAACCAAATGGCAGGCGGTCAATCACCTGGATAAGCATCTGGAACAATTCGCCGCCAAGCTGGAATCGCGCGGCACCAAGGTCCATTGGGCCAGCACGGCGGAGCAGGCTCGCGAGATCGTCTTGAAGATCGTCTCGGACAAGCAGGCCAAGTCCGTCATCAAGTCCAAGGCGATGACCAGCGAGGAGATCCACCTCAACGATGCGCTGGAACACGCCGGCTTGAACGTCGTCGAGTCCGACCTCGGCGAACTCATCGTCCAGCTTCGCAAGGAGGCGCCCTATCACATCGTGTTCCCCTCGATGCACCTGACGCGCGATGAGATCAGCGAGCTTTTCCAGCGCGAACTCGGCAGCGCCGCGACCAACGACCCCGAGGAGTTGACGATGATCGCCCGCCGCGCGCTCCGCAAAAAATATCTCACAGCGGACATTGGCATCACCGGCGCCAACTTTGCCATCGCCGAGACCGGCATGATTTCCATCACGGAAAACGAGGGCAACGCCCGCCTCACTGCCGCCCTGCCCAAAACGATGATTTCGCTCATCGGCATCGAAAAGGTTCTGCCGCGCATGGAAGACCTCGCGCTGTTCCTGCCGATGCTCGCCACCATGGGCACCGGCCAGCAGTTGACCTGCTATAACACGCTGTATTCCGGCCCGCGCCAGCCCGGCGAGACCGACGGCCCGGAAGAGTGGCACGTCGTCCTGTTGGACAACCATCGCACCGAACTCCTCGCCGATGCCGAGCAGCGCGATGCCCTCCACTGCATCCGTTGCGGCGCCTGTCTGAATGTTTGCCCCATATTCCGCAACGTCGGCGGTCACACTTACGGCACCACGTACAGCGGGCCGATTGGCTCCGTCATAACCCCGCATCTGCGCGGCTTGCAGGATTGGAAACACCTTTCCAGCGCCTCTTCGCTCTGTGGCGCCTGCACCGAGACCTGCCCGGTGAAGATTGATCTGCATCATCACCTGTTGCAGAACCGCCGCAATGCCGCGGAGCAAAAACCGTCGTTTGGCGAAAAAACGGCCTTTAAGCTCTTTGCCTTCGCCGCCAACCGCCCTGCCCTCTGGAATTTCGGCAAGAAGATGGCCCGCATCTTCCAACCGTTGCAAGGTGCCGTGCAGGGCTCGGCGCTCGACCCGGCGAAAGCATGGACCAAAACCCGTGACCTGCCGCCGCTCGCCCAGGAATCGTTCAAGGATTGGTGGAGGAACCGGAAATGAGCGAACGCGAAAAAATTCTCGGCCGCATCCGTGAGGCTCTAAAAGTCGAGGCACCGGTTCCCGGCAGCCATGGCCACGACCACGCCGCGCCGGCGTCCCCCTCGTCCACCCCGCGCAAGTGGCTGCCGAAGGTCGGCGAAACCTTCGATGAACAGCTCGCCCTGTTCGCCAAAAATGCCGCCGAGTTGAAGGCGGATTTTCAACTGTTTAATTCGGCCGATGAAGCCCGGCAGGCGCTCACCGCCCTGCGCGACAAGGATAAATGGCAGCGGGTCGCCGGCCATTCCGGCGATTTGACGGACGCCATCTGCCCCGCCCTTGGCCTGCCCCTGCTCCCCACGGACAAGCCCTACGATGTCCACTCGCTCGAAGCCTGTGACGCCGGCATCAGCCAATGCGACGCCCTTATCGCCCAGACCGGCACGGTGCTCGTGACCAATCGCAACGCCGGCGGACGCGCCCTCTCGGTGCTCCCGCCGCACCACGTGGTGCTCGCGCGCCGCGACCAGCTTATGGCCGACCTCCCTGCTGCCTTCGCTCTGCTCAAACAGAGATACGCCACGGATTACCCAAGCATGATCTCCTTCATCACCGGCCCCAGCCGCACCGGCGACATCGAGCGCATACTCGTTCTGGGTGCTCACGGGCCGAAGAAATTGACCATCCTTTGCTGGTGAAAAGCAGTTGCCTTATCCGGTAAAAAGAGGAAATTGGTAGGGGTTGACCTGATCAAAGTTATGGATATAAAACCACCTGCGCCGGGCGCCAAAAAAATCGTCGTTATTGATGACAACCAGGTCGTCCTCAAGGCCATGCATGTGATGCTTAGGGCCAAGGGCTATCATGTGGAGACGGCGGAATCCGGTGCGGACGCCATCACGCTTCTGCGCAAAAACAAACCCGACTTGATCCTGCTCGACCTGGATTTTCCGCCGGACATCGGGAACATCGGCGGCGGATTGCGCGACGGTTTTCTCATCATCGATTGGGCGCGGCGCATGTGCGATGCGGAAAAAATCCCGGTGATCATCGTTTCATCCTTGGATCCGGAAAAATACAAGGAACGGGCCCAGGCCGCCAAGATTCCCACCTTCTTCCGCAAGCCGGTGGACCGGCAGACGCTCCTTGAGGCCATCCACGCCGCGCTGGGCGATGCCCCAACCGGCCAACCGGCTTGATTCTCACTTTGAAACTTCGCCCGGTCGCGCTAAATTATCCGCTGTGAAGAGCAAAATTCTGCTGCCGGCCATTTTTATCGGCGTACTCGCGATTTCGCGGATACCCGGGTTGCTGCCGTTGAATTTCAGCGTCGTCTACGCCTTTGTTTTCTGTGCCGGCGTGTTCTTTCCCCGGCAACTCGTCTGGTGGCTGCCCCTCACAACCATTCTGGTCACCGATATCGGGCTTAATTTTTATTACCAGTACAGTGGCGCGGCCGATAATGTCTGGAGCGCTGCCAACCTCGCCAACCTTGTTTTCAACTACGCCGCCTACGCCGTGCTGTTGCTGCTCGGCCGCGGCTTCAAGCCCGGCACCTCGCTCATCAAGCTGGTCGGCGGCGGTCTCCTGGGGGCCATCCTCTTTTACCTCATCACCAATACCGCCTCCTGGTTCTTCAACCCGTTTGGCAATCCGGAATACACCAAAACCGTCGCCGGGTGGATCACCGCCCTGACCATGGGCATCAAAGGCTGGCCTAGCACGTTGGATTTTTTCCGGAACACCCTCCTGAGCGCCGGCCTGTTCACTGCGCTCTTCGCCGCCGCGCACAAGCTCACCGCCGAATCACCGGCGGATAAGACCGCCGGCGCCCGCGAACCCGAAGCCGCCGAAGGCGATCACGAAGCCGAACCCGAGGAGGCGAAAGCGTGAAAATTGGCGTCATTTCCGATACCCACGGCCACTTGGATCCCCGCGTGGAAAAGATCTTCGCCGGCGTTGACCATATCCTGCATGCCGGCGATATCGGTTTCGCCTCCATCATCTTGGAATTGGAAATGATCGCGCCAGTCACCGCCGTGTTGGGTAACTGCGATACTGACATCGACTATCGCCTCACCGAGACGGTGGAACTGGCCCGGAAGAAATTTCTCGTCCATCACATCGTCAACCCGCGGGACCTTTCGGAAACCGCCGCCAACCGAATCACCAAGGACAAGCCCGATGTTGTTGTCTTTGGTCACACCCACAAGCGCTTTGCCGAGACGCTGAACGGCATCCTTTACTTCAATCCCGGTTACTCCGGCAAGCCCAAGCACGGCTCCGACCGTAGCGTCGCCATCCTGCATCTGGAAGGCAAAACCATCCGCCACGAGTTCATCGGGCTTTGACCGGCGGCAATTGGAAATCCGCCTGGCTGGTGATTTTTTCCTAAAGTCACTTCTCGGCAAGCCGATGGTGTTTTCTGAGAGGCATTCACTCCAAACCAATAATTTAAGCGCCATTATGCCGTTAGCCGATGTACTGATTCAAGCCACGCCAAAGGTACCATCGTCTCCTGATATTCATACTGCAGCTGAACTGGCCAGTGGCTCTCATGGGCCCGGCTCACCCCTCATCGCTCCCGAAAAAAGCACCCAGGATGTCGCCGCCGGTCTGCGGCAGATCGGATCATTGGCGAAATCCGTGGCCGCGCATTTCCGGCAGGCCGTGCAGGACATCGTGCGGATCAATCTGCAGACGAAAATCCTGTCCCTGAATGCGCAGGTGGAAGCCGCCCGGGCCGGCACTGTGGGCAATGCCTTCGGCGTGGTCGCCACGGAGATGGTCGGGCTGTCGGAACAGACCGCCAGCGTCACCGGCAAGCTCGCCACCGAAACCCAGGACAGCATCACGTCCCTCAATCACATCATCACCGGCCTGGGCCAGGACATCCGGGGCACGCGCCTGTCCGACCTGGCCATGATGAACATCGATGTCATTGACCGGAACCTTTACGAACGTTCCTGCGACGTTCGCTGGTGGGCCGCTGATGGCAGCGCAGTCGATGCGCTCACCAAAAAGACCCCTGAAGCCTGCGCGTACGCCGCCAAACGGCTCGGCGTCATTCTCGATTCGTACACGGTCTATTTTGATATCGTCCTTTGCGACGTCGATGGCACGGTCGTGGCCAACGGTCGCAAAGACAGCTTCCGGTCCCGGGGCACCAGTCAGAAGCAGGCCGCTTGGTTTCAGGCCGCCATCAAAACCACCGACGGCACGCAGTTCGGGTTCCAAAATGTCCACCGCACGCCAACGCTGGCGGATGGAAAGAACATTTTGGTCTATTCCTGCGGCGTGCGCGCCAATGGCGATGCGCGCGGCCGGATTATCGGGGTCATCGGCATCATCTTTAACTGGGAAGCCCTCGGTCAGACCGTGGTGAACGGCACCTTGATCAGCGCCGCCGAAAAGGATCACACCCGCGTCTGCATCGTGGACGGTGGCGGATTGGTGCTGGCTGATTCCCATGGAAAGATCATCCAGGAGACTTTGAAGTTACCCCGTCAACGCGAACTCTTTGGCCTGAAGAAGGGCTACATCATGGATAAGTTTCAGGGCGACTCCGTGCTCATCGCCCATGCCTTTTCGCCCGGTTTCGAAACCTACGCCACCGGCTGGCATTCGCTTATCATTCAGAAACTCGACATGCCATAAACCGCCGGCTTGGGAAAGTCCGGCTCACCCCGTCAGCTTGGCCGCTGCTTCCTTCACTCCGCGCAAATCCAGCTTGCCCGTCCCGAGCATCGGAAAATTATCCACGCGCTTAAAAGCGTCAGCCTTTGGCTTCCATAGGTTCGGCAGATCGCATGCCGCGAATTTCTCCAGCACCGCCGGCAGTTCGCTTTCCGCCAGCTTGTGCAGCACGATGAGCCGTTCCCCCTTCTTCTCATCCGGCACGCCGGTGACCACAAACATCTGCTCGGCCTTGCCCGCCATCTCCTGAAGCTTCTCCTCAATCTTGATGTGCGGCACCATTTCGCCGCCGATCTTGCTGAAACGGCTGAGCCGGCCGGTGATCTGCAGGAAGCCGTCCTCGTCCATCGTCGCGACGTCTCCGGTGCAATACCAGCCATGGCGCAACACATCCGCCGTCTTCTCCGCCTGGCCAAGATAACCCTGCATGATGTTGGGGCCGCGCACCAGCAGCATGCCGGGTTCGCCCGGAGTCACCGGTTTGCCATCCCACGGATGGTCCGCGTCCATGAGCTTCGCCATCATGCCTGGCAGGGCACGTCCGATCTTGCCGCGCTTGCCGCCGATCTGGTGAAAGCCCGCCGCGCGAAAATCCATGATGTTGACCGCCACCGCCGGCGCACATTCCGTCGTGCCGTAACCTTCCAGCGGGCGGATGCCAAATTGCTCCTGAAAGGCGTCCGCCAGCCGTTCGGAC
>DATHQS010000355.1:0-4987 GCA_035482455.1 Candidatus Acidiferrales bacterium | reverse complement strand
AGCCGTCCCAGGTCATCGTGTCGTGCGGCGGCAAGCATTCGTGCTATAACGTCATCCTCGCCACGTGCGAGGCCGGCGATGAAGTGATCATCCCCGCGCCGTACTGGTTGAGCTATCCGGAAATGGTCAAGCTCGCCGGTGCCAAGCCCGTGATCCTCACGACCACGGACAAGACGGAATTCAAGGTCACGCCCGAACAGCTTCGCGCCGCCATCACGACCAATACGCGCCTGTTCATCCTGAACTCCCCCAGCAACCCGACCGGCTCCGTCTATTCCCCCGAGGAAGTTAAGGCCCTCGGCGATATCTGCGTCGCGAAAGGCGTCCTCATCATGAGCGACGAGATTTACGAGCACCTGCTCTATGATGGTGCCAAGGTGAAGAGCGTCGCCAGCTTCTCGCCGGCGCATTACGACCACACCATCATCGTCCACGGTCTGGCCAAGGCCTATTCCATGACCGGCTGGCGCATCGGCTTCCTGGCCGCGCCTGAGCCCATCGCCAAGGCCATTGACGCCGTGCAAAGCCACAGCACCAGCAACCCCACCTCGTTCGCCCAAAAAGGCGGCGTGGCCGCGCTCACCGGTTCTCAAGCCCACCTGCCCGTCTGGCTGGCAGAATACGACAAACGCCGCCGCTATGCTCACGCCAAGCTGAACACCATGCCCGGCCTCACCTGCGTGAACGCCAAGGGCGCGTTCTACCTGTTCCCAAACATCTCGAAGACCGGCCTCAAGTCCGCCGATTTCTGCGCGAAACTCCTCGAACAGGAAAAGGTAGCTGCCGTCCCCGGCATCGCCTTTGGCGCGGATGACTACATCCGCCTCAGCTACGCCACCAGCATGGCCAACATCGAAAAAGGCCTGGCCCGCATCGACAAATTTTGTCACACCCTGGTGAAGTAATTTTTCGCCAAAAACAAGAACGGCGCTTCCAAAAGAAGCGCCGTTTTTATTTTAAAATCGTAATCTGGCAGAACGCCTGGATTGGCCAAAAACTGGTAGGGCGCGTCGCTCCGCGCGCGCCGTTATTGCCAACGGACGTACTCTTATTCCCCACGACGGATATTGCCAAAAACGCCGGATTTGGTGCTTGGAATTTCTCTGGAGCTTGGATGTTGGTTCTTGGAGCTTTCCCTGCTGCTCCCCTCACGACAACTTCAACTTCTCCGGCACCGCCACCACCCCCTGCAAATCCTCGACCATCGCCCGGATGCGCTGCGCATCCGCCTTCCGATGCCCGTGCGAAGACAGCGGGTCCGAACCGCCGCTGGACTCGATAAGAATATCCGCCCAGATCATTCCCGTCTTGATGTGAACCGATGCCACCTTGGTGATGCTGATGCTGATCTCGTCCTTGCTGAACCACGACCGCTTGTGGCGGATCACCGCCCGGTCCGTCACCTCGATGACCGTGGGAAACAGATGGTTTCCCCATGTCCAGCGGCTGGCCTTGGCTTTAAATGACTCCGGTGACTCCGATTCCATGGTGGGACTGTAACCCGAAACCGGCTTTTGGCAACTGCCTTCGCAGCCGCCCCGTTCATCATTGGATCTCAGGCATTTGGGTTGTGAATTCAAAATGCGGGGTGCGGCCGTCCCCGGCCGCAGCAACCTCCAAACTGAAAGCCGCCTTCAATCTGGCTGCGGCTTGGCCTGACCACCTCGCTGCGCCCGGGACGGGTGCGCTCCGTAAACAGGGGGTTTTGGATCACGCCATCCTCCATCCTCAATTTTCCATCCTCGTTGCCCCATTCCCCTCCTTGGGAATTGCTTTTTCCCCGTTCTTATGGTTTATTCTTTGCCACATTTTATGCCTACTAAAATCGAGACCAAAACGAACGAGCTTTGCGAAGCCATCCTCCAGGAGATCCAGACCGGTGGCATCCGCCAGCGTATCGACACTTTTCTTTCCGACACCACCGCGCGCGGCGCCTATGAATCCCTCATGAGCCGCGGCCAGGCCCTCCAGGAAAAACAGCATCACGGCCAGCCGCTCGACCCGACCGAAATTGCCTCATTTGAAAAAGACCGCGACGCGCTCTTGAAAAACCCTGTCGCCGCCGGCTTCCTTGATGCCCAGGAAGAGATGCACGAGCTCCAAAGCACCGTGAAGAAAATGGTCGGCAAGACCATCGAACTCGGCCGCATCCCCTCCGCCGATGACCTTGCCGAAGGCGGCTCCTGCGGCTCCGGCTGCGGCTGCCACTGATTGATCCCATCTTAAACCAAAACGGCGCGGGAAAATTCCCGCGCCGTTTTTATTTTTTCCCCGCCAATAAATGGAGCCTCAGCGAACCCGCGGCGGCTTTCGCTCTGTGGGCAACGAGTTTTAAGTAAATGTCCAAATGCTGTTCCCTCTCCCAGCAGGAGAGGGTCAGGGTGAGGGAGAACGCGTGGCCACCCAATGACTCCCGCCCATATCAGGTTGCGGGAACTTTCCAGCGCCACCTCTCTGGCAAATAAAAAACCGCCGGTGGAGGCCCACCGGCGGTTGCAATTTGAACAGGCCCAAGCCTGGCTGACCGCAGTCAGTGGTTGTTCGTGCTGCTCAAGATGTAAAACTGCTGGCCGGCACCGGCGGTTATGACATTGGTGCCGGTGAAGGTGAAGCCATTATTGCTGGCACCGTTGGTGATCACCACATTGGTCGCCACCGGCGTCCACTGGACCAACGGCTTGATGAGATTCGTGGTGCCCAGCAGGTAATACGTTCCGCCGGTCACACCGTTCGTACCGTTGATGATCACGTTCCCGGCAACCAGGCTAAAGCTGCTGACATGCGGTGGCACCGTCGGAATGATCGCCGAAGCGACTACAATGAAATTAGTCGCGAAGTTGTTCGCCGGAGCCGGATCAGCCGCCGCACTGACCACGTTGGCCGTGTTCGTGACCGTTTCCACTGCCGCCGCATTGAAGACCAGCGTAAAATTGGTCGAAGTATTTATCGCCAGGTTGGACAGGTTCCAAACCACCACCCCCGCGTGTCCATTCGTCGTCCCGCCGCTGTCGGCCCTGACGAATATGGTATTGGCCGGCACTGCGTCGGTGATGACCAGGTCAAGTGCGGTGCCCGGTCCGATATTCGTCACCGTGATTATGTTGGTGATGTTGCCCGGCGGAATGCTCGCCGGCCCGGCCAGTTGGATGCCCGTATCTGGCGATGCCGCCACCGCCACGCTGCCATCTACGGCCAGGTTGTTGGCCCAGCCCACGTTGCCACCGAGCACGAACATCGCCGCGCCATTGCTCACCGGTTTGTTGAACAGGGTGAACTTGTCACCCAGTTGTAATGCCGCACCCAGATTATTCAATGTGATGATGCCGTTGCCGATGTTTGTCAGGGCTCCGCTCACGGAAACGGTGTCACTTGCCAGGCCTGCACGGTTGATGCGGAAGAATCCACCGCCGCCGTTCGAGAAAGTCAGGCTGTTATTCACCGTGAACGTACCCATGCTTGTGGCTGGGCCGCCGCCAATCGCGGCGCCGTTGGTGTTCACCATCACCGGGCCATTCAGGCTGCCGGAACCTGCCAGCACGCCCGCGTTGATGGTGGTCGTGCCACCGTAGGTATTGGCAGCATTCAAATCAAGCGTACCTGGGCCGGTCTTGATGAGCCCGATACCCAGTCCGGCATCGGTGATAACGGTGGAAATTGTGGTCGCGGCGGTGTTGGTCACCTGGATGGTCCGGTTGGTTCCCACACCCAGGCCGTCATTGCCATTAAGGCTGTAGGCGCCGGTGATTGTCAGGTCGTTCGTGCCGCCGATGATCAGCGTTAAGTTGTTCGTTGCGGACGGATACTGGATGGCATTGCCGAAGATCCGTGAACCGCCGGAGGCAAATATCTCTCCGCTGCCGCTCGTGGTGGTGGTCGAGTCCACAGCCAACAGCAAAGGACCGGTCCCGATCGGGCCGGAAGTCAGGCTGCCGGGGCTCCCGGCTGTGTCTATGCCCAGTCCAATGGCGCCTGTGGCCGGCGTCGCTCCTCCGGTAAATGTATTCGGTCCGTTGAGATAGGTAATGGTCCCCTTCATCATGAAAGCGCCGCTGCCGGAAATCACCCCATTATACGTCTGGGTGCCAGTGGTCTGGTACGAAGCCATGAGGAACGTGCTGTCGTTCAGGAAAATGTTGGCGTTGCATACTGTATTGGTGCCGGCAAAGCGGAGGCGCGTGATGTTCGTGTCACTGCCGTTGCTCAAATCCGTGTCACTATGATTGATGATGAGCGTCTTCCCGCTCGTCCCGGATATGTTCCCGTTATACACGCCGCCGAACGAGGAATTTACCGGGTCAAAGATGTTCGTGAAGTCGTCCAATATTACCAGATCACTGGGGATGCCGGTGGTCGAACTGGCCGCGACCGTGATTTCCATCTGTGCGCCGGCCGTGGCATTGGTGATGGGACCGGTACCCAAACCGTTCAGATTTCCCAAGTGCAGCTTCGCGCCGGCATTGTTGATGAGCGTCCCCCCGCTAAAGGTATTGGCGTTGTTAACATTAAACTGCCCGCTCCCTGTGTAAATCAGGTTGCCCGGTCCGGCAAAACTGCCGCTGCCCGTAAAGGTATAGAACGAACTCGTGTGATTGACCGTCACCGAAGAAGCGCTCAGATACGTTCCGGTCAGGGTTACCGTGCCGCCGCCGCCTGTATCATCGAAGGTCACGGCGTCGCCGAAATTAAATTCCAATCCCATGTCACCGATGGCGTCCTGCCAGCTTCCGCTGGTGTTGAGATCCCACGGACCACTGCCCGAATAGATCAGGTTGGTCGCCGTCACCAACGAAAGCGCGCTCGTGGTGGAATTCGTGCTGAACGGACCTGCACCCGTAACGGTGACATAGTAGCCGTTGGCACCGGAGAGCACATCAGCCGGCCCGGCCGGTGAAATGACGAGCTGACTGCTCGTTACACCTGAAATATTACCCGCATTGATGAGATTCGTGCCATGGCGGTGCCATTGGTAGGTCACATTGAAGCCTTG
>DATHQS010000354.1:0-14447 GCA_035482455.1 Candidatus Acidiferrales bacterium | reverse complement strand
CCACCACCAATACGCCGCCAGTGGCGGTTGCCGATACCAACGCGGCAGCACCCGTGGTCGCCGCTCCGGTGGCGCCTGCGGATGCCACGAATGTCGCGCCTCCAGCCGTGGCCCCGGTAACCGCGGCCACCACCACGCCGGATGCAACAGCTCCTACCAACGCCGCACCGGCAATGGCCACCACCGCCCCGCCGGATGCCGCCGCTACCACTAATATCGCCCCGGCAGCAGCCATGGCTCCAACGAACGCCGCCCCGGCGGACGCCGGCACCCCGGCGCCAGCCGCCAGTATCCCGCTCATCCAATTCTCCGATGTGCCCATCACCACCGCGATCGAAAACCTCGCGCGCCAGGCCAGCATCAACTACATGCTCGATCCCAAGATTGGCTATGGCCAGCCCGACGCCACCGGCCAGATCAAGGCCGAACCCACTTTGTCCATCCGTTGGGAAAACATCAGCGCGGAAAACGCCCTCGTCGCTTTGCTGGATAACTATGGCCTGCAGCTCAACCGCGATAAAAAGACCGGCATCGACCGCATCACCATGAAGGATCCCACGGCTCCGCCGCCCCTCATCACCCGTGTCATTCAATTGCAGTATGCCAGTGTCACCAACATGCAGGAATCGGTCCAGTCCGCCCTCACTGACAAACGCAGCAAAGTTCTCGGCGACCGCCGGACCAGCCAGATGGTCATCGTCGCCACGGAGCCGGAACAGTCCGCCGTGGACACTTTGATCAAGCAGCTCGACACCCCCACCAAGCAGGTTCTGATCGAAACCAAGCTGATCCAGATCAGCAGCCAGCCGTCCACCCATAAGGGCGTGGATTGGTCGTCCACCCTGAGTGCCCAGACCGTCACGTTTGGCAACGGCTCGCTTTCTGGCAATACCGTAGCCCAAACCCCGGGCGCACCGGTGACGGTCACTGATCCGGGTGGTCATACCGGCACGGTCACACCGCCAACAAGTTCAAGCACCATACTGAACCTGCTTCAGGGCAGCGGCGGATTTTCCGCCAGCACGATGGCCGGTTTGATACCCATGACCGGATTTCTTAATGCGGACGGCTTAAAGGCGACGATCTCATTCCTGAACTCGTCGTTTGACGCGCAAGTCATGTCCACACCCAGAGTGGTCACCCTGGACAATGAGACCGCTGTCATTCAAGTCACCCGCCAGGTTCCGATCATCAACTTTAGCGGTGGCACCCAGAACTCTTCGGGCAGTTCCTCGGTGACCTATTCCAACGTCGGCACCATTTTGGAAGTCACCCCGCGTATTTCCGCCAATGAAAAAATCTGGTTGAAGGTGGCCCCGGAGGTTTCCTCCAAGTTTGGCGATGAGACCATCACCATTCCCGGAAATGCCCAAAACCCCAGCTTTTCATTTCCCGTTCCGATTTTCGACATCCGCCGCCTGACCACCCAGGTGCTGATCCCCAATGGCAACACGCTGGTCATGGGCGGCCTCGTCCAAGATGCGCCGTCGGCCACCTACACCAAGGTTCCGATGCTCGGTGATATCCCCGGACTTGGCTGGGCCTTCCGCAGCGAGACCAAGGCCATGAGCAAGGATAACCTGATCATTTTCATGACGCCGACCATCGTCCAGGATACGGATTTCCGCGCCACGCCGTCGGACTTCCTCCAATCCAAACCTCACTCGATGAAGTCGCCGATGGATCCCCATGACATGTGGGACAGCGGCGAAGCGCGCGGCCACTGGGATAATCCCGCGCCGGCGCCGGGCGAGTTCGACCAAAAACCGCCGTTGAATAATTATTGAACCATGTCCGGCTTTATCACCAACACCGCCTGAATTATGAGAACAAAATCTCCCAGTCTTTTAAGGCAGACCTTGCTCTGCTGGTCGGGGGCAATGCTCGCGTTGATGCTCGCAGGTGTCTCCGTTCAAGCCCTGCCGACGGTCGCCACCCTGGGCGGCGGCAGCCCGTTCGCCCCGTTCAACGGGTATGTTGACGGCGACACGCACGCAGCGGCCAAATTTAACAACCCCGTCGGGCTGGCCATCGACCAGTCAGATAACTATCTGTTTGTCGCCGACCGGGACAACAACGCCATACGTGTGCTCCAATTTGACATTGACTTCACCGCCACGTTCACGCCCGTTGACACCAACGGCCTGGTCCTCACGAACCTGTTCATAAAACCGGTTGGTGTGACCATCGATTCCGAATACAACCTGTTCGTGTTGAATCGCGGAAATAACAATAATGGCAACGTCTTGCAATTTGACTATCAGGGGACATTGGTTGCCACCAACCTTGCGAAGATAACCAATGCCAATGCCATTGCTGAGGACGACAACACCAACCTCTACGTCACTGCTGGCAGCAACGTCTTCAAGGTGTCCGTGACCACCGGCACCAAAAGTCTCCTTGCCACCGTCAAGGCCCCCAATGCCCTGCTGAAGGGCATTACGGTCAAACATAATGGTTTGCTGGCCGTATGCGATTATGGGCGCAACGGCATTCTGCTGATCGATCCAGTGAGCGGTGTGATCACCACGAATTCAGGCTTTCATGGCCAGGGTGATTTTGCCAACAACGTGAATGACACATCCCCCGCCAACTCGGCCCAATATTTTTCGCCCAGCGGGATTGCAGAAACCGGTGACGGAACCTTGATCGTCAGCGACTTGGGCAATAACCGTGTCAAGGCGGTGTTGGCCAGCGGCGTGGAAACGAACATTTACGGCGTCGCTTCAACTTATTGGAATTTAAGTTATTTCCCGGGCTGGGCCGATGGCCAGGTGCTCATCCCAGACTCAAAACCGCCCAACGTCTCGAGCCGCCTGCCCAATGGCGTCGTGTTCGCCAATGACGGTTCCGTCTATGTGTCTGAGGACTATTATCATCTCATTCGCAAAGTTTCCGGGGCCGGCTTGGCGCTGCCGCCGCCCCCGCCGGTGCCTCCCCCGGCGGCTCCGACCGGTTTGACGGTGGTTTCAACAAATTTCAATACCGTCACCCTGCGCTGGCAGGGATCCGATGGGGCGACCAATTATTTCGTGAAGCGTTCGCCCTCATCCGGCGGCCCCTACGCGGTGATTGGCTCGGTGCCTGATACCGGAGCCCAAACTTATACCTTCACCGATACGTCGGCTGTCAATGGCTTTACAAATTATTACGTTGTTTCCGCCGCCAATGCTTTCGGCGAAAGTTCAAATTCAATGGAAGTCGGTGCCGTCCCGCCGCTTCCTCCGGTGGCCAATCCCAAGATCGGTTATGTGGATTTTCCGGCGACCTCGCTGCCAGTGGCGTTTACATCCGTCTTTCATCCGGTGAACTCATTTATATTCAATAATGACGTGCTCTTGGTGATTGTTGGTGAGGTGGGAAGCCAAACCTTCTACAATTTTGCCGCCACGCCCACGAACGGCACGATTCCCGACCCCAATTCGTCCTCCTCTTCGGCCCCGTCGGGATATCAGGACGGACTGTTGCCCTCACAGGTGCAGCCCTTCTCGATTGGTCAGCCTGGCCCGGATATCACCATCAAGGCGATTGGTGAAAAGTCCACCAGTCCGCCGACCCCCAATAGCGCCATCACCCAGGCCCGGTTTCAATTCATCACCGCCAATCCGGTCATTTCCGGCAATAATGCCGCCAACTTTGTCATCAGTGACATCACCACGGGGGCGCATCTCTACTATACCTTGGATGGTTCCGACCCCTCGGCCACCAACCCGGCGGCAACCGATCTGGGCGTTTCTCTGAATTCGTCCAACACTTGGCCCGTTACCTTCTCGCTGCAGTCCGACACGCTGTTTAAGATCCGCGCCACCCGCGCGAATTACCAGGACAGCGGCATTGTTTCGAATGTGTTTCTGGCTTCCAACTTCCAGCCTACCACCATTTCATTCGGCTTTGGGAACGGCGAAGGCTCCAGTGCTTTCATCGCGTCACCCGGGCAGACATTTTATGCGCCGGTCACCATGACCCTGGCTGGCACTCCAACCATATACAGCTTGCAATTCGACCTCACCGTGACGAATGGCGTCACGAATTCAGGACCACCCATCGCGCCCGGCTCATTCAGCTTCCAATCGATGCTGGAAAAACCGATTCCTGGCATCACCCCGACGGTCTATGAAGACATTCCGCCAGCGATGTTTGCCGGCGGTCAGCCCGTACCCAATCCGGTGATTCTTCCGGATGGATCTACTGGCTTTAGCGGTCTTTTGATCACGAACACCGGGTTAAATTTGTTGGGCGTAGCCTGGTTTGAACGCTTCGGGGCGACCAATCTGTTTGATACCACCAAGCAGACGCTCATTTCCTTCTCGCAGGCGCATGACATTCAATTCTTGGCCGCTGGTGGCAAGGTTATCGTGGGTGGCTATAATGTTCTGATTCCTGCATCGGCGCAGTCAAACCAGACGTATCAGATCCAAATCACCCGTCCGACTGTCACCGTTGACGGCGTTGGGGCCTCCGGATCCAGTCTTTTCATTGCCTCGCCCACGAACGGTGGCACTGGCGCCGGGTCAGTCAACGCCCTGAAATACATCACTGTCGGCCAGTTCAGATACCTTGTTGGCAGCACCTATCCCTTCCGCTGGTTCAACGCTGGTGATTTTGGTTCCAGCAACCTTGTGAGCGCGGATGTGGTGCAAGTGTTCCAGTCCGCCATCTATGGCGCAAATAATCCGCCGCCCGGCAGCGATTTCTTTGACGCCATGGACTCCAGCGGCAATCTGGGGGCGCTCGACACGGACGGCGCGGATTCGAATTTCGGTTACTATACGAATGCTAATCCGTCGGGTATTGGGAGTACTGTGATTGTCAATCCGCTGTTTGATGGTAACGACACCACCATCAACCAGGATGTCTTCGGCGATGGATTCTTGGACGTCTCCGACGTCTATGTGACCTTGCGCCGTTCACTGGATCCCAGCCTTACGTGGTATCGCCGCTTCTGGAACAACAACGGCCAGCGCGTGGCCGATACCGCCGCCAACATCCCTGCCAGCAAGGCGGGAAGCGGGAGCACCAAAGCCCCCGGTTCGCTGGCGTCAAAATCATCGGTCAGCAACGCCATACCGCCGCTGGTGAACTTTAGCGCCGGCGATGTTGTTGGTGCCGCCGGGCAAACGGTGTCGGTCCCCATCTCGGCGACCATCGTCGGCAGTTACCCGCTGCGCGTGCTCATGTTGAACCTCACGGTCACGCCGCTGGACGGCTCGCCTGCCCTGACCACCGGTGTCTCATTCTCCCAGACCGCCGCAGTGCTTGGTGCCCCCTACCTCACGGGCTCATCGAGCACGGGCAATTACTCCGCCGTCTGGCTCAATTCCACCAACACCGGCCTCAGCAACTCGGTCGTCATCGGCAACTTGAACGTGAAGATTCCTTCTAACGCGAACAGCAATTCTGCCTACGCCATCCACTTCGACCATGCCTCGGCGTCGCCGAACGGCCTGGCCTCGTTCCCCAATCACGTGCTGACCGGAATCCTTTCCACCTCGAGCCGCACCAACTCCAGTTATCAGGACGGCATTCCGGATTCCTGGCGCCTCCGCTGGTTTGGAACCGTTAACAACGTCCTGTCTGTCTCGAACGCCTGCCCGTCCGGCGATGGCGTGGACAACTGGTACAAGTACATCGCCGGCATCGACCCCAATGTGGCCGGCGACTTCCCGCAGACGAAGACCAAATCTCCGGGCGTGCTCGGCTACAACTACGCCATCCACTGGCCGTCCGTTAACGGCAAGAAATACGCCATTGAAGGTGCCAACACCCTGTTTGGTGGCACTTGGTCCGCCATGGCCACAAACACGGGCACTGGCAACGACATGGAATTCGACGATAACACCACCAACAAGGTGAAGTTCTATCGCGTACGCATCCTGCCGTAAACAATTAAGCAGTCTCAAACGGCGCGTTCATCTGAACGCGCCGTTTTTATTTGGCCGCATCCAGCGCGCGGAGATAGTCGAAGGAATAAAGCCCTGTGTTATGCCCGTCCGCCCAGACCGGCTGGATCGCATAACCGCCCACCACCATGAACTTGGCCAGCACAAAGGCCTTCGCGGCCAGTGGTTGTTCCGGGTTCTTGTAGAGGTTGCCCATGATGTCCGTCTCGCCTTTGCAGCCGGCACACGGGCAGGCACGGCGCAGGGTTTCGAGTTGGATAAAGCTTTCGCTGCCGTCGCTCCACCGCACGGCCAGTTCGTTCCCGATCTGTTGGATATCTTGTGGCCGCATATCAGCGCTTTCCGAGCTGCCGCTCAAAGGCCGCCAGCGTCTCCGGGCTGACGTGATGCTCGATGCCCTCGGCATCCATTTCCGCGATCTTGTCCGCCACGCCCAATGAGCGCAGGAAGGACACCACCGTCTGGTGCCGCTGCCGGCATTCTTCCGCCAGCGTGCTCCCGGCCGGCGTCAGGAAAATGGCCCGGTACGGCTTGGTGTTCACGTACCCTGCCCTTTGCAGCCGCGCCAGCGTCCGGTTGACCGTCACGTGGGTCACGCCGAGGCGCCGGGCCAGGTCCACCACCCGTGCCTCGCCCAGGGTCGTCGTCAGGTCGGCGATGGCCTCCACGTAATCCTGGGCCGTCTCCACCGCGCGGTCGCGGCGCAGGCGGCGGAGGTTCTCCACTTGTTGCGAGGACGGGCGTACGGCGGGCTTGCGCCCAGGCACGGTTTTTTTGATCCGGCGTGGCATGTTCCGCCCAGTGAATCGCACCCGCGCCGTACAGTCTAGGCTTTAATTTGTAACCTAGGCTACATTTCATTTGACGCCCGCGGTTTTGTGGTGTAACCAATGCTACATCTGTTGATGAAGTTTGCTTGGAAAAGATCCGGTTCGTCGCCCAGCCTGGCGGAGGTGCATCGCACCATTCCGGTGCCGTCATCCTTTGGGTTCTGGCGCAAGCTGCTGGCCTTCTCCGGCCCCGGCTACCTCGTTGCCGTCGGTTACATGGATCCCGGCAACTGGGCCACCGACCTCGCCGGCGGCTCAGCCTTCGGCTATTCCCTGCTCTCGGTCATCTTGCTCTCAAACCTCATGGCCATCCTCCTGCAGTCGCTATGCGCCAAGCTGGGCATCGTGACGGGCCGGGACCTCGCCCAAGCCTGCCGCGACAGCTATCCCAAGCCCGTGGTCATCACGCTCTGGCTGCTGTGCGAGATCGCCATCTGCGCCTGCGATCTGGCCGAAGTCATCGGCTCGGCCATCGCCCTCAATTTGTTGTTCAAGCTTCCGCTTGTCTGGGGTGTCTGTCTCACCGCCCTCGACGTGCTGGTGGTGATGTTTCTCCAGAATAAGGGCTTCCGCTACCTCGAAGCCCTCGTCATCGGGTTGATTCTGCTGATCGGCGGCTGCTTCCTACTGGAAATACTCTTTTCCCGGCCCGACATCCGCGAAGTGCTTGGCGGCGTACTGCCCAAAATGGAGATTGTCCGAAATCCGCAGATGCTCTTCGTCGCCATCGGCATCCTGGGTGCCACGGTGATGCCTCACAACCTGTACCTGCACTCATCCATCGTGCAGACCCGTAAATACGAACAGACCGCCGACGGCAAGCGTGAGGCCATCAAATTCGCCACGATCGACTCGACCTTGGCGCTCATGTTTGCCCTCTTCATCAATGCTGCCATCTTGATCGTTTCTGCGGCCACGTTTCACTCACACGGCCGGCATGACGTGGCAGAAATCCAGGACGCCTACCAGCTCTTGAGTCCAACGCTCGGCATCGGCATCGCCAGCGCCATCTTTGCCATCGCCCTGCTCGCTTCCGGCCAGAATTCCACGCTCACCGGCACGCTCGCCGGTCAGATCGTGATGGAAGGTTTCCTTAATATCCGCTTGCGACCCTGGCTGCGCCGGCTCATTACCCGGCTCATTGCGATTGTACCCGCCGTCATCGTCACCATGATTTACGGCGAAAGCGGCACGGCCAAGCTGCTGGTCATCAGCCAGGTCATCCTGAGCCTGCAACTGTCGTTTGCCGTCATCCCGCTCATCCTGTTCACCAGCGACCGGCGCAAGATGGGGGAATTTGTGAATGCGCTCTGGATGAAAATCCTTGCCTGGCTCGTGGCGGCTGTCATTGTCATCCTGAATGTGAAATTCCTGTTGGATTACTTTGGTGTCACCGGTGCCCAACCGTGAACCGGCATGTATAAAAAAATCCTCATCACCCTCGACAACAGCCCGGCGGATGAAGCCATCCTGCCGCACGCAGCCGAGCTCGCGACCCGCTTCGGCGCGGAGATTCTGCTGTTGCACGTGGCCGATGGTTTTGCCGCCCGCTGCTTCGACCAGTTGAAGCTCGCTGAATCCGAGGAGATCAAGGCCGACCGCGAATATCTGGAAAAAACCGCGAAGCACCTTCGTGCCAAGAAACTCTCCGTGACCACCAAGCTGGCGATGGGCAATCCGCCGGCGGAGATCCTGAAAATGGCCGAGAGCGAGCATTGCGACCTCATCGCGATGGCCGGGCACGGCCACCGCCTGTTTGGTGACATTTTTCACGGCAGCACCATCACGGAAGTCCGCCACCAGACCTCCATCCCCCTGCTCGTCATCCGCGCGAAGAAAAAGTGACCGGCTGGCGGTTACAGTTTCACCAACGTCGAATCCGCCGGCCGCTCCACAAAATGCAGCAAGTTGCCTTCCGGGTCCGCAAAGAAGATGATCCGTCCGCCGCCCGCCGCCGCCCGTTCGGCTTCGGTGAATTTCACCCCGCGCTTTTCCAGTTCCGCCTTGGCCGCATCGAGCGAATCCACGCGCAGCGCCAGGTGGCGGAAGCCCGCCAGCTTGTTGTTGGCCGTGTCCGGCAGTGACTTGTCCGCCGCATAGAGTTCGAACCATACGTTGCCGAGCGAGATGAGGCAGGTCGGCGGGTTCATGCCGTTGTCAAAAACCGGCTTCGCGCCCAGCACGCGCTCATACCACGACTTCAGGGAGGCCGGGTCCTTGGCCACGATGGCGATGTGTTCAACTTTGATGTTCATCCGCAAATTAAAAATTAAAAACGGGTGATTAAAAACAAAATTCGCGCGCTAATTTCAGGTTCACTCGCCGCCGAAACGTTGTATCATCGCCCCACCAAATTATGAACGTGGAATCCTTTCTCAAGCAACGGCTCGTCTGTGTCGCGGTCATCGACAAGGTGGATGACGCCGTGCCGCTTGCACAGGCCCTCATCGCCGGCGGATTGAACTGCATCGAGGTCACCTTTCGCACCGCTGGCGCCGCGGAATCCATCGCCCGCATCCGCAAGGCCCTGCCCGATGCCGTCGTTGGCGCCGGCACCCTGCTCACCGCCGACAACGTCAAGGCCGCCCTCGACGCCGGCGCGCAGTTTGGCGTCTCGCCCGGCCTCAGCGAGGCGGTTTCCAAGGCTGCGCACGACAAGCAGTTCCCGCTGTTCCCCGGCGTCATCACCCCCACGGAGATCATGGCGGCGTTGGAACTCGGCTGGAAGCACCTGAAGTTTTTTCCGTCAGAAACCTTCGGCGGCGTGAATGCGCTGAAGGCGCTCATCGGACCGTTCGGCCACACCGGCGTGAAGTTTATCCCCACCGGCGGCATCACGGCGGCCACGCTTCCCAACTACCTCGCCATCCCGCAAGTCGCCGCCGTGGGCGGTTCCTGGATGGCTGAGCGCAAGCTCGTGGCGGACAAGGACTGGGCCAAGATCACCGCCCTGACCGCCGAAGCGATGAAGGTGATCTCCTCTGTCCCGGCTAAATGATCAGCCCGGCTCAATTTGCGACATCCGATTTACAATGATGTGCCGCATGTCAAAGATCGCGTAAATCGTCTATCGTAAATCCAAAATCTCAGATCAGTTGCCCACCGTCACCTGCAACGGTGCATCACGCCGTTCCGCAAACCGTTTCACATACGCTTCCCACTGCAAGTGGTTCGTGAAATCACCGCTGCGATCCCAGGACGCGCCAAAGTAATACGAGAACGGCTGGCCCACCTCCGCCTGCGTGACGGCGAGCTGCGTGCGTATGGGCGGATACCCCTCGTGCGTCGGCTGCGGCACGTTGGCGTGTTTCTTGGAGTCCGGCATGCCCGGATCGTCATTGGTGAATTCCTTCACCGCGCCCTTGGGCAGCACGATGGCCACTGCCGTGATGCCCTTCGGCTGATCTTCCGGCTGCCAGTACGTCAGCCAGCCTTCGCTCACATCGTTTGCCAGAAATTCCTCCCGGTTGGTCGGACAGGCCCGTTCCGCCACGCCGATGCCGATCGGCAACGTCGTTTTATCATCGCTCGCAAAGGTGCTTTGCGCCTTCGTCATCCACGAGCCCGCATCGATGCTGTAACGTTTCGTCTCGGAAACCATCCGGCCGCCGCCCGCATCCCACGCGTCGTACGTCAGTTCAAACTCCGAACGGATCGGTCCGCTCGTGATCAGCTTCCAACTGCGATAGTTGCTCGAGGTGTAGAGCTTCTTGCCATCCCAGATGCCCACGCCACCGCAGCCGCGGCTGTGTCCCACGCGATAATCGTCCATGAACGAGCCGTTGTCCTCGTGATAATGCTTCGTGGCATACATCGTGTCCACGATGAGGCCGCGATCCTTTTTGATCCAGACATCCGGCCCGCTGCTGATGGTGTTCTCGGCCTTGATGAGCGCCAGCCCGTACGTGCGATGCGCAATGCGGTCGCTCTCCCACGCAAAATCGTCGAAACGTTCCGGCACGTACCGCGCCATCGTCTTCACGATAGGTGGAGGTGTGGCGGCCAGAGCGGTTGCGTCCACAATGTGAAACGTCCGCGCCTCGCCAGGAGCCAGGTCAACCTGGAAAAGTAATTTTGTAATGCCATCCTCTGAATAAACTTGTGAATCCAAGATGCGAGAAGAAAGCCCATCCATAACGCAAGGCGTGGGTATTGTTTTCAAAATAATTGCGGTTAACGAATGAGTCCACTCGTTCCCACGAATGTTAATTTCAACGGTTTCACAATCGCGTCTAAAATTTGCCGGGTTTATAACTGGGAAAGCAAAACCGGACGAACTTGTTTTCGCGCTTTCCAAAACCGCCATCCGGTAGACCTCGCTGCCCGCCAGCAGAAACGCGCCCACGCCATAAACCTCCGTGCCATCCTCCGCAAATTTCTTCGGGTCCGCGCCGATCGGCTGCACATGCGTCAGCTTGCCATCCGCCGCCACACAGCCGACCAATGCCGTCCACGCCTTGCGCACCGCCGGTTCATACTTCGCGCGATCCAGCAGCCCTTGGTTCACGCCCCACGCGAGCGCGTAGGTGTAAAAGCCGGAACTGCTGGTCTCCTTGAGCGGATAGCTGTCCGGGTCGAGCAAACTCGCGCGCCAGAGGCCGTCCGGCTGCTGGCAGGTCAAAATTGTTGCAGCCATGTCCTTGAACTGCTTCTCAAAGCGCGCCCGCTCCGGATGATTCATCGGCAGGTATTGCAATGTCCGCACCAGTCCGCCCATCACCCAGCCGTTGCCGCGGCCCCAGAACACTTTCTTCCCGTTCGCCTCGGTCTTCTTGAAATAGGTGCTGTCGCGGAAAAACAGATGCTCATCCTTGTCGTAAAGATAATCCGTCGTGCGCCACCAGTTTTTGATGGCGAAATCCAGATAGCGGTCGTCGCCTGTCACCGCCGCCAGCCGCACCCACGTCGGCGGACCCATGAACAGCGAATCGCACCACGACCAATTTTCCCGGGCATTGGGATTCGTCGCCTTCGCAAAATCCAGGCTCGTGACCGCCGACGGCTTGGCCAAGATCGCGTCAAATTTTTCGCGCAAAGGCGCGATCATCTTCGGCGCGCGATACAGCATGTACAGTTCCGCCCACGTCTGGCCGATGCAATGATCGTCCGCATCGTAAAACCGCTGGCCCAGCTTCCAGTCATTCGTTTCGCCCAGCGCCAGCATGGCCTCGCGATATTTCGCGTCGCCCGAGATGCCCTCCAGCGCCATGAACCCCGCAAACCCCGCGCCCTGCGTCCAGTCCGTGATCTTGTGCGTGGAAGGATTCGCCAGTTGCCAGTCCGCCACGCGCTGCATCACGTCCAGCACGGGCTTCGGGGCGATTTCAGCGGAAGCGGTCTGCGCCTGCGCCGTGGCGGTCAGAAAGATGCCCGCGACCAATCCGGTGGAAAGAACCAATAATTTTTTCATGTGGATGCAATTCGGATAACAGATGCCATTGTAGATGTCGAAACGATAAAATGGTTACTGGATGTTTGTTCTAGTGCGTTTCAATACCCCCCCATGAACCAAGACGCCCCCTTTTTGCCAAGACGCTGGAACCTTTTCTCCCTCTCCCCGGGGGAGAGGGCCGGGGTGAGGGTGAGCGTAAAACAAATTATTCCACGAGCTCTCACCCGCATTGAGGCGCGCCATTTCCACCACTTGAAGATGTTTGCTTTTTAAAAACACAACTCAATGCAAACCCTCCATCTCAATTCCCGCCAAAATGAACGGCCCGACCCCCTTCAGATCATTGTCCACCACCGGCTCGCCAACGTAATAATCAAAGCTGCCATCCCGCATCTTGCCGTTGCTCGGCGACCCGCCCAACCCCGCAACGGAACAGCACTTGGTCAACGACCACTTCTCGCCGCCATCATCGCGGATAAGATTCTTGAGGATGCCCGCGTACCCTCTCTCGATCGCCGGCACGTAATCGCGCGACAGATAGCCGCGGTTCACGCCCTTCGCCAGCGCGTACACAAACATCGTGGACGCCGTGGCCTCCTGGTAATTGCCTTTGCGGTCGCCCGCATCCATGACCTGCCACCAAAGGCCGGTCTTGGGGTCCTGATACTTCACCACGCCTGCCGCCAGCTTCTGCAACGTGGCGATGATTTGCGGACGCGCCGGATGGTTCGTCGGGAAATAATCCAGCACATCCACCAGCGCCATCGCGTACCAGCCCTCGGCACGGCCCCAAAAATTCGAGGAACAGCCCGTCACTGGATTCGCCCACGGCTGTGTTTTCATCGCATCCCAGCCGTGATAGTTCAATCCCGTCGCCGCATCGTAAGTATGCTCATCGATCAGGCTGATCTGTTTCGCCACATCATCGAAGTCGGCGGGTTCGCCAAATAATTTTCCGCACTCCGCATAGAACGGCGACCCCATGTAGATGCCGTCCAGCCACATCTGCTGCGTGTAACGCTGTTTGTGCCAGAAGCCGCCGCCCGGCGTCCGCGGTTGGAACTTCAGTTGATAAACGAGCGACAACGCGCCGTTCTTATACCGGGTCTTATGCGTGATTTGCCACATCGCCAGCAGCGTCTTCCCCGGGTTCATCGCGTCGAGCTGATATTCCTCCATCTTGTAGCCCTGGATCGTCCCGTCCGCCGCCACCAGCGACCCCACCGCATCCTCCGCAAATTTCAGGTAGCGCGCATCCGGCGCCTGCTCATTCAGCTTGAGCAACGACAGCGAGAAAAGTCCCATCGTGTAATCCCATTTCGGCGGTCCATGGTACCGCGCCATCTGCGAAGCCGCCAGCCGCTGCGACCATTCCACCGGCGTCGCCCCCGAATACTTTTGCGCCACCTGCCGGTTCGTCGCACAAGACGTGCACAACAGAACCAAAGCCGGAATGACGAATAACCAATGACGAATGTTAAGCATGCGATTGATGGTGGCGTTCATAATTCCATTCGTCATTCGTTATTAGGACGTGCATTCAAAATACGGAGTGCGGCCGTCCTCGGCCGCAGCAATGTCCAAAGGGACGAGAGCTTCCGTAAATTTTCCGCAGCCTGGTTGACGAGAGTTGCTGCGCCCGGGGACGGGCGCACTCCGGAGGCAGGATTTTCGATTTTGAATACACGGCCTAGTCATTCGTCATTAGTTCTTAGTCATTCCCCCGATAGTTAGCGTCCCATCCACCCGCCATCAATGTTCAGCACCACGCCATTGAGGTAATCCGAATCGCCCGAGGCCAAAAACACGCACCCGCCCGCGATATCTTCCGGCGCACCCCAACGCCCCTCCGGGATGCGGTCCACAATCGCCTTAAACCGCACCGGATCTTCGCGCAATGCCTTCGTGTTCTCCGTCGCGATGTAGCCGGGCGCGATGGCGTTGACGTTGATGCGCTCCTTCGCCCATTCATTCGAGAGCGCCTTGGTCACGCCCGCGATGCCGTGCTTGCTCGCCGCATACGCCGGCACCGTAATGCCGCCTTGAAAGGACAGCAGCGACGCGATGTTCACGAGCTTGAGCCGGGCATTCTCCGGCGCCTTGGCGCGGCCGGTTTCAATCCACCATTTACCGACGGCTTGCATCAGAAAAAATGGCGAATTCAAGTTTGTGGCGATGACGGCATTCCAGTCCGCCTCGGAAAAATCCTTGGCGGGCGCGCGGCGGATGATGCCGGCATTGTTGATAAGCGCGTCAATCTGGCCGGTCTTGGCGAGAATTTGCGCGATGACGTCGGCGGATTCTTTTTGTGTGCCGGTGCCGAGG
>DATHQS010000353.1:0-4786 GCA_035482455.1 Candidatus Acidiferrales bacterium | reverse complement strand
TGGTGGCGCATTTTCCAAAAGAATGGTGGCGCGACCCGCAGAGCCCGTATCTGACTTCCGCTTATCACGATGTGCCGGTGGATGATCCAGATTTGCTGGACGCGCTCAAACGGGCCGTTCCCCAATGATGGCCGGATATTGAAATGAAAAGTCACCGACATAACTGGCTGGACCGGCTGCGGGAAAGATTCAAATGGCATGTCTGGCCGGTGATCCACCGCCTGGCGTGGCCGGTGGTCTGGCTGCGTCGCCGGTTGCGGCCGCACAAGATTTCGATGAGGCGGCTGGAAGGCGGCATCGCCGGCAGCGAACATCCGTTGACGATGTTATTTGCCGCAAAGGAGCATAAAGCTTACCTGCAGGAACTCGTGTTCCCAAAAGTCACCCGGGAAACGGATCTGGGCGTGGCCCGTTTAATGGATGTGTTCCGCCCGGAATACGGCCGCGGGAAAAATGCCGGGATGGTGATATTGGAGACGAACCAGTCGCTACACCAATGGCTGGATGACGGCAGCTGGTTTTTCATCCCCGCCTGGGTGGTGGGCGAGGTACGCCTGCCGCTGCCGGAAAAAACACTGCGGAGCGACACCATACGGACCATCAGGCGGAAAATCCGCAAATATGGTTTTGAATACGAGGCCGTCGGCACCACCGAACAGTTCAAGGATTATTATTACAACATGCATGTGCCGTATATCACAAAGATATACGGTCCGGCCGCGTGTGTGCAAAGTTACGAGGAAATGCAGACGAGGTGTGAGGCCGCGGGGTTTGACCTCATTTTGCTCCGCAAGAAAGACCGGCCGGATGTATTTGTTTCCGGCTGCCTGATCATTTATGAAGCGCATGGGCCGCGGCTTTGGTCATTTGGGGTGCGTGATGGAAATGTGGAACTGGTGCAGGAAGGGGTGCTGTCAGCTTTGTATCTTTTTTGTTTCGAACACCTGCTGAAAAAGGGATTCGCTCAGGTGAACATGGGGGGCAACCGCCCGTTTCTGCGGGATGGTGTCCTGGCCATCAAAAAAAGAATATCCCAGACCCTGCTGCTGGGAAGATGGGAGGGGTTTGCGCTGAAAGTATTGGAGCTGACGCCCGCGACCAAATCGTTTTTGGTCAACAATCCGTTCATTTTTCTGGCCAACGGACGGTTGCACGGCGCGGTGTTCACCACGGCACCGCTGACCGTGACGATGGTCGGGGAATTGGCGGATGAACATTTTTATCCCGGGCTAGGCAAGCTGCTGCTCTTTTTTTTCGAGCGGAATGTACGGTTCCAGATGTCCGACCTGCCGCCGGAACTGGCGGCCCGGGTGGAGATCCGCGCCGCGGCCGAGGTGGTCTCCGGCCACCTGCATTTGCCTTGAATGAAGGGCGCGGCACAGGCAAGTTGCGCGGCAATGAAATTCTTCTCCGTGTTGCTGGCGGGCCTCGCATTGTATGCGGGCGCGGCGCGTGCAGATTTCATCAATGGGCACAACTATGTGGCGTTGGCTGGCTGGGCGCGGGCGAACGGTTATGGCGGTTACGCGTTGAACGGCGGAACGGAATTTGTGCTGACGAACCGGACGTCGCGGCTCGTGTTCGACAAAGATTCGGCGGATGCCACGATCAACGGCGTGGATGTGCGACTGGCGTTCCCGGTGGCCAAGGGCGGGTTCATTTCGCAGCTCGACATCGACAAGACCATCCGCCCGCTGGTTTTCCCGCAACGGCCATCGGCCAAAAAAATCACGGTCATCTGCCTCGACCCCGGCCACGGCGGCAAGGACACGGGCAACCGCGTGGGCACTTTTTTCAAGCGCAGCGAAAAGACGTACACGCTGGCGCTGGCGCTGGAGTTGCGACAACAACTCATGAAGGCCGGATTCGGGGTCATGGTGACCCGGGACAAGGATGTGTATCCGGAACTGGCCTGGCGCCCGGATATGGCGAACCGGAAGGGCGCGGATCTGTTTGTGAGCCTGCATTTCAATACCACCCCGCGCGATTCGGACAGCGTGCAGGGGCCGGAGACCTATTGCATGACGCCGGTGGGCGCGGCGTCCTCCAACGATTCGGAAGGCGCCGGCGCGGGCAGCCGCGCATATCCGGCGAACCGCTTGGATGACAAGAGCCTGTTGCTGGCCTGCCAGGTGCAACGTTCACTGGTGAAAAATCTCGGGGCCAATGACCGCGGTGTACGGCGGGCGCGGTTCGAGGTCTTGCGGACGGCGGAGATGCCGGCGATTTTGATCGAGGGCGGCTATATGTCGCACCCGGTCGAGGGGAAAAAGATTTTTGACGCGGGATACCGCCAGCAGATGGCGGCGGCGATCGTGAAAGGGATTTTGAATTATCAGAAATTGACCGACCCGCCAGCGGTGCAGAGAAATCCGCCACCGACGAAAAAGAAAATGACGAATCCTTAAAATCTGATGACTGGCGAGTTCTCAATGATGAAGGCCGAAGCCTTTTGTGAGAGTCATTTGAGTTTCGACATTCTTTCGTCATTAGGGTTTAGTCATTAGGAATTTTACAGCATGAGCATTGCGACCAAAACCGGCGACGGCGGCACCACGGGCCTGATGTACGGCCATCGCGTGCCGAAGAATCATCCGCGGGTGGAAGCGTATGGGACAATCGACGAACTAAACGCCGCGCTGGGCCTGGTACGGGCGACGGCGACGGAGAAATTTGTCAGCGAAAACATCTTCTGGATCCAGAAATCGCTGGTGGACGTGATGGGGGAACTGGCGGTATTGCCGGCAGACCTGCCGCGCTACCAAAAGGGCGGCTACACGCTGGTCACGCCGGAAATGACGGCCAAACTGGATGCGCTGGTGAAGGAGATTGAGGCCCAGAATGTGAGCTTCAAGCACTGGGCGACACCGGGACAAACCCAAAGCTCGGCGACCTTGGACGTGGCGCGCACGGTCTGCCGCCGCGCCGAACGGCGGGTGTACGACCTGCAAGCGGCGGGGGACTTGAAAAATGAAGAGATTCTGGTGTTTTTGAACCGGCTTTCCGACCTGTTGTGGCTCTTGGCGCGCTGGGTGGAAGGCCGGGGCTGACCTTTACGGTTTCACTTCCACCGGTGCGCTTCCGTTTCCGGCCTTGCAGGAATTTCACAGTTAAATGCCCAAAAGGAAGAGGCGCACTTTTTGACGGACGTCGTCATGTCTGTATAATGTGGCAATCATCCAAGCAAACAGCACAGCGCAAGTTGAATAGTTATAAATCAGGAGTATCTTTGTCGTATAACCCTGCCCGTTACCCACACCTTGCCATGCCAGCCAAATCCACTCTCCAAACCACTTGGTTGGGCACTTTGAATTGCCCCAACGTCGTCGTTTGTTCGCCACCGTCCCCAGAACTGGTGATGGCCCAAGCCGCCTGAATTTATTGTACCCTGATAGAACTCAATCACCTCGAACCGTCAACAATCTATGCAAACAATCAAAACCTTGAAAACAATCTGGCTGTGCGCCGTGCTGCTGATTTTCAGCTTGGCCACCGGCAAGGCAACGACCTATTTTTCCGGATCAGCCACCGGTGACCCAACTTTGACCACCTCGTGGTGGACTGGGACGGGTGGCACCGGATCACATCCGGCCGACTTCCTCAGCGGTGATACTTTTATCATCCAAAGCGGGCACAATTATACCATCCCTCATAACATCATTTGGACCGTCAATGCCACCGGTGCCGGAACAGCGGCCACCGTTCAAATCAACAGTGGCGGGACGCTGACATTCACGCTCGACACTGGTTCTACTTGCAAGCTGGTGCTCGGTGGCAATTTTAATAAATCCGGCACAATCGCAGGCACTACTACAACTACCACCGGGACTATTGAATTCACCTCCAACGGCGCTTGGACGGGGTCGGGAGATATTTCAAATGTGAAGGGATCGATTCAAGTTGATTCTGGTGTTACTTTGGATGCCTCGGGCATGAGCGCCGGTTTCAAACTGAAATCGAGCAACACCATTGGCATCACGGTAAATGGCACCCTCATCATGGGCACGCTCACCATCAGTGGCAACAGTAACGGAAGCGCTACCTTTGCGTTGGGCAGCAGCGGCACACTCGTTACCGCAATTACCAGTGCGAGCGGCGTGCCCGGTATCTTCACCGGCTTCAGCGCGGGCAAAATTACGCTGCCCATCACGGCCAACTACATCTTCAATGGCACGGCTGCCCAAGTCACCGGCACCACGGCCAATAACGCCACGATGCCTGCTGAAGTCAATAACCTGACCATCAGTAATAATACTGGCGTCACCTTGAGCCAGGCGATGCAGGTAGATGGCACACTGTCATTCACCGCCGGCAAGGTCACCGGCAACGTCACCCTCGGCAGCAGCGGCGTCATTTCCGGAGGCGGCAGCACCGCCTATTTGAACGGCCAGTTGACCGTGCCGTTTAACTCTGCTCCGAGTTCGGCGTCCTACACTTTTCCCGTAGGCACCGCTTCCGCATATTCGCCTGTCAGTATTGCCAATTTCACGGATGCCAACTCCGGCAGTTTGACCGCCAGCGCCACCGCCTCCCAAAACCCCAACCCGGGTTCCGGCATTGACGGCTCGTTATACATCGCCCGTTATTGGACGCTTACAGGCAGTGGATTCGCTTCGCCCACCTATAATTTCACCGGGACTTATGTGGCGGGTGACATCCAAAACGGCGCGAATCCGGCCACTCTGATTGTTCGCAAGTGGGATGGAAGCAGTTGGTCAGCGCCGGCTTCCTCTTCTTCGGTAGGGTCGCCGACTTTTTCTGTTACGGGCACCGGTTTCACAACCGA
>DATHQS010000352.1:0-25044 GCA_035482455.1 Candidatus Acidiferrales bacterium | reverse complement strand
CACCGTGACATCATGCCCGGCTTTGTTCAACTGCGCGGCGGCGGAAATTCCCGCCGGACCGGAACCGATGACGGCGACTTTTTTGCCGGTGCGCTTCTTCGGCGGTTCCGCGGTGACCCAGCCGTTCGCCCACCCGTGGTCAATGATTTCGCACTCGATGTTTTTAATCGTGACCGGCGGATTGTTGATGCCGAGCACGCATGAGCCTTCGCACGGCGCGGGACAGACGCGTCCGGTGAATTCAGGAAAATTATTCGTCTTGTGCAGGCGTTCGAGCGCTTCTTTCCACAGGCCGCGATAAACCAAATCATTCCATTCGGGGATCAGATTATGAATCGGGCAGCCACTGGCCATGCCGCTGACGAGCTGGCCGGTGTGGCAAAACGGAATGCCGCAGTCCATGCAGCGCGCGCCCTGTTTCTTCAGGTCGGCTTCGGACTGGTGCAGGTGGATCTCCTGCCAGTCCGCTATGCGGGCCAGCGGTGTGCGGTCAGCCGGCAGTTCACGTTGGAACAACAAAAATCCGTCGGGTTTTCCCATGATTTATTATTTGCTTGGTTAAATCGGAATAAACGCAGAGACGCGGAGAACGCAGAGCGGCGCAGAGTAAGAATAAAAATTCCTCTCAGCGGGCCTTTGCGTTCTTTGCTTCTCTGCGTTGAACTTCATTAAATTAATTTCAATTTTTCTCCGCGGACCTCTGCGTTCTCCGCGTCTCTGCGTTTCTCAGTTAAATCCTAAACGAGCCGGGCTCCGGCGGCGGCGTTTTTAAGCCGTTCACCACCCGCGAAATCCCGTCTTTCAATACAACTTCATGAAAGTTGATGATCAGGCCGAGCCGCAAATTCGACAGGCGCAAATAGCTCAGTAGCTTCTGCCGGTCGAACGCATTCACTTCTTCTTTGGCCTTCAAATCAACAATCACCAGCTCTTCGACAATCAAATCCAGCCGCAACGGTATGCCCAGTTTTACGCCCTTGTAAAGGATGGGCACCTGTTTCTGCCGCTCGAAGCGGATGCCACGCAAACTGAACTCGTGGCACAGCGCCTCTTCATAAACCTGTTCCACCATTCCGGGCCCGTAATACTTATGCACCTCAATCGCCGCCCCGATAATGCGCTCCGAAACCTCATTCTCATGCATAATACGTTTTATTTCAACGCAGAGACGCAAAGGGCGCAGAGACTCGCGGAGAAAAATTTAACCCATTAAAACTCTGCGTTCCTCTGCGCTCTCCGCGCCTCTGCGTTTCTCGGGTTTCTCCGGTCCCGTTTTCAATGTCCGCCCTTCACGTTCTCTTCGAATGCGGCCATGATCGCTTCGTCGCCGGTCAAGCCCTGCGACTGGACCCGCTTGAGTGAGGTCAGCACGCGCTTGTAATCCTGCGGCATGACCTTCACAAATTTCGGCACGAATGCTTTCCAGTCCGCCAGAATCCGGGCGCCGTTCACGCTCTTGGTGTAAGTCTGATGGCGCTGGATGAGCTTCCAGACTTCCTCGGTCTCATCGGCATCCACCAGCTTTTCAAGCGCCACGAGTTCCATGTTGCAACGTGTGGCGAAATCTCCGGCTTCGTCCAAGACGTAAGCCACGCCGCCGCTCATGCCCGCCGCAAAATTGCGTCCGGACTTGCCGAGGATGATCACGCGTCCGCCGGTCATGTATTCGCAGCCGTGGTCGCCCACGCCTTCGACGACCGCGTTCACGCCGGAGTTGCGCACGGCAAAGCGCTCGCCCGCCACGCCGGCCACAAAAATCTCGCCCGCCGTCGCGCCGTACAGCGCCACGTTGCCGATGATGATATTCTCCTTGGCCTCAAAGGTTGAGCCTTTCGGCGGATAGACGATGAGCTTGCCACCGCTCATGCCTTTGCCGAAATAGTCGTTCGCATCGCCTTCGAGTTCGAGCGTCATGCCTTTCGGTATGAACGCCCCGAAGCTCTGGCCGGCGCTGCCGTTGAATTTCAGGTGCACCGTGTCTTCCGGCAGGCCCGCCGGGCCGTGCTTTTTCGTGATCTCGCTGCCGGTGATCGTGCCGACCACGCGGTTCACGTTGATGATCGGCAGTTCGGCGCGCACTTTTTCGCCGCGCTCGATGGCCGGTTTGCAGATGTCCAGCAGCTTCGTCACGTCGAGGGATTTCTCCAGGCCGTGATCCTGGTCCTGCGAGCGGAAACGTCCGAATTCCGGGCCCATGTCCGGGCGGTACAGCATCGGCGTGATGTCGAGGCCGCTGGCTTTCCAATGGTCAATGGCCTTCCACGGCACCAGCATGTCGGTGCGGCCGACCATGTCTTCCAGCTTGCGGAAGCCGAGCTTGGCCATGATCTCGCGCAGTTCCTGCGCAATGAAGCGCATGAAGTTCACGACATGGTCCGCCTCGCCGGTGAAACGCTTGCGCAGACGCGGATCCTGCGTGGCGACGCCCACGGGGCAGGTGTTCAGATGGCACACGCGCATCATGATGCAGCCCATCACGACGAGCGGGGCGGTGGCAAAACCAAATTCTTCCGCGCCGAGCAACGCGGCCACGGCCACGTCGCGACCGGTCTTTAACTGGCCGTCGGTTTCAACATAGATGCGGCTGCGCAGGCCGTTCAAGACGAGCGTCTGGTGCGTCTCGGCCAGGCCGAGTTCCCACGGGCCGCCCGCATGCTTGATGGAGGAGAGCGGCGAGGCGCCCGTGCCACCATCGTGACCGGAAATGAGAACGACGTCCGCATGGGCCTTCGCCACGCCGGCGGCGATGGTGCCGACGCCGACCTCGGCGACCAGCTTGACGCTGACGCGCGCCTCGCGGTTGGAATTCTTCAGATCGTGGATCAGCTCCGCCAAATCCTCGATGGAATAGATGTCATGGTGCGGTGGCGGGGAGATCAAACCGACACCCGCCGTGGTGCCGCGCACCTTGGCGATGGACGGATACACTTTCTTGCCGGGCAATTCGCCGCCTTCACCGGGCTTCGCGCCCTGGGCCATCTTGATCTGGAGTTCCTTCGCGTTGACCAGATAATGGCTGGTCACGCCGAAACGGCCGGAGGCAACCTGCTTGATGGCGGAATTCTTGGAATCACCGTTCGGTTCCAGCACGTAGCGCAACGGATCTTCGCCGCCTTCGCCGGTGTTGCTGCGTCCGCCGAGGCGGTTCATGGCCACGGCCAGCGTTTCGTGCGCTTCCTTGGAGATCGAGCCGTAGCTCATCGCCCCGGTCTTGAACCGCTTGACAATGCTCTCGACCGACTCCACTTCCTCGATGGGCAGCGGTTTTTCGGCAAACTTGAAATCCAGCAGCCCGCGCAGGGTGCACAGCGATTTCGCGCGGTCGTTGATGAGGTCCGCGTATTCGCGATAGATCTTTTCGCTGCCGAGACGGCAGGCCGTCTGCAGCTTGTGGATCGTCTGCGGATTGAACAGGTGCTGTTCGCCGCCGTCGCGCCACTGATATTGTCCGCCCGCTTCGAGCTCCGGATTGACCGGCTCCGGCGGGAACGCCCGGCGATGACGCGCCAGCGCCTCTTTGGCGATGACGTCGAGGCCGATGCCCTGGATGCGCGTGGGCGTCCAGGTGAAATATTTTTCCACCAGTTCGCTGTTGAGGCCGACGGCTTCAAAGATCTGCGCGCCGCGGTAGCTCTGGATGGTCGAGATGCCCATCTTGGCCATCGTCTTGACGACGCCCTTGATGGCGGCCTTGATGTATTTCTTCACCGCCGTCTTGTGGTCGGTCTTTTGCAGCAGGCCCTCGTGGATGAGGTCATCGATCGTCTCATAGGCGAGATACGGATTGATGGCGCTGCAGCCGTAGCCGATGAGCAGCGCGAAATGATGCACCTCGCGCGGTTCGGCGGACTCCAGCACCAGGCCGGTGCGTCCGCGTGTGCCCGTGCGGATGAGATGATGGTTCAAGCCTGCCATCGCCAGCAGGGCAGGGATGGGCGCGAGCTCGGGGGAAACCCCGCGGTCGGACAGGATCAGGATGTTCGCGCCGTCGCGGATGGCCTCGTCGGCCGCGTTGAAAAGTTTTTCCAGCGCCTTTTCCAGGCCCTCCGCGCCGTCGGCGGCCTTGAACAGGATCGGCAACGTGTCGGATTTGAAACCGGCGCGGTCGATGAAACGGAGCTTGTCCAGGTCCTCGTTCGTGAGGATGGGCTGTTCCAGGCGGATGAGCTGGCAGCTCTCCGGTCCGGGGTTCAGCAGGCCGCCGCGCGAGCCAACCATCGTGTGGGTGGCAGTGACGATCTCCTCGCGGATCGGGTCGATCGGCGGGTTGGTCACCTGCGCGAACAGCTGCTTGAAATAATTGTAGAGCAGCTGCGGCTTCTCGGAGAGCACCGCGAGCGGCGTGTCCGTGCCCATCGAGCCGAGCGGCTGCACGCCGTCATTGGCCATCGGGCCGACGATGAAGCGCAGGTCCTCGAAGGTGTAGCCGAAGGCCTGTTGCTGCTGCAAAATCTTCCGGTGCGCCACGTCGGTGTGCTGCATCGGCTCCGGCAGGTTCTCCAGCAAAACGTGGTTCTCATCCAGCCATTGCTTGTACGGATGGGCGCTGGCGTATTTCTTCTTCAGTTCCTCGTCCGCGATGATGCGGCCCTGCTCGGTGTCCACGAGGAACATCCGGCCGGGTTGCAGGCGGCCCTTGACGGCGATGCGCTCCGGGGCGATCGGCAGCACGCCGGCCTCCGAAGCCATGATGACGACATCGTCCTTCGTGACGTAATAGCGCGAGGGGCGCAGGCCGTTGCGGTCCAGGCACGCGCCGATGCGGATGCCGTCGGTGAACGCCATCGAGGCGGGGCCGTCCCACGGTTCGATGAGGCAGGAATGGAATTCGTAGAATGCGCGGCGTTCGGCGTCCATGCTCTCGTGATTCTCCCACGGTTCGGGGATCATCATCATCATCGCGTGCGGCAGTTCGCGGCCCGCCATGACGAGCAGCTCGACGCAGTTGTCGAACTGCGCGGAGTCGCTGCCGTCCGTGTTGATGACCGGGATGACCTTCTTGATGTCGCCGCCGAGCGTTGCGGACTTGAAATTCGCCTGCGCCGCCTTGATCCAGTTGACGTTGCCGCGCAGCGTGTTGATTTCGCCGTTGTGCGCGATGCAGCGGTTGGGGTGCGCGCGATCCCAGCTCGGGAACGTGTTCGTCGAAAAACGCGAATGCACCAGCGCCATCGCGGTGACCATCGTCTCGTCGCTGAGATCCGGATAATATTTTCCCACCTGCTCGGACATCAACATGCCCTTGTAGATGAGCGTGCGCGCCGACAGGCTGGACACGTAGAAGAAACTGCCGCCGGCGATCTTGCCGGCATAGCGGATCTTCCGTTCCGCCACCTTGCGGATGACAAAAAGTTTCCGTTCAAACGCCTGGTCGTCCTTGATCTTCTCGCTGCGGCCGACGAAGACCTGCGCCATGAACGGCTCGGCGGCGACCGCCGTCTTGCCGAGCGAGGAATTGTCCACCGGCACATCGCGCCAGCCGATGACCGTCTGGCCCTCGGCGGCGATGATCTTGGCGAGTTCCGCCTTGATGACCTCGCGTTCGGCGGGGTTCTTGGGCAGGAACAGCTGGCCGACGCCGTATTGACCGGGGGCCGGCAGCTTGAAGCCGAGCTTGGCCGCCTGGGTCGCGAAAAATTCATGCGGCACCTGGATGAGGATGCCCGCACCGTCGCCGGTGTTCGCCTCGCAGCCGCACGCGCCGCGATGGTCGAGGTTGACGAGGATCTTCAGGGCGTCACTCACCAGCGAATGGGATTTTTTCCCCTTCATGTTGACGACGAAACCGAGCCCGCACGCGTCGTGCTCGAATTGCGGGTCGTAAAGGCCCTGTTTCAGCGGCGCGGAAATCCGGGGTTCCGACGGCTGGTTATTAGAATTATTTGTCAAGTTGCTGGTCATCGTACGGCTGATAAGCCTGCGTTCCTTTATTTTTTACAAAAATGCTTCCTCTGTGCAATAAATCATTTTGGAAAACACGGTTGATTCATCATTAGAAACCGCCCTTTTTTGACGGGCTTGCAGAAGTTTTTAAATGGGTCAATGTTTCAGCGCGTCCAGGCGGGCGCGCACATCGCGCCATTTGAGGCTGCCAGCAGGCGCGTTGGAGAGGCAAAGATCGAGATGTTGCACGGCCAGATTCGTGTCGCCCCGGCCCAGCGCGATCTGCGCGAGGCCGTAGTGGACGGTGAACTGGTCCACCGCCGAGTCCAGCAGCAGGGTATAATCCTGTTCCGCAGCCGCTAGGTTGGTCACTTGCAAATAAGCGATGGCACGGTTCAACCGGATGGAGGGGATGTTGGTCAGCGACAGCGCGTGGTCCAGCAACGGGATGGCGGGCGCGGCGTTATTGATGTGGATCAGGAGCGCGGCCCGGTTGTTGAGCGCCGCGACGTTGTCCGGCATTTTGGCGAGCTGGGCCTCCGTGATCGCCAGGGCATTGGTCACTTCACCGAAAGACAGATAGGCTTTGAACACCATTTCCGAAAACGCGGGCGATTCGGGGTGGGCGAGCAGGAGGTTTTCGAGGATTTTATCGGCCTGCGCCGCATTGGTCAGGGAGATCCATGACTTCGCCTCCAACATGGCCAGTTCCACTTCCAAGATCTGGCCGTCGGGCGAGTTCGTGATGAAGGGCCGCATCCGGCCAACCATTTCAAAAACCTCGGCGTCGAACCGGGAGCGCGAATACAGTTCCGCCTCGGCCAGTTGCGGGATCACGGCCCCAGGCACCAGCCTCCGGGCGCGTTCGAATTCCTGCCACGCTTGGCGCGGCCAGTTGGCGGACAGCCAGACGCTGCCGAGAACGCAGCGGATGCCTGGTTCATCAAATTCACCGTAAGCATTGATGAACTGTCCCAGCCGGCGGATGTCCCGGAAGGCATCCCCGATCTGGGCGGTATCCATCGCGGTCAGGGTTTTGCCGGTCAGCAGGTCCTGGCAGCAGTTCAGGTTGGTTGCCGCCGCGGCGTTATCGGGGTTGAGGGTCAGCGCCTGCGCGAAACGCCGCTGCGCCATGGCGGGCTTGCCGGCTTGTTGCAGCGTCACGCCCCAGTCGTTGAGCGCCACTGAGTACCAGCGGCCAAGCTGCACGTTTTGATCGCGCCTTGCCGGCAAGATGGCCAGCCGCTTTTTCAAAAGCTTTTCCACGCGGGATGGCTGCTTGGACGTCTGGTCCAGGCCCGACATCCGGTCCTGCCATGCCTCATCCCAGAATTTTTCCCCCTCCGTGATCTCCGGCGGCGACGGCAACGCATCTTCAAAGCGATGCGGATCATAACGCTTGAGTTCATCCAAGGCGCCCGACGGCGAGGGGTGGAACAGCTCAAACAGTGCGCTTCCGTTATGCGGCTCGGGATAAAAAATCTGGTTCGTGCCGCCTAGCCCGTAGAGAAGTTGCAGCAGGTCATACGGCTTCAATTCACCATCTTTGGCGGTGCCGGACCAGCCCGCCGGGAACTCGCGTTCCAGCATCCCCCGGTATTTTGGATTCGGGAGGGCGGCCAGGTTCACGAATTGCCAGTGCCGGTTTTCACCACCACCCGCCAACGCCGCGCGCATCAGTTCCAGTTTTGCCGGGTCATCGCCCAGCACGATGCCGCCGCCCGCCGGGAGCGAGCCGGCCATCAGTTCGCCGTAGCCGGACAGCGGTTGCCGGTTGAAGGACAGAATCGAGGGCAGGTTGCGCGTGACCAGGCCGGCGGAGATCGCCAAGGCAACCCCCGTGAGCAGAATCAGCGTATATTGCCGCAGCAAGGAACTGAATTGTTCCAGCGGATTGCGGGGACGGCGTTGCGTCGGGATCTGCGCCGCGAACAAAAAGTTTCCTGCGAGGAACGCGATGCCCAATGCGTTCACCAGGTCGAAGGTAAGCAGCGGCATGGTGAAGCCAAGCTGTTGCCGCACGATTTCGCGCGGGCCGACCAGCGGGTCGAACGCCAGCCATAGGCACGCCGCGAGCAACACCATTTGCAGCAGGCGGTAGAAACCGTTTTGAAAACGGTCGAGGTCGGAAAGGTTGTCGGTGTTCTGGTGTGCCAACCGGATGAAGCACGGCAGCACCGGCACCAGGAAATATAACAACACGGCCACGATCAGCAGCCGGTGTTGCTGCCAGAAGCTGGCGTACAACTGGTGGAAGATGCCGCTGGTGGAATGGAGCGCCGCCAGCCAGGCCCCGCCAAAGCTGAACGGCGAATGCGGCGTGAGCCCGTTCACGAGCGGCAGCACCGCGTAAAGGGAAAAGCCCGCGAGCCCAAACAGCGCCATCCGCCGCACAAAATCCGGCCGGAAAAAATCGGGGCCGCGCAATACGATCAGCGCGATCACGAACAGCGGGAGGGCCGGGAGCATCAGCCAGTTCTCCGCCATCCCGAGGCCCCAGACCAGCGAGGCCGCATTGAGCCAACGCATTTCATTCCCGGCCCGGTATTCGAGCAGGCACCAGACCGACGCCATGAACAACAACAGGCCGGTCATCTCTCCCGATGCGGCCACCGCCTCCTGCCAGAACGAGAATTCAAATCCGCAAACCGCAACCGCCAGCGCGACCGGAAGTTTCGCGACCCACGGCTTTTTGGCGGACGGCAGACAATCCCATGGCAGCAGTTCCACGCACCGCGCCAGCAATCCCAAGGTCAACGCTCCAGTGGCAGCGGCAAACAGATTCAATGCGAGGGGAATCCAGCCCGCGGGCAGCAGATGAAATGGCAGTGTCAACAGCCAGGTCAGCGGACGGCTGGTCATTGGGAACCAGTCCCACCCTGCCACTTTTGCCGTGAGACCCATGCTGTTGATCGTCATGCCCCGGCTTAGAGTCAGGGCATAGATGACGAACGCCGTCAGGGCGACGGCTTTGGGGAATCGCATCCGCTTGTCAGTCACACGGAAAAGTGTTTGGCAACCGCGACCTGAAATCCATCACGAAATGGACTCGCGTATCGCGGCGAAGAGATTCTTGCCGGATTCCGCCGCGATCGGGGTCCGGGATTTCGGGTCGGAATGTTCCACCAGTTCCGGCGGCAGTTCTTTCAAGAACGGCGAAGGTTGGCAGGGGAGCAACTGCCCATATTTTTTGCGACCGCCGCAGTGGCTGATGCTCAACGTTTGCATCGCGCGCGTGACGGCCACGTAAAACAGCCGCCGTTCCTCGTCCATCGTGCCCTCGACCTTGGAACGCGAGTGCGGCAGCAAACCGTCCTCCAGACCCACGATAAAGACGTGCGGAAACTCCAGCCCCTTGCACGAGTGCATGGTGATGAGCGTCACGGCGTCGCTGGTGTTCTCCTTGTCCTCCTCGCGGTCGCTGTCGAGCGTGATGTTTTCCAGAAAATTTTCGAGCCGCTCCATCGGCGCGTTGCCCACGCCGTCCATGGTCGGCAGCATTTCCCGGATGTTCCGGATGCGGCCCTCGGCCACTTCCTCATCCTTGTCCAACCGCTTGAGTTCGGCCAGGTAACCGGTCTCGTTCAGAAAATTATCCGCCCAGGCCGCGAGCATCAGGCCGCTGGCGGGTGCCAGCAGCTCGCCGTGCACACGCTCCACAAATTCGACAAAAGCCTCGATGCTCTTGCGCGTGGGAGTCTGGAACGTCGTCGTAATCATCGGGTTCTTCATCGCGGCAAAGACGGAGCATTTGCGGTCGTGGCTCGCGCCGAGCAGCCGCTCCATCGTCACATCGCTCAGGCCGCGCGCCGGGACGTTCGCGATGCGCAGCAGGCTGATGTCATCGTTCGGGTTCAAAAACATCTTCACGTACGCGATGAAATCCTTGATTTCGCGACGGTCAAAAAAGCTCTGCCCGCCGATCAGGTGATAGCGCACGCCGGCCTTGCGCAGTTCGGTTTCAACCGGGCGCGACTGCTGGTTCGTGCGGAACAGGATCGCACAATCCTGCCAGGGGACGCGGTGCGCGATGCGCTTGAATTCGATCTGGGAAACCACTTCGCGCGCCTCGTCCTCGTCGTGGTTGTAGGTGTTCAGCTGGATCTTTGAGCCCGGGCCCTTGTCGGACCACAGCGATTTGCCGCGCCGCTGGACGTTATTCTTGATGATGGCGTTCGCCGCGTGGAGGATGGTCGTCGTGCTGCGGTAATTCTGCTCCAGCTTGACGATCTTCACCTCGGGAAAATGTTTTTCCAGGTTCAGCAGGTTGGCCACCTCCGCGCCGCGCCAGCCGTAGATGCTCTGGTCGTCATCGCCAACCACGCAGAAATTTCGGTGCTCCTTCGTGAGCGAATGCACCAGCTCGAACTGCGCCGCGTTGGTGTCCTGATACTCGTCCACCATGACGTATTGGTATTTCACGCGGCAGGCCTCCAGCGCGTCCGGATGCTCGCAGAACAGGCGCAGCGTCAACAGGATGAGGTCGTCGAAGTCCACGGCGTTACAGGCGTGCAGGGCGGATTCGTAACGCTTGGCGATGTGCTGCGCGAGGGCGCGGACGCTGGGATCGCCGAAGGTCGCGGAATTCTCGCCGCCGTTCTTGAACTTGCTCAACATCCCCAGCACCGCGCCGGGGTCGGTCTTCTCGCCCTTGGCGGAGATGGCGGAAAGGATTTTCTTCACCGCCGCGAGCTGTTCGGATTCGTCGTAGATGACGAAACTCTTTTTGTACCCGAGCTTCTCGATGTGCTGACGCAAAATGCGGACGCAGAGCGAATGGAACGTGCAGATGGTCGGGCGATTGGCCTTTTCCGCCGTCTTGTCCTCGTTGGATTTGGCGCGCGGACGCTTGGGCAGCAGCTTGGTGACGCGTTCCTGCATCTCCCGCGCGGCCTTGTTGGTGAACGTCACGCCGAGGATGTTCCCCGGCTTGATGCCCTTGTCCACCATGTGCGCGATGCGATAGGTGATGACGCGCGTCTTGCCCGTGCCGGCGCCCGCGAGGATCAACACCGGGCCCTTGATCGTCGCGGCAGCCTCGCGTTGTTGCGGATTGAGCGTGTTCAGGTTCACCATCGGGCGCGGAGTTTAATTGCGAGGACCTAAAATCCCAATCAGAAATGGTGGCATCATTGATTTTTATTTATTGCCAGCCAGTCCTGACGCTGTTCAATTTGCTTCATCACTATGAAACAGGCCATCCCGCTGGCGATACACCGGATTATGATCTTACGGCGGCTGATCCTTATGCTGACGTTTTTGGGTTGTGTGGCCAATCCGGCCACAATCCTGGCGGAGATACGTCTGCCCCATATCTTTGGCAGTCACATGGTGTTGCAACGGGAAAAGCCCATCACCATCTGGGGTTGGGCCGCCCCGGGCGATAATGTCACCGTCCAACTCGGCTCCAAAATCGAAACCACCAAGGCCAATGGCAGCGGTGAATGGAAAGTGGTTCTCCCAATCATGTCGGCGGGCGGACCCTACACGCTCACCGTGAGCGGTTCGAACACTTTAACCTGCGAGGATGTCATGGTCGGCGAGGTTTGGTTGTGTGCCGGCCAGTCGAACATGGAATTTGGCATCGGTCGCAGCGATAACGCCAAAGAGGAAATTGCCGCCGCCAATCATCCGGGCATTCGGTTGCTGATGGAGCAGGGCGATTGGGCGCCTCAACCCCAAAGCGACATGGAAGGGACTTGGAAAGTATGCACCCCGGCGACCATCGCGGAAGGTGGCTGGCAGGGATTTTCAGCGGTAGCCTATTTTTTTGGGCGTGAGCTGAATGCCAAGCTGGGTGTGACCGTTGGCCTGATTGATGCCCATCGGGGCGGTACGCTGATCGGACTGTGGACACCGCCGGAGGGATTTGCCGCCGTGCCGGCCTTGCAAGACGAGTATCAACGGATTGAGTTGGGCGATCCTCACGCAGCCTCGCACCAACAACGGCTGGCCTTGACGCTGGATCAGTTTGACCAATGGTCGCGGGCGGCTCATCAAGCGATGACCAACCGGGAAGCCGTTCCCCCCGTGCCATCCTATCCGGATGAATTGCTGCCTCCGCATGATCTCTATTCGGCCACTTCGTTATACAATGGCATGATCCATCCTTTGATCCCGTTCGCCATCCGCGGTGCGATTTGGTATCAGGGCGAATCCGATGTGGGCCAGGGAATGCGCTACGCCGAACACCTGAAAGCCCTGCTGGCCGGGTGGCGCACGGCGTGGGGTGAAGGTGATTTTCCCTGCTATTTTGTACAAATTGCCCCCTACGATTATGGCGGCGATCCCGAAAAGGAGGCGGAATTCTGGGAGGCCCAAACGGTCGCGGCCAATACCATTCCCAACACGGGCATGGTGGTCATCAATGACCTCGCCGACCTTAAAAATGTCCATCCCACGGATAAACAGGATGTGGGGCACCGGCTCGCCTTGCAGGCCCTGGCCAAAACCTACGGGCAAAATGATCTGGTCTCTTCCGGCCCGACCTTCAAATCCCTGACCGTGGCCAGCAACACCCTTCGCGTCAATTTTGACAACGTCGGTGGCGGTCTCGTCAGCCGTGACGGCAAGCCGCTGGATTGGTTTGAGATCATCGACGCGGACGAGGGTGGCTTTGTGAAGGCCGATGCCCGCATTGAAGGTTCCAGCGTGGTGCTTTCGTCTCCCGGGGTGGGACATCCGGCCGCGCTGCGCTTTGCCTGGAGCGGCCTGGCGCAGCCCAATTTGATGAACCAAGACGGACTGCCGGCCGGTTCCTTCCGCGCGGGAGAAATGCCCCAGCGCGACTGGCTTGGCCGGCACGTTCCGGAGGCGAAGGATTATCGGGTGGTTTATGATCTGGATATGGCCGGTCTCGGCCCGGCCATCAAATACAACATCGATAACCACACGAACCTTCCGCCGCACTTTGACCGGATCGCTTATTTTCTGGAATTACAGGACCCGGATTGGAATACCCGGGACGTTTATGTCTCCATGGATGCGTTCACCGATGATCCCGGTAAGATCGGCATTCCCGTCTTCGGATCCGGGGCGCGTTTTCAGCAAAACGTGACCAACATGGATGTGTATTCCAACGTCAAGACGATCACGACCGGCACGCAGTTGAACGGCGGCAACATTGAATTTTGGCCGAACAATTATGACCAGAAAAATGCTGCCAACGTGCCCAATGCCTCCGGCGATGCGTTTGATTTCGGGGATGAAATGACGGACGTGGAGGATGGTTATGGCTGTCTGCAGATCCATGACCATGAGGCCCGGCAAACCTTGATCGCGGTCAATCACTGGCGTGAAGGCAAGCACGCGGACATCGGCATCGGCAATCAACCAAAAGACAATCCCGATTGGACGTTTGCCGCCAATGCTGGAAATTACCGGGCCGTGCGGCTGCGTATACTGGTGCGGTGCCGGCAAAATTAAATATGCAGCCGTGGGAGGTTTTCTAAACACGGATTAACACGTGTATATCCAAGAATGCGGCGAACGTTTCTCCCTCTCCTCGGAGGAGAGGGCCGGGGTGAGGACGGTCGTTTCACTAACTGTCAAACCCCGCGCCGAGAAATTGAGCGCCATGCTGACGGTGTAGCACCTGCGCAAACGCGCCCGCGATGCGAAGCGTGAGGATTTCATCGCGTTCCAAGATGGCTCGCCGGCTGTCCCGCCGCCGCCGGGTGATGAATTGTGATGTTGGCCCAGGCCACTTCGCATTTTGGACCGGTCCAATTGATGATATTCGGTCTAGGTTTTGGGATCTGATTAGATCAATGCCATTTCCACCAAGGCCATTTATCAACTCTTCTTTCCCATTCCCCTAATGGTATAATTTTTTCTGTTTCCAATTCGTCGTACACCTTAGATTTTATGGCGGTCATCAAAGCATTCTCGATGAGCATACCTGAAGAAAGGCTATCATACCCAACAGTGGTTCTAGCGAATTCCCAATGGAACAGATTCAAAAAGACCTCCATCGTCTCCAGCGTCGATCTTATATCTTTAAACAAGACTGTCGGTGCTGGCGACTTGCCAAGGCTGACGTTTAAATCTGAGTGAGCGATCTCTTTGTGACGTCGCATTCTTGGATTTGACGTAATTTTTTTTATAGCCTTTGAAGTGGATTCTACCTTTATTACAAAATCGTTGGATTTGGCAAATGGAATTGCCTCCTTTAGCCTCCAGATTGAGAGGTTATGTTGGCTTTTATGTGGCGCTTTTTTATTAATTTTATCTTCATCCGTGAGTCGGCCGATTGCCAAAATCATTTCTTTGGCGAGAAGGTTTTGAAATATTCCAAGCATGGGGCCAAAACTTTCGGCATAAAAACTAGTTTTTGCCTTGTCCTCCATAAAGAGTGCATAGTGAATTTGCCAGTGGTTCCGCAATTCCGTTACGCCTCCTTCGACAAAAGGCATCACTTCTTGTATTGGTATCGGGAAAGATGAATAGTCGTCTGTGACTTTGGCTGCCATTGGATACCTGTATAGTCAGACTGAATGGCCACAACAAGGATATAAATTGACACAGAAATAATTTCGTGCAGTTAATTTTTGTAACCGAGCCGGCTTTGAATTTAACATCAAAGCACGCTGAATTTCTTCAAAACCTGCCGCGTTTTCTCCGGCGACTCGTGCAGAATCGTCCGCCAATTGCGTGCTGCGCCAGCGGCGATGTTTTCCGGGCGGTCGTCGATGTAGATCAGGTCCGCGCCGCGCCGGTCGCTCATCTTTTCCATCGCTTCGTAGATGGTCGTTTCGGGTTTCATCGCGCCGACTTCGTAGGAGTAGATGTAGCCGTCGAAGTTGGCGAAGAACGGAAAATTCCGGCGGACATGCTCGATGGCCAGGTCGTTGGTGTTCGAGAAGATATACGATTTGTAGCCGTGCTGGCGCAGTTCGGCGTGCAGGGCGATCGTTCCGGGCATCTCGGAAAAGATGTCCGCAAAATAGCTGCCGAATTCCACGAGGTCGCCGCGAAAATCAATGGCTTCGCAGATGGCATCGTAAAAAGCCTGCCGGGTGAGGCGTCCGCTTTCGTACTCCACCAGCAGCGGCGTGGCGCCGAGAAAGGCGTGCAAATCCTCCGGCGCCTTGGTGCTGCGCGCGGCGATCTTTCGCGCGGCGATGGAGTAGTCGAAATCGACGAGAACTTTGCCGAGGTCGAAGATGAAGACGGGCGGGTTGTTCATGGTTGCAAGAGTGGGTGCTTAAATTTGTTGTATTGTCCTCCCTCACCTGTTTCCTCTCCCCAAGGAGAGGAGCATATCTAGCCGCGTTTGGGTTGTTCGTAAATCATTCAACCAATTCCGTCGCGGGTATTTTCAAATGCCCGGCGAACGTTTCCCCCTCTCCTGGAGGAGAGGGCCGGGGTGAGGACGGTCGTTCAACCATTTATGTTCCGCGTCCAAAAATCAATGCATCTCTCTTCTGCCTTCCAACGCCCTATTTAGCGTAAGCTCATCCGCAAATTCCAGCCCGCTTCCCGCCGGCAATCCAAACCCGATACGGGAGATCTTCAACCCCGACCGCGCAAGCCGTTTTGCCAGATAGTTGCTCGTCGCATCACCTTCCACATCTGTGCCGAGCGCGATGATGATTTCCTTGATGGGTTCGGTGGTCAGGCGCTTTTCCAGGCCGGCGATGTGCAGGTCGTCAGGTTCCACGCCATCGAGCGGCGAAATTTTTCCGCCGAGCACATGAAACTTGCCGCGATAAGTGCCGGATTTTTCCACGCTCAAGATGTCCACCGCGCGTTCGACGACGCACACCAGCGACGCATCGCGTCGCGTATCCGCACACGTGGGGCAGGGGGATTTCTCGGTCAACGCGCCGCAGGTCGTGCAAAACTGGATCTTCTCACGGGCGATCAGGATGGCCTCTGCCAACTGCTTTACGATGGCGGAGTCTGTCTGCACGATATGCAGCGCCACGCGCTCGGCCGAGCGCGGCCCGATGCCCGGCAGCTTGCTCAGTGCGGCGGTCAGCGTGGTGATGGATTCGGGAAGCATGGGGGTAATGACTAATTTCTAAAACCTAATGACTAAAGAATGACGAATGTCTAATGACGAATTCTTTTCAACGGACACGATGGTTTCAGATGTGTCCATTCGTCATTAGACATTAGGGCTTAGTCATTCCGCCGGTTAAATCACATTCCCGGCAAACTAAAACCGGCGGTCGCTTTGCCCATCTCGGCGTTGGAGATTTCCTTGGCCTGGTTGAGGGCCTGGTTAACGGCGATGAGGATCATGTCCTCGACCACCTGGGCGTCGGACGGGTTCAGCGCCTGGGGATCGATCTTGATGGACGACAGCGTGCCGTCGCATTTGGCGACGACCTTGACCGCGCCGCCGCCGCTGGTGGCCTCCACGGTGCGGGAGGCGAGCTGGGCCTGGATGACTTCCATCTGTTGCTGCATTTTCGCAGCCTGTTTCATGAGTTTGCCGAGTGACATAATTATATTTGATTTTTCTTCATTTTTGGACGGGTGATTACTCCATCGGGATATTTAATAAAGCCAAAGCCTTCTTCGGCTATTTCGCTAGCAAACCTCGAATCCGGGGAAACAACAAAAAAAGGCCAAGTACAATACGTTCGATATGTATTTAATTGGCGTATCAGTTCTCCGAGAGAAGGAATTGCGCTTTTTGCGTCAAATGCAACTTTACGTGGATCATACCAATGCGTCTTCCATTTAAGATGTTCGGCTAAATTCACATAAGAATCAAATTTTCCAGATGGGGTTGTTGGAAGCGGCGAGACATAAGGATAAGCCTCGCGGATTGAAAATACAATATCCGCATAACCAACAATATCTGTTGATTTATATCTTTCGCGTTTAATTGGGATTTCCAGTTGTGATTCAACTTCAATTTTACATTCGGGCGGTTGATCCAACCCCTTCCATGATTCAATTGCCTTTAGTTGTTGCTGGCATGATTTGGTTGATTCAACAATTTTTTCACGCCTAAAAAATATTTTCTCTTTTAACTGATCAGAGTTTTCCTTTATTTCCAATTCTAGTGACAACTTGAAGTCTTCTGTATTTTTTTTGACACGTTTTTCTACTTCTTGAAGCTTTTTAGAATCAAGAACATCGTTCCATGTCAGAATTTTTTTTGACAGGTCCAAGGTGTTTTTTTTGAGCCAGAGAACGATTTCGTCATGAAGCGAAGTCTTTAAATCTTCGTCTGGAAATCCAAATAGCTGTTGCCTGACACTAATTTTTTCTCTTGCCATAAAAATTAAATGGCTTTCTATTGCCAAACCGCTGTGATTTCTCCTTTGAATATTTCAAGCGCCCTTTTAATAAGCGGGTCGTTTTTAAATTCGTCTTTGTTAAACGCAACCGGAACAGGCTTTTTCTCAGTCGGTGGCTTTGGAATGGTTTTTTCTGCAGATGAATTGACTGCTGGCTTTACGGCTGATATCGGAGGCGTGGAGGGGGCAGCTTTGGCAAAGCTATAACCAATAGGACGTTCGGTCAAAACGAATTTTACCGTTGAGCAAGGATATCCGAGTTCCTTAAGTTTTGTCGCCAGCAAGGTCTGATTTATAGATGTATTTACTAGGCTAAAACGATCTTCAAATTCTGGATCAATGCCGATACTAAAAGCACCTTTTTCAAATGAAATTGGGATGGCGACCTCCAAATAGCTGCGGATCAATGGTTTTACACGGCCAAAGGCATCCATGAGTTTTTCCCACATTTCATTTAAGTCGTCAGTCGGAGACGCAATACCCGAGACGGGATCGGATAATGGTACAGCCGCTACCGCCGCTGGTGCGGCAGCAACCGGGGTGAGGGTAGCCGGCTTGGCTGTTGGAGCGCCGGTCTCCGAACCGGCGTGTTGCGGTGTCATTTTCGACTCTTGCCGAATCGGAGTTCGGCGTTCCGCAGCTTCGGCGGGTGCGCTGATCGCGGCAGGCGGGACGCTTGCGCCACCTTCGCCACGAAGCTGGTTGAGCTGTTTCAACACCGCGTCGAGCGACAGCGAGTTGCGCGCCTCGATGGCGCGGAGCAGGGTGACTTCCAGCAAAATCTTCTTGGAGGCGGCATCGCGCAGGCGGAGTTCGGCATCGGCCAGAACTTCCAACACCCGCGTGAAGGCATCGGTGGTGGCCAGCCCCGCCTGTTCCTTGAGCGCGGTGACCTCGGCCTCGGAGGCTTCGAGCAGGTTCAAGTCGCCTTTGGAAACCTGATAGATGAGCAGATTGCGGAAATGGTTCAGCAGGTCGCCCAGCAAGCGGCCGAGGTCTTTGCCGCCGCGCGCGAGTTCGTCCAATTGCGTGAGCGCGGTGGAAATTTCCCCGGCGAGGACCGCGCGGCTGAGCTTGAGGATCTGGTTTTGCGCGGCCAGGCCGAACATGGAGAGCACGTCAGCCTCCTCGATCTTGTCGCCGCAAAAGCTGATGAGCTGGTCGAGCGTGGATTCGGCATCGCGCATCCCGCCATCCGCGCCGCGGGCGATGGCGTGCAGGGCGGCGGCATCGATGGTGACCTTTTCCTTGCCGGCGATCTCCGCAAGATGTTTGGTGATGAGCGCGGCGGGAATCCGGCGCAGGTCATACCGCTGGCAGCGGGAAAGAATGGTCGGGAGAACTTTTTCCGGGTCGGTCGTCGCGAACATGAACTTCACATGCGCGGGCGGCTCTTCGAGCGTCTTCAGTAGCGCGTTGAACGCGGCCGTGGAGAGCATGTGCACTTCGTCGATGATGTAAATCTTGAACGGGGAGTTGGCGGGCGCGTATTTGCAGGTCTCGCGCAGTTCACGGACCTGTTCCACGCCGTTGTTGCTCGCACCGTCAATCTCCAGCACGTCGAGCGAGCGGCCCTCGGTGATCTCCTGGACGCGCGGATCGCTGTCGTTGAAATCGATCTTGGGTCCGCCGGTGCAGTTCAGCGCCTTGGCGAAGATGCGCGCGATGGTCGTTTTGCCGGTGCCGCGTGGCCCGCAAAAGAGATAGGCGTGGGCGATGCGCTTCTGGGTGATGGCGTTGGCGAGCGTCTGCGTGACATGCTCCTGCCCGACCACGTCGGCAAATTTCTGCGGACGGTATTTTCTGGCGATGACTTGGTAACTCATTCGATCCGTCAATTATGACCCGAAGACTTTGCTGCAGGCGTGCGGCAGCTTCAAGGAGAAACGCCGCGAAAACTCTTGCGCTATTTTTGCGCTCGGGCAAGTTTCCGCCTGCAGCCTCAGATCAGCCTGGAACCATTATGGAAATAAAACTTGAATGCGCTTGCGGGCAGCCGTTTGAATTTGACGTTGAACCGGTGGACGGCGTGATGCCGTGCGAAATAAAATGCCCGGCCTGCCAAGCCGACGCAACGGGCCTGGCCAATGATTACATTGCCGGGATGCTGGCGTTGCAGCCGGTTTCACCGCCCGTTCCGCCTGCCGCACCGGAACCCCCGCCCGCACCGTTTGGACTGCGCATCAATCGCCCGCATGCGGCGCCCGCACCGGCTCCGGTTGCCGCCGCCGCCCCGTCGCGCATGGCCGCCGTATCTGCACCGGCAGCTCCCAAAAGAGACAAAAGTGAAGGCGATGGATTTCTCAAAGGGGTGGCGGGCGCGCTGATCGCTTCGCTGGTGGGAATGATGGGCTGGTTTTTGCTGATCAAGGCCTCAGGTTACGAGATTGGATACGCCGCATGGGGCGTCGGTGCGCTCACCGGCCTGGGGGCGCGGGTGGTCGGTGCGGCCGGCAGCACGAAACTTGGCCTGTTCGCCGGCCTGTTTGCCTTCATCGCCATCATCGGCGGCCAATATCTGGCGTTGCGAAGCATCGCGGAAACGGAGTTCGATAAAATCGCCATGGTCTCCTATCAGGAACAGTTGGATACGGCCAATGCCGCCGTGGCCCTGACCACGGCCGAGGATACCAAGGCGTTCATTGCCAAAGAGGATGAGGTCTATGCCTCCGAGGTGTCGAATGACCGGCTCAAGGAATTCCGTGAAACCGAACTGCCCAAGTACCGTGACCTGATCGCCGGCAAACCGTCCAAGGCGGAATTTTTGGGCCGGATGAATATCTTCAAGAATTCATGGCGCGTCCAGTTCGAGATGCTCAAGGCCAGCATCGGCCTGTTCACGCTGCTGTGGATTTTCCTCGGCGTCGGCAGCGCCTACAAGCTTGGTGCCGGAACCAATGATTGAAGAGGTGTCAGGGTGACCACGGCAGACGCAGAGCAAACTGCCGTTGCTGCCTTCCGGCCCTGGCGGGGTTCGTAAGTCCACATTCCATGGGCCCTGACCCGAAAAATCTGCCTCATATTTCGCCGCTTGTCGAGCCAAAGCGCAGCATAACTAGTACAAACATCCGAAGATAATTGTGTAGCCAGTTGCCGGGAGGATTCGTCATTGTTTGTCGGTACCAAACAATTGCATGAAACCCCGATTTTTTTCCGCCCCTAAACTTTCCACCCTGATGCTCTGCCTGTGCAGTGTCCTGAACGCCGCTGAACCGGCCGGCAAGACTTCGTTTAATGTCCGCGACTACGGCGCGGTGGGCGACGGTCAAAATCTCGACAGCCCGGCGATCGACAAGGCGATTGACGCCGCGGCGGAAGCCGGTGGCGGCACGGTGCTGGTGCCGGCGGGGACGTATCTGAGCGGCTCGATCCACCTCAAGAGCAACATCCATCTGGTGATCGATGCCGGCGCGACCATCCTCGGCGCGCCGCAGGACATGAAGGCCTATGACGAGACCGAACCGTTCACGCTCGGCGGTTATCAGGACGGCGGCCATTGCTTTTTCCACAACAGCCTTATTTGGGGCGAAAATCTCACGAACGTCTTCATCACCGGCAACGGCACGATCAACGGCGGCGGAATGGTTCGCAGCGACGGTGTGTTGGACAAGATGGTGGGCTTCAACAAATTTAATCCGCTGGTGACCAATGCCGCGCCGCCCGTGCGCCTCGGCAACAAGGCCATCGCACTGAAGCTCTGCCGCAACGTGCTCATCCGCGACGTGACCATTTTTCACGGCGGACATTTCGCGATCCTCGTCACCGGTTGCGACAACATGACGGTGGACAACGTGACGATGGACACGGACCGCGACGGCATCGACATCGATTGCTGCCGCAACACGATGGTGTCCAACTGCCGCATCAATTCGCCGAACGACGACGGCCTTTGCCCGAAGAGCACCTACGCGCTCGGCGAATGGCGGCCGACGGAAAATCTCACGATTGTGAACTGCCAGGTCTCCGGTTTTGAGGAAGGCACGTTGATCGACGGCACGATGAAGCCAAAGACGAACGGCACCGGCCGGATCAAATTCGGCACGGAATCCAGCGGCGGCTTCCGCAACTGCACCGTGGCGAACTGCACGTTCCGCAGTTGCCGCGGTTTCGCCCTGGAGGAGGTCGACGGCGGCATCATGGAAAACATCACCGTCAACAATCTCACGATGATGGATGTGCATGGGTACGCGATTTATCTCACCACCGGCAAACGCAACCGGACACCGGACGTCACGACGAACAGCCGGGGCCGGAATATTCTGATCGCCAACGTCATCGCCGACGGGGTGGACAAGATGAGCGGCATCCAGATCATGGGCCTGCCGGAGCAGCCGGTCGAGGGTGTGCGGCTGGAAAACATCCGCCTCATCAGCAACGGCGGCGGCACCGCGGAGGACGCCGCCCGTGTGCCCAAGGAATTGGGGACCGGGTATCCCGAACCCAACAAGAGCCTCGGCACGCTGCCCGCCTACGGTGTCTATGCGCGGCACATCAAAGGCCTGGAACTGGCGAACATCACCACCAGCTTCAGCAAGGACGATCTGCGTCCGGCGGCGGCGTTCGACGATGTGCAAGGACTGGAGATCGACAACTTCAAAGGGCAGGTGGCTGATGGGGTGAAAGTGGCGGTGCTTGCAGACAATGTGACGGGTGTCACGGTCCGCAACTCGCCAGCGTTGGAGAAGCGCTAAGTTTATTTCGCCATCGGCCAATCGGCGGCGACCAGGGCCTTGTAGCCGCCGATGAGGGAGTGGACGCTGCGGTAGCCCATCTTTTGCGCGACGTCGCAGGTGAGGGCGGAACGGAAGCCGCCGCCGCAGTACATGATGATCTCCGTGTTGGGGTCGGGAAATTTCTTTTCGAGGTCGCGTTCGAGAATGCCCTTGCCGAGATGCAGGGCTTCGGCGGCGTGGCCGGCGGCCCATTCGTGGTCTTCGCGTACATCCAGCAGCACGACCTTGGGATTCTCCTTGAGCCAGGCGCGGGTCTGGTCAACGGAGATTTCGCGGACGTTCGCCTTGGCCTCGGCGACGATTTTTAGGAAACCGGGTGAATGCTGCATGGAGGCAAGTTAAGTCCTTCTTTACCACGGTCAAATAAAAATACTTTTGCAGGGCAGGCTTTCCGGTCGCCTGGAAAACACGGGGGCTGGAAAGCCTGCCCTACACCGATGGCCAAGCGGCACGGCCTTGTGCGCCTTGGCAGACGGTGTTTGGACAAAAAGGGCGCGGGATTGGGAAGCCAAACCTGAATTCTTAATTGACGGGTGAGCATTCACGGTTAGAATGCAGGTTCAATTTCGGCAACGGATTATCAAATAAAATAATTATGGCAGTAAAAGTAGCAATCAACGGATTCGGCCGCATCGGCCGGATGGTCTTCCAGGCGCTCTGTGATCAGGGTTTGCTGGGCAAATCAATCGATGTCGTCGCGGTCGTGGACGTGTCCACGGACGCCGATTATTTCGCGTACCAGATGAAGTACGACTCCATCCATGGCAAATTCAAGCACGCGGTCACCACGGAGAAGAGCAATCCGGCGCTCGAAGAGCCGGACATCATCGTGGTCAACGGCCACAAGGTGAAATGTGTCGGCGCGGTGAAAGACCTCGCGACCCTGCCTTGGAAGGCGCTCGGCGTGGACATCGTGATCGAATCCACCGGCCTCTTCACCGACAGCGAGAAGGCGAAAGCCCACCTCACCGCCGGTGCCAAGAAAGTCATCATCTCCGCCCCCGGCAAAGGTGAAGTCAAAACCATCGTCATGGGCGTCAACGAAGGCGAATATGACGCGGCCAAGCACAACATCATTTCCAACGCGTCCTGCACCACGAACTGCCTCGCGCCGCTCGTGCATGTGCTGATCAAGGACGGTTTCGGCATCGAGACCGGCCTGATGACCACCATCCATGCGATGACGGCCACGCAGAAGACGGTGGACGGTCCGTCGAAGAAGGATTGGCGCGGCGGTCGCGCGGCTTCGATCAACATCATTCCGAGCACCACCGGCGCGGCGAAGGCGGTCGGCGAAGTGTTGCCGATCACCAAGGGCAAGCTCACGGGCATGTCCTTCCGCATCCCGACGGCGGACGTCTCGGTCGTTGATTTGACCGTGCGCACGAACAAGGACACGAGCATCGAAGAGATTGATGCGGCGTTGAAGAACGCGTCCAAGACGTATCTCAAGGGCATCCTCGGCGTGACGGAAGAAGAGCTGGTTTCGACCGACTTCATCCATGACGATCGCAGCTCGATCTATGACAGCCTGGCGACCTTGCAGAACAATCTGAAGGGCGAGAAGCGCTTCTTCAAGATCGTGAGCTGGTACGACAACGAATGGGGTTACAGCAACCGCGTGATCGACCTCGTGAAGTACATCACGGCGAAGGGAATCTGATTTAATTCACCGGTTAGAATTCAAGACGGCGGCCTGAAAGGGCCGCCGTTTTTTATTTCACCGGCGAGTGATATTTCCGGCGGAGCTTGAACAGCGGACGTTCCAGTCCGTAGTAAGACAGCAAGGCGGTGGCCACGAGGGGAATGAGCCAGAGGCCGCACCACCAGTATTCGCGGAACGGCAGGCCGGCCGGGGCGCCCCAGAATAATTGCTGCCAGATGTAGAGGGAGTAGGACAGGACGCCAACTTGGCGGACGAAGGGGTGATTCAACCAGCGGTAAAGCCAGCATTGCGGGTCAATGACGCTGTGCAGGATGAGGATGGCGAAACCAAAAGTCTGCAGGTCACCGGCGTGCAGCACCATGAACATGGCGACATGGCTGAAACAGGCCAAGATCCGCGGGACGCTGACCAGCACCAAGGCGAAGACGGGGATGAGGATGTGATTTTTTTTGAAGCCAGCCTTGAGCCAGTCCGGTTTGCGGGCGAGGAGAATGGCGGCAGCGCAGCCGAAGGCGAGGCAATGGACGAAATAAAAAAAGTCCAGGGCCGGATTCAGCCAGTTGGGGAATGACCCGTGCAGCGGGTTCTGGCCGGTGACCCAGATGGAAATGAGGGACAAGAGCAGCAGCACCTGGAGAGTGCGGCGGAGGTCGCGGGCGCAGCCGAGCACGAGGAACAGCGCCGGCCACAAGGCATAGAACTGCTCCTCCACGGACAGGGACCAGAGATGTGCGCTGATGGAGTCGTAGCCAAAAGTGTTGCGGGTGAAGGTGAGGATGCCGAACCAGGACCGGCCGGACTGGACGCTCACGCCCGTGAAATGCAGGACGGCCATGACGCCGACGAAGGCAAAATAGACCGGAAAGATCCGCAGACTGCGCCGGATGTAAAAATTTTTCAGGCTGACGGAGCCGGTTTCGGCGGCCTCCACGAGCATCAACCAGGTGATGAGAAACCCGCTGATGACGAAGAAAAGGCGGACGCCCAGGCGGCCGTCGAACCAGGATTCGGTCTGCGGTTTCAGATGTTCGGGGAAACCGGTCGCCCAAATGGAATGGGCGCCCAGAACGAGCAGTATGGCGACGGCGCGCCAGCCATCCAGCGACGGAAGCCTGGCCGGCGGAGCGGGGCTGGGCTTCGGGGAATCAGTCATCAGGGCGTCATTTTATACGAGGCGGACGATTTATAAACAGCGAACGCAGGGGTTCAAAGCTTAAACTTGGGTAATATGCAACACGCCAAGGGAATTTGTTTTCCGGTGGGAATCCAAGTTGCCCGTTTCGTCCCCGGCGCCCTAGTCTGGAATCGGAACCTCCTCGCCGGTGGGGAGAACGCGCCAGCGGTAGGCGGGCATGGTGGTCAGGTGGACGGCGGGCAACTCTTCGATGCCTTGCAGGAACGCCTTGCAGATGCGGTGCCAGCCGTCGAGGACTTCGCCATCCGGTGAAATGATGATGGGGTAACTTAAATCCGCCTCATAGATGTCCCGTGCATGATGAGCGAT
>DATHQS010000351.1:0-5588 GCA_035482455.1 Candidatus Acidiferrales bacterium | reverse complement strand
CCAGCAATCTCATCGCGTGTTCCTTCGTCATTGTCATAGGAGGCCAGGATCCGTTCACGCAGATCCAGAGAGGTTGTTCGCATGGGACCAGCCTACCACACCCTTAAAAAACGGCTACAGTTTTTATTGAAATGCTCTAGTACTTTGGTTTGATTTACCTTGATTCGGTTGCCCTGCCCGCCTGTCCTGCGCCCGGTGGCCCGTACGTCACGCACAAAAATTGAACGGTCGGATTTGGTCGGATTCAGTCGGATAACGGGTGTTCCTTGAATGTTCGGCGTCGAATGTTGAGCGTTGAATGTTCCCCGCGCCGCTAGACGCCGCCCGTTCCGGCAGAGGCCATTCTTCATTCTACATTTTTCATTCTGCATTCGCCCACGCTATCACCCCCGGTTGGACAAAGGCTGTCCAACCCCTCAAAAACTTTTCCGCCAGCCAACCGGCCCCGCTCACCATCTTAAAACCTCAAGCCCCCACCGCATACGACCGAACTCATCGTGGTGGACATGCAACAATTTTTGTGTATTGTGCGCCCCGAGGGAAAATGATCAAAGAAAAGCTCAATACCGGCCAGAAAGCGCTCCAAATCAACCTGGACGCCAAAAAATACGGAACCTTCGCCGAGATCGGCGCGGGGCAGGAAGTCGCGCGCTGGTTCTTCAGCGTGGGCAAGGCTTCCGGCACCGTCGCCAAGACCATTTCCGCCTATGACATGGCGGTCAGCGACGCCATCTATGGGGTGGCCGCCCGCTACGTCAGCCGCCAGCGCCTGCAGGCGATGCTCGATCTCGAATTCAACCTGCTCGTCGAGCGCCTCGACAAGACGCGCGGTGACAAATGCACCTTCTTCACCTTTGCCGACACCGTCACCACCAGGCACATCTCCAAGCCCGGCGAAGAAGGCGGTCAAGGCTGGCTCGGGGTGAAGTTCCAGACCGTCCCGCAGACCGAACCCTCCCAGATCATCATCCATGCCCGGATGCTCGATTGGGAAACGCCGCGCCAGCAGGAAGCCGTCGGCCTCCTCGGCGTCAACCTCATCCATGGCGCGTTTTACCAGAACGGCGACCCCATCGCGCTCATCGGCTCGTTGATGGATGGCCTCACGAACCAGCGCGTGGAGGTGGACATGATCAAGTTTTCCGGCCCCGCCTTTCATCAGGTGGATAACCGGCTCATGGCCCTGCAACTCGTCGAGCAATGGCTCACCGAGGCGGCCATGTTCACCGCCAATGGCGAATCCGTCATCCCCAGCGAGCTGCTTTACAAAAAGCCGGTGCTGCTGGAACGCGGCAGTTTCCGTCCGCTCACCAATCCCATGCTCGACATGATGGAACGGGCGCAGGAAATGTTCGTCAAGGAACCCGCGTTGCAGGGCGAGACGCCCGTCGCCATGTTCGAGATGACCTTGCGCCAGTTGCAGGTGGGCGATGCCATCGACCATCAGGACTTCCTAGACCGCGTGGATACGCTGGGCGCGCTGGGCAAGCCGGTGTTGATCTCCAATTTCCTCCGCTACCATCGCCTCGTCACCTACCTGTCCCGCCACACCCAGAAGCCCATCGGCCTGCCGATCGGCCTCGTGCGCTTGCGGGATGTGCTGGATGAGAAGTTTTACACCGACCTCCCCGGCGGCCTCATGGAATCGCTCGGCCAATTGTTCAAGAATGGCGCGAAGATGTACGTGTACCCGTCGCTGGACAAAAAGACCGGACGGCTGACCACCGTGCAGAACCTGGAAGTCGCCCCGCACCTGCGCCATCTCTACCAGCACCTCGTGGACAACCAGTTCATCGTGGACATCGGCAGCTTCAATGCGGATGCGCTCAAGATCTATTCCGGCGAAGTCCTGGCCAAGATCCATTCCGGTGATGAATCCGTGGCCCGGCTCATCCCGCCGGCCATTGTGGAAGTCATCAAGGCGAAGAAGCTGTTCGGCTGGCAGAAGTCGCTCGCGCCGAAGGCGTGAGCGGGGTGCGTGCGTCTTTCAGACCGCAGCCGACACTTTGACTTCGCGTTCCAGACGGCGGCCCAGCCGGTCGGCCATGATTTCCAAATCATGCTGTGATTGCAGGTTCAGCCAGAACTGCGCCGACATCTTAAAGAACCGGCCCAGGCGCAGCGCCGTGTCCGCCGTGATGGCGCGTTCGCCCTTTACAATTTCATTGATGCGCCGCGCCGGCACCCCGATGTCCTTTGCCAGCCGGTATTGGCTCAAGCCCATCGGCTTCAAAAAATCCTCCGCCAGAATTTCGCCCGGCGTGATGTTGGCCAGCAATTTGTTTTTCATAAGCTGTTAATGGTAATCCACAATTTCCACTTCGTGCGCACCCGCTTCCCACCGGAAACAGATCCGCCATTGATCGTTGACGCGGATGCTGTGCTGGGCGAGCGGGTCGCCTTTTTCCGTCGAAGCAGAAGTAACTTTTCCAAGTTCCACAAGCATTCGGGTTGCAATCGCCGCAAGCACCTCATTGAGTTCATCAAGCAGCTTGGGCAGTTGCTCGCCGAAGAGTTGATGTGCTTTGCCGGCGTTGTTCATGTGGTCCTCCCGGCAGGTGGTTCGACGGGGAGGTCGAGGAAGAGTTGGGGGAAGTAGAACTCGTGAATTTTTGCCGGGAAGGCGACGCGCAACGGGCCTTTGGGGCTGGGCGTTTCGAAATAGCCCTCTTCCAGTCCCAGCTTGATGATTTCGACGGAGACGGTGGCGGCCTTGCCGGTGATTTCCTGCACACGTGCGCGCGGGATTTCGCCTTCATCCACGAGCGTACGGGTCACGCGCATGAGTTCCTCACGATAGCGATCCAGGTGCAGGGCCTGAAATTGGAAGTAGCGTTCCACACGGGTACGCAGGGCGGGCAGGCCGAGCAATCCGCTCATGAACTGGATCTGGTCGAGCATGGTTTCGAGAAAGAACACACAAAAGTCGGCCAAGGCGGCGTCCGAGAGGTTGCCCCGGCCATCGAGATCGCCGCGCCGTCCCTGGTCGGCGGCTTCGAGGCAGGCGAAATAGCGCTGGCGCCAGCGGGCCAGTCCGCGGGACAGGGTCCACAGGCCGTGGCCGGCGATGCCGTGGTGGACAAGCTGCGCGTGGGATTGGAGCCGGATAACCCGGCCGTTGCCATCGCCAAACGGATGAATCCAGGCGAGCCGATGATGGGCGGCAGCGATGGCGACCAGGCGGCCGGTTTCCAAAATATATTTGTCCCCATAGAAGGAATGGAAACGGTTCAGGAACTTGGGCAAGGCGGTAAAATCCGGCGGGGTATGTTTACCGACATCCACCATGAAATCGCGCAGACTACCGGGCTGGATTTGGTAACGCCGGCCGCTCTGCGTAACTGCCCAGTGCAGCGGTTCCGGGAGGCGGGTATAAAATTCGCGATGGAGCCAGCAAAGAAAATCGGGGGAATAAACATCCACCGGCCCACCCGCCAGCCGTTCTTCCATGAGTTTCTCCACCGCGATGTGGGCCAGACTGAGCTGCTGGTTGTCATGCTGGGTTTGATCTTGCGAAAAATCGCGCTTCATCGCCCGCTCGATGTCACGGGGTATGGTCTTATGGCCCTCGATCAGGTTGGAATAATAGCAGTTCATTTCGCGGACCAAATCCGCCACCCGCTGGAGCACAAGCGGTGAATGAACCTGTCCGGTAAGCCGACCAGACGCCTTCAATATTTCACAGGTCAGTTCAGACAGACGGGCACTCTGCCCGGTCGGGATCAAAGGTTCCATCGCACTGGTTTGCCGGTAAACTTCCATATATTCCGAAAATCTTTATGGTGATGTATAAATAAAAATCAATTGGTTTATAAACAAATACTTACGCATATTATAACATTCAAATTAAACAATTAAACGAAAATCTTTGTGAAAATCATGTTTGCGTAAGTTACGCAGCCAGAACAACATTTAATTCATCAAGTAACTTGGGCAATTGGTCGCCATGAAGGGGTCGGTTCTTGATAATCGTATGTTTGTGAATGTATCAGCGCCAGAAACCTGACATTTTAATTTTCCCCCGTCGCGTCATAGCGTTGGCGTAGACGGATGCACCGGCCCCTGCTCCCTTCAGCCTTCAGCCTTTGGCCTTTGGACCTTGAACTTTAGACCTTGGACCTTGGACCTTGGACCTTGGCCTTTGGACTTTAGACTTTAGACTTCGGCCCCCAGCCTTGAGCCTTCACCCCTTCGTCCCCGCCTCGGCGGTCAGGTTCAGGAAGATCTCCTCCAGCGCGCCGGTGGAGCCGGTCTGCTGGCGCAGTTCTTCCCGCGTGCCCACCGCGACGAGTTTGCCGCCGTTGATGATGCCGATGCGGTCGGACATCTCCTCGGCGATGCTCAGTTGATGGGTGGAGACGAGCACGGTCATGCCGGCCAGCGAACGTTCCTTCAACACGTCTTTCACGATGCGCGCGTGTTGCGGATCGAGCCCCACCATGGGTTCATCGATGACGAATACTTCCGGGTCGTGCAGCAGGGCGGACACGATGGCCACGCGCTGGCGGGTGCCGTGCGAAAGCCCTTCGAGCGCCCGGTCGGCAAATTCCGCGAGATGGAAGCGGGCGACGAGTTCCTGCGCGTTCTTTTCGATGCGCGCCGGGTCGAGCTGGAACAACTGGCCGGTGAAGCGGAAAAATTCCCAGGCGGTGAGCTTGTCGTAGAGGAACGGGAAATCCGGGACGTAGGCGAGCCGCCGCCGCGCCTCGAGAGGCTGGGTCTGGATGTCAAAGCCGCAGATGCGCGAGCAGCCGGCGGTGGGCTTGATGAGGCCGGTGAGGAGCTTGATGGTGGTGGTCTTGCCGGCGGCGTTCGGCCCGAGCATCGCAAAAAACTCGCCCTTCCCGATCTGGAGCGACACGTCGTTCACCGCGGTGAGGTCGCCGAATTTTTTTACGAGATGATCCAGTTCAATCATGGTGATCCAGTCCGGTCAGGGCTTGCTCCATTCATCGATGCGCGCGCTGATGTCCCCGGGCAGTTCCACGCGCAAGATCTCGCCCAGGGTGCTGACATCCACGGTGATGGTGCGTCCGAGCGCGCTGGTCTCCAGGCGGTACACGGGCACGGCCTCGGTGCCGATCTTGACGCGCGTGCGCCGCGCATCCCAGGTCAGCTTCTGGGACTCGTCCGCCGGGGTGAAGTCCGGCAGGTCCACCACGCCCAGCAGCGCATCGGCAAAATTTCCGGCGAGGGCCCGGACGAGGGCGCTCGGGTTCTCCAGTTCGGTGAAGGTGAAGTCGCGCTCCAAGGCCATCGCCTCGCCGCTCATCTTCACGTGGACCAGCTGGTTCGTGGCGATCGAGTGCAGTTCCACCACGGCGAAGCGCGAGGTGACCTTGAGGTTGAACTCCTGCCACTTCCGCGCGGAGGTGAACAGGATCCGGCCGTCGAACTTGAGCCGGTTGGTGAAATCGCCCAGCGCCACGTTGCCGGCCAGGTGGACCTGGTATCCGGCGCGCTTGACGAGCCCTTCCGGGGGCGGCTTGTCCTCATCCAGCGCGGCCATCGACTGCCCCACGCTGGTGGAAAATTCCGCATAGCCCATGCGTTCGCGGTTCTGGTAGACGCTCAGCGACGAGGCGTCC
>DATHQS010000350.1:0-4107 GCA_035482455.1 Candidatus Acidiferrales bacterium | reverse complement strand
TTCTTTTCCCTGTTCGTGATGGCCATCCGGCCGTACACGATGAGCCATCACCCGACGACGGCGACATGGCTGGTGGCGTTGCTGGGTTTTTTTATTTTCTTTCCCGCCCTGACGCGGCTGCCGGAGGCGTGGCCGCGGACGGTGAAGCTTTCCATCCGCGGCGCAGGGTGGCTGGCGGCGATTTTGTTCTGTAGGTTCACCACCTATCCGGACGGCACGCATTTTGACCTGGGGCGGAGCGACATCATCATGATCGTGCTGACGAACATGGCGGTGTTCGGCTCGCTGGTGTGGATGTTCACGCGGGAAAATCTGCTGCTGCGGCTGGGGGTGATCGGGATCGTGGTGGCCATCCGGCTCTCCAACATGCCGCAGCCGACGGAGGGCTGGGTGCGGGACCTGTGGATGATGTCGCCGCTGCCGTGGCTCTATCATCTCTACTACCTGCAATACTTGTGCATCGTGATTCCCGGCACCATCGCCGGGGATTTGATATTGAAATGGACGCGGCAGAAGGCGGCGGGCGATTCCGTCGGGGCTGGCTGGCCGGTCGGGCATTATCTCGCGGTATTGGCGACATTGGCGGCGGTGTTTTTTGTGGTGCTCGTTGGCCTGAAAGCGCGTTGGCTGATTGAGACGACGTGGCTGGCGTTTGCCCTGTGTTTTATCGGCTGGATGCTGTTCCAGAAACCGTTGAACGACACGGAGCGGCTGTATCAGAAATTTTTCAACTGGGGCATCTACTGGCTGGTGCTGGGGCTCATCTTTGAGCCGTATGAGGGCGGCATCAAAAAAGATCATCCGACGTTGAGCTATTATTTTGTGACGTCGGGGCTGGCCATCGTGGTGTTCATCGGGTGCTCCATCTTGATCGATGTGTTCCGGAAAAAGCGCTGGTTCGGGTTGTTCATCGACAACGGGCAGAACCCGATGATCGCGTATGCGGGCATCAATAATTTCATCACGCCGGTGCTGGCGTTGACGGGCGGCAGCTGGTTGCTGGACCGTTTCGCCACGACACCGTGGCGCGGATGCATCAAAGGTGCCATCATCACGCTGCTGATGGCCCTGACGGTGAGCGTGCTGACGCGCTTGAAGATTTTTTGGCGGACGTAATGAAACATTCTGGAAATCAACTCAGGCGCCGTGACTTTTTGAAAAGCCTCGGGCTGGCGGCGCCGCTCATCTTGGCGATGCCGGGTTGCGTGGGCATGCGCAACGCGCGGGCGAAGGAGATGTCGGCGGATGTGGTCATCATCGGTGGCGGGATGGGCGGATGTGCGGCGGCGTTGGCGGCGGCGCGGAACGGATCGACGGTCATCCTGACGGAGGAGACGGACTGGATCGGCGGGCAGGTGACGCAACAGGCGGTGCCGCCGGATGAGAACCGGTGGATTGAAACCATTGGTGCCACGGCGAGCTACCAGGCGTTTAGGACCGGCATCCGGGATTATTACCGCAAGAATTATCCGCTGACGGATGAGGCGCGGGCCAAGAAATATTTTAATCCCGGCAACTCGTGGGTTTCTGCGATCGGCGGCGAGCCGCGCGTGGCGCTGGCGGTGCTGAACGGGATGCTGGCGCCGTATGTCGCCAAAGGGCAAATCAAAATTCTGTTGTGGCACAAGGCGACGGGGGCGGCCACCAATGGCGACCGGGTGGAGGCAGTGCTGGTCCGCGATCAAGGTTCAGGGAATGAGGTCGTTTTGCACGCCCCGTATTTTCTGGATGCGACGGAGCAGGGGGATCTGCTGCCGTTGACCATGACGGAATATGCCATCGGGGCGGAAGCGAAAGCGGAGACGGGCGAGGCGCATGCGAAGGAGCAGGCAGAGCCGGACAACCTGCAAGGTTTCACGATGTGCTTTGCGATGGATTATCTTGCGGGCGAGGACCATGTGATGGCGAAGCCGCGGGATTATGACTACTGGCGGGCGTTCACTTTCAGCACCAGCGCGCAGAAGGATTATCATGTGCTGAATTTTGAGGAGCGCGATTCCAAGAAGATCGGATTCGATCCGGCGGCGCGCAAGGGGTTTTGGACGTACCGGCGCATCGCGGATCGCGACCAGTTCAAGCCGGGTTTTTATCGCGGTGACATCACGATCGTGAATTGGCCGCAGAATGATTATTCCTTCGGACGCATTTGCGACGTGAGCGCGGAGGAGGCGAAGTTGCACATCGGGCGCGCCAAGCAGATGAGCCTTTCACTGCTGTACTGGCTGCAAACCGAGGCGCCGCGGCCGGATGGCGGCGCGGGCTGGAAGGGGTTGCGGCTGCGGCCGGATGTCGTGGGTACGAAGGATGGGCTGGCGAAATATCCATACATCCGCGAAGGCCGCCGCATCAAGGCGGAGTTCACGGTGCTGGAGGAACATGTCACGACGGCGGAGCGGATGCGGCTCACCGGCCTGAAAAAAGAAGCGGTGCACGCGATGCAGTTCCCGGACACGGTGGGCGTCGGGCATTATGCGATGGATTTGCATATCACGACGCGCGGCGACCATGCGGATTTTGGCGGTACGCTGCCGTTCCAAATCCCGCTGGGCGCGCTGATTCCGCGGCGCGTGGAGAATCTGCTGCCGGCGGGCAAGAACCTGGGCGTGACGCATCTGACGAATGGTTGTTACCGGTTGCATCCGGTGGAATGGAACGTGGGCGAGGCGGCGGGCGCGCTGGTGGCGTATTGCATCGCGCAGAAAAAATTGCCGCGGGAGGTGAGGAACAGGCCGGGGTTGCTGACGGATTTTCAGGAACTGCTGATGAAGGATGGCGTAAGGTTGGAGTGGCCGAAGGATTTGGTGATGAAATAGAGGTGTGGCTCATGTTTGCCTTATCGCCATTACGACATCCATCCCAACCGGGAGCGGACGGCTCAGGCCCCTCACTCCGGCTCTCTCCCCGTTTAGCGGGGAGAGAGGGCATATATCGTGTCGTGGGTTGCTTGGGTGGGAAACTCCCCCTCCTCTTCCTCTGCAAGAATTCGAGGACGAGAGCGAGGACGAGGAGGATTATCCCGTGGCTGGTGATGCTCGTGGGGATGATTTTGATTCCGGCAAGGGCGGCGATGGTGGTGGATGCGGATGTCTGCGTTTATGGCGGGACTTCGGGCGGGGTGGCGGCGGCGGTGGCGGCGGCAAGGCTCGGGAAAAATGTGGCGTTGGTGTGCGTCAACAATCACGTCGGCGGCCTGACCGCGAGCGGGCTGGGGGTGACGGACAAGGGCAATGCGGCGTCCATCGGCGGTATCGCGGCGGAGTTTTATGCGCGCGTGGGCCTGGCGTACGGCACGACGAATCCGGTCTATTATTTTGAGCCGCACGTGGCGGAACAGACGTTCATGTCGATGCTCGCGGGCGCAGGGGTGACGATTTATACCAATCTGCAACTGGCGTCGGTCACGCTTTCAAATCTCAAAATCACGCAGATTACGATGGCGGATGGCTCGGTTTTTCGCGCTAAGGAATTTATCGATGCGACGTATGAGGGCGATCTGATGGCGCAGTCGGGTGTGAGTTTTACTTGGGGGCGGGAGAGTTCAGCCACTTACGGCGAATCGCTGGCGGGGGTGACGGTGAACAGCGTGTTTTACCGGTGCGATCCGTATGTGATACCGGGCAATCCGGCGAGCGGGTTGCTGCCGCTGATCCAGACGAATGCGCCGGGCACGGCGGGCGCGGGTGACAAGCGGATACAGACGTATAATTTCCGGCTGTGCCTCACGCAGAATACCACGAACCAGATTCCCATCACGGCGCCGGCGAATTATGACGAGGCGACGTATGAATTGGTGCATCGCTACATCAACGCATACGTGGCTACCAATGGGTCGGTGCCGTTGAACCGGTTGATCGATGTACAAACGATCATTCCCAACGGCAAGACGGACATCAACGCGTACGCGGATGTCTCGACGGATTTCATCGGTTACAATTACACGTACCCGACGAACACGTACGCCGGGCGGCAGGCGATCTACCAGTCGCACAAGGATTACATCAGCGGGCTGCTGTATTACCTGGCGACGAGCGCGAATGTGCCATGGAACGTACGGACAAACATGCAGTCTTTTGGTTATGCGAAGGATGAATTTCAGGACAACGGCGG
>DATHQS010000349.1:0-16924 GCA_035482455.1 Candidatus Acidiferrales bacterium | reverse complement strand
ATATTCGGTCGAATTCGCCGATATTCGCCCAATTCGGAGAAAAAAATTACCGCGAACGACGCAAAATACGCGAACGGGCAAGCCCACCGCGCTCCGGGCAACCATCCATTCCCATCGTTTCACATCCATTCCCAGATTTTTTGGATTTTTTTATTTCAATTACGGAGTAGTACGGGCGTATGGCCGCCGTCGTCTGCGTTCCAATCGTGCCCAATCGTGCTTAATCGTGCCGAGGTACATCCAAAATCTTAAAAATTGAAAAATGGCCAATGAATCGAACGAAATTAAGCCAGATTAAACCAAATCAAACCGCTTATGATTTACGATACCGGATTTACGGGCGCATGGTGCGAGCAGGTTCGAGGACGAGGACGAGAACGAGAACGAGGACGGTCCGGCTTCCCCCTCCCGTCCCAATGGTGGCCGTGGCCAGTACTTTTTTCTGGCTCTTGAACGGGGCGCGTTTAACGTTGTCTGAAATCAACATGCTATGATGTCCAACATTCACAAAGCCAAAGCCTTTTTGCTCGCCGGGTTCGTTTTTACGGCCGCCGTTTCATCCACAACCAGCCAGGCGCAGGAAATCTTGCGCGATACGCTGCCGAACGGGATGCAGGTGATCATCGTCCGCAACACGATCGCGCCGGTGGTCACGACGATGGTGAACTACCGCGTAGGGTCGGACCAGACGCCCGCCGGATTCCCCGGCAGCGCGCACGCTACGGAGCACATGATGTTTCGCGGCAGCCCCGGCCTGAGCGCGGACCAACTGGCCGCGGCTTCCGCCGCAATGGGCGGGAACGACAATGCCGACACGCAGCAGGCGGTCACCCAGTATTTTTTCACGACGCCGGCGGAAAATCTCGACGTGCCGCTGCGCATCGAGGCGGCGCGGATGCAAAAGCTGTTGCCGGATGAAAAGCTCTGGGAAAAGGAACGCGGCGCAATCGAGCAGGAAGTGGCGCAGGACCTGTCGAATCCGGTCTATGTTTTTTACAAGCAGCTCCTCGAAGCGATGTTCGCGGGCTCGCCTTATGAGCATGATGCGCTGGGCACCCGGCCGTCGTTTGACAAGACCACCGGCGCGGACCTGCGGAAATTTCACGATGACTGGTATGCGCCCAACAATGCCATCCTCGTGATCGTGGGCGACGTGCAACCGGACCAGGCGCTGGCGCAGGTAAAGGACATTTTCGGCAAGATTCCTTCCAAGAAACTGCCCGCGCGTCCGGAGTATAACTTTTCGACGGTCAAACCGGCCACGTTGCACACGGATACGGACCTGCCTTATGGCATGACCGCGGTGGTGTTCCGCTTTCCGGGCTCGGACAATCCGGATTTTGCCGCCGCGCAGATCTTGTCCGACGTGCTGAGCAGCGAACGCGGCAAGCTGTACGGCCTGGTGCCGGAGGGCAAGGCGATCTTCGCCCAGTTTGAATACGAGACGCTGATCAAGTCCGGCCTCGGTTACGCGATCGCCGGTTTTCCGACCGGCGGCGACCCGACGAATCTGCTGGGCAATGTGAACGCCATCTTGCAGGCGGAGCTGACCAACGGCGTGGAGGCCGACCTGGTGGAGGCCGCCAAGCGGCGCGAAATCATCAGCGCCGAGCTGTCGAAGAACTCCATCCAAGGGCTCGCGAATGCGTGGTCCAGCGCGGTGGCGATCGAGGGGCGCAATTCCCCGGACGATGACATCAACGCCATCCGCGCGGTCACCGTGGACGACGTGAACCGGGTCGCCAAAAAGTACCTGGATTTTGACCATGCGATCACCGCGATCCTCACGCCGCAGGACTCGGGCAAGCCGATCTCCTCGAAGAGCTTTGGCGGCGCGGAAAATTTCGGCTCCTCCAAAAATCCGAATGTAAAGCTGCCGTCGTGGGCGAAAAAGCTGACCGACAAGCTGCCGGAACCGGTTTCCACGCTAAACCCGTTCACCACGAATTTGCCCAATGGAATCAAGCTGATCGTGCAGCCGGAATCCGTCAGCGGCACGGTGAGCGTGCATGGCCGCGTGAAAAACAACGCCAAGGTGCAGGCGCCCGCGGGCAAGGACGGCGTGGACCGCGCGCTCGACGAACTTTTCTCCTACGGCACCACATCGCTCGACCGGTTGGCGTTCCAAAAAGCCCTGGATGACATCGGGGCGAACGAATCCGCCGGCACGGATTTCTCGCTGGAAGTGCTGCCGGAAAATTTTGCACGCGGCGTGCAATTGCTCGCGGACAACGTGCTCTCGCCCGCGTTGCCGGAAGCCGATTTCAAGATCATCCAGACGCAACTCGCGGCGAAGGTCGCGGGCGAGCTGTCCAGCCCCGACCACATCGCGGGTCACGCGCTCACGACGGCGCTGTTCCCGAAAGGCGACCCGGCGCAACGCGAAGCCTCGCCCGACAGCGTGAAGGCGCTGACGATCGATGACGTGAAGAATTATTACACGGGCGCGTTCCGGCCGGACCTGACGACGATCGTGGTCATCGGAAAGATTTCCACGGAAGACGCCGTGGCCGCCATCGAGAAAAATTTCGGCGGCTGGAAGGCGGACGGCGAGAAGCCGGACACGCTGTTCCCGGTGGCGCCCGATAATGCCAAGGCCATCACGCAGGTGCCGGACGCGGCCCGCGTGCAGGACAAGATCACGCTCGCGCACACGATGGCCATCACGCGGACGAACGCCGATTATTACGCGTTGCAACTGGGCAACCACGTGCTCGGCGGCGGATTTTATGCGACGCGGCTGTATCGCGACCTGCGCGAGAAAGGCGGGCTGGTTTATTACGTCGGCTCGAGCTTCAACATCGGCGAAACCCGCGGCGTTTATCAATCATCGTACGCGTGCGATCCGCAAAACGTCGCCAAGGCGCGCACGTTGATCCTGCGCGACCTCAAGCAGATGCAGACGGAAAAGGTCACGGACCAGGAACTGCACCAGGCCAAGCTGATGTTGCTGCGTGACATCCCGCTGGCCGAAGCGAGCGTGGGCGACATCGCCGGCGGGTGGCTGGGGCGTTCGACGCTCGGCCTGCCGCTCGACGAGCCGGTGCGCGCGGGGAAAATCTACGCGCAGCTCGGCGCGAAGGAAGTCCAGGCGGCGTTTGCGAAATGGCTGCGGCCGGACGACTTCGTGCAAGTGACGCAGGGGCCCGAGCCGCATTGAGGGTTTGGGCGAAAGCTCTTTGAAATAATTGAAAAATGGTGCGCCTGGCGCGAATCGAACGCGCGACAACCGGCTTAGAAGGCAGGTGCTCTATCCAACTGAGCTACAGGCGCTTAAATATTATGTGTGGGGCGGGTTGTAATCCGCCACCGCCATGGTGCAATACATTGGCACCTGAATGTATTATGCAAGAGCCAAGGCGGGCGGCAAGCTCGTTCGCCACAAACTCAAGACGGTGGCGGGGCACCCGACGTTAAAGACCGGGTTGCCAGTTGGTCAACACGACGCGCACTGCCATGCTGGCACCGGATGGGATGGAGTCTTGATAAAATTGTGGCGCTTATTTTTCACCTGGTTGCATTTTTGACGATGAAATCCACGACCGGTTGTGGATCTTGGGGCGCGAGCGGATAATGTCCCGCACCTGCCTTGATGATGACCGTGATCCGTCCACCCAGCGCTTGGTAACGTTTCTCGATCATCCGGGTGTTGTCTTCCAGACCCGGGTCGAGGCTGCCGCAGACACTGATGATCGGCACGTCTGCTTTGGCCAGAATGTCCAGGCTGTCGAGCAGCGGGATTTTCGACAGGTTGCTGTGCATGATGGGATTCTGGCCATAGATACAAGAAACTTTGCCGGGATTTGCCATGGCCCAGGCGCAGGCTTCGCCCGCTGCCGCCCCATCACCTTCCATGACCGGTCTCTTGGAAAACCCGTGGTCCGTCAAATATTTATAGGTCGCGTCCCATTGTGCCGGAACCGGGCCGACGTCGTATGGAACCGGGCCGGTGACAATGTAAAAACCATTGGCCAGCAGGGCCTGATCGACCACCGCATCCCGGCTGACAAAATCCGCGCGGAACACCCAGGGATTTCCCGGCGCCGGAACCTTCGGCACGATGATGTTCAAACCGCCTCCGCTAAAGTTATCGATGTTAAATTGATATTGGTCGTAGCAAGGCAGGAACAGCGGGCCCCGGCAGGTGACATACACCCCTTCTTGCGGCTCATTGCGGTAGAGATTCCCGTCGCTGTAATAGGAGCGTTTGGTAAATCTGCCGGTCACAAAAGACGGTGGCGCGCTGGTGGTTTCCTGGACGCTTTGAGTGATGAAATCCACGATGGGTTGCGGGTCGCTCAGGCTGTGCGGATGGTGGGCAACGCCTTCTTTGATCATCACGGAAATCCGTCCACCGAACTGTTGATAGATGTTCTCGATGGCCGTCGAATACTTTTCCAGGATCGGGTCAAGGCTGCCGCAGACGTGCAACAGCGGCACGTCATACTGGGCCAGCTTCCCGAGCAGCATGAGATTTTCCTGGTTGCCGCCCGGATTGTCAGCGTAGATGCAAGCCACCTTGTCGGGATGGGTGGTGGCCCATGTATATGCGTATTCTCCGCCCCGGCTCATGCCAACGAAGGCCGGCTTCTTGGACAGCCCATGCTGTTCCGTGAGAAATGCATACCACGCGTCCCATTCCTTGCCAGGTTTCAACGTGGCGTCAGCCGAGATATAGGCCACGCAAAAGCCATGCTTGAGCAATCCGATCTCCGTCTGGGGCATATGATTCCAGTAGCATCCTTGCCAGGACCACGGATTGCCGGGCGCCATCTGTTTTGGCACCACGACGATGCAACGCCGTTCTCCTTTTGCCGGGCCGCTGACGCCATCACCTTCATTTTGCGGAGCTTTGAAAGGCGTGATGGCCAGCGTCGCCTCATCCATCACGAAGTCGTAACGGTCAAACCCATGCCAGGCGGTCTTTTCTCCAGTGAAGGCCGGCAAATCTTCCGCCATCGTTGCCGCGGTTGGAGCCAAAAAAAACGTCATCATGGCAAGCGCGGTCGCGAAGGTGAAATGTGCAAGTTGGCGGGCGGGCCGGTGGATGGATCGGTTCATAAATTATCGTGAATTGTCAGAAATTGTAATTGAACGTCCGGCATCAAAACATCCCTGAAAGCGGGTATGAAACACCGTCCATTTTATTAACGGTTCACTTCGTTTGCGACGTCGGGGCAGCAGCGTCGGACTTGGCGGCGTCGCCCGTCCAGACGGCGCGGATCGCCTCTTCGTCACCCAGCCCGGTTGGGACTGCGGCACTGGGGTTGTTGGCATAGTACCATTGCGTATCCGGCGACCTCGCCGTGCGGCTGGCGGGCATTTGCAGGAAACCATTGGTGTCGGTGTTTCGCACCCAGTCCCATGCGTATTGCAACCAGCTGGCGCGATATTCCCTGGTCTGATGCGCAAACCATGTGATTTCGTCATAGCCCCAAACCCAGTTGAACTCGCCTTTCGTATTCGGCTGGCCCGGATGCTGGCTGACGCCGTAGTTATCGAGTTCCACGAGATAAGGCAGATGCTCGCATTTCCAGCCGCTGAAAGTGAGGCCGCCTTTGCTCCGGTTGTAGAGGCCATCGGAGAATCCAAGTTTCAAGATCGCCTCCTGCGGCCTGTCGGGCGTCTCCTTGATGCGCAAGGGAAACGCGTTGAAATCCAGCAGCGGATTCCCGTTCCGCTGCAGGCCGCCGGTGGGAACATGGCCGTTCAACAACACCATGTGGCGGCGTGCGTTTTTTGCCGCGTGTGCGCGAACCAGATTGAACAAGTGTTCCCAGTGCGCATTGTCACGATCATTTTTGTTCATGATCTCGACCTGCCCGAAATGGATCCCTTCAAAACCGATGTCGATGTAAGACGCCGCCTGATAGTAGAACCAAAGCTGGGTCTCCATCCGCGTCTCGTCTGGAACCTGGGCATTCCGGCCCATGGGCCGGCGTTGTTCCGGCGCGGCATAAATCATGTTGGTATAAATGAAATTCCTTTTCTCCACCGGCTGATCCAGCGCCATGAACACCCAATCCGGAACCGGAACCTGTTCCACACCGGGACTTACGGTTTCAAAAACACATGCTTCCAGAATCAGGTCCGGATCGGCGGCCAGGGCTTTGGGAACCTGTTGCTTCGCCCGTTCGAGGTTGCCCGGGAAATTGGCCTCCCCATTCCACAGGCACAGGCTTCGCCCGACATACTTTGCCCCGATGCTCTTGATCATTCGGATGTTGTCATCAAGATCGCCATGTCCGTTGAAGACGCCTTCCATCGAAATGGACCGGGACAGGTAATTTTCCAGAACCTTCCTGGAGATCGTTTTATCAAAATGATAATCGCGGACTGGCGCGACCGGCATTTCGGCGGCAAGCACCCGTGGCGCACTGCACATGAAACTGGTGGCGAGATATATCGCCATCAGCGCACTCGCGCGCTTGCTAATTTTAAGAGGACTGTTTTTCACGGGTTCCGTTTTCCAAACCGGCAAGGCTTTCTGTGAGATTTCGCGTGGCTCCTTGGTTGCAAGCGCCTTTTTCAATACAGACAATGCCGCCAGTCTGCTTTTCCCAATTTTGGTGGCCGACCATTTTTGCAAGGGCATCCACGCCACGCCATCCCCTAAAACGGGGAGTGAGACGCCCGGTCCGGCCCGCTATGCTAAAACAATTCACAAACACGTCCCAACAATCATGATATGAAAAAAAACCTCTGTCTTTTTGCAGCCGTCCCGTTCCTTTTGGCCGGCTTTGCGGCGCAGGCGCAGGTCGAATACGTTGATCCCGCCATGGGCGGCCAGGGATTCATGCTCGAGCCGACGCGCGCGACCGTATCGTTGCCCAACAGCATGGTGCGCGTCTATCCCATGCGCAAGGATCAGCTGGATGATCAAATCCGTTCGTTCCCCCTGACCATCATTTCCCATCGCCTCGGCGAATTGTTCTGGTTGATGCCGGGCGAAAGCACAGATGGCCAATGGGATCGTCCCGCGGCCTATGATCAGGAACTGGAAACGCCGTATTATTATTCCACGCGCTTCGACGGTTCACTGATCCGGACCGAATTCACCCCCACGGCCAGATGCGGCTATTTTCGTTTCACCTTTCCGGATGGCAAAGCGGTCGTCCGCCTCGCCAATCGCATGGAGGGCAATCTTTCTGACGCCGGCAACAATGGCATTTCTGGCGTGGAGCGGTTCAACCACATGGCGGCGTATTTTTACGGCGAATTCAGCACGCCGGTCCGGGTGCAGGCCGGTGGTGACAACCGCCGCCTGACGGTTTCGGCGTCCGGCGGCGATAAGGTTTTGGAATTCCGCTACGGCATCTCCTTCATCAGCCTCGAGCAGGCGAAGAAGAATCTGCAGTCCGAAATCCCGGCCTGGGCCTTTGACAGGGTGAAACGTGCGGCGCACGACCGTTGGAACGAAGTGCTCGGCCAGATCCAGGTCGAAGGCGGCACGCCCGAGCAGAAGCGCGTTTTCTACACCTCGCTTTATCGCTGCTACGAACGCATGGTCAATATCACCGAAGATGGCCAATATTACAGTGCGTTCGATCATCAGGTGCATCAGGATGCGCGACCGTTCTACGTGGACAACTGGCTCTGGGACACCTATCGGGCGTTGGAACCGCTCCACATATTGCTTAACCCGGAAATGGAGGCAGACAAACTGCAATCCTACGTTCGCATGTATGAACAATTGGGATGGTTGCCGTGTTTCGCCGTGCTTTGGGGCAATCACGAATGTATGACCGGCAATCCTGCCACCCCTTGGATGGCGGATGCCTGGAGCAAGGGTCTCACCAATTTCGACCTCGCCACCGCCTACGCCGGAGTAAAGAAAAATTCTGTAGAGGGCACCTGGCTGCCATGGCGTCGCGGACCAAAGAGTTCGCTGGATGATTTTCTCGCGGAACATGGCTATATGCCCGCGCTGAAACCTGACGAAACCGAAACTGTCCCGCAGGTCCATCAGCACGAACGGCGGCAGGCCATCTCGGTCACGGAGGCGCAAAGCTATGATGATTGGTGCGCCGCACAAATGGCCCGCGCCTTGGGCAATGGCGCGGACTATCAGTTTTTTGTCAAACGCGCCGCCGATTACACGAACGTGTTTCGCGTGGACAAAGGGCATGCCTGGCCGAAGGATGCCGCGGGCAATTGGATCGAATCGTATGAACCGGGCTTTTCCGGCGGCCAGGGCGGACGCGATTACACCACTGAAAACAACGGCTACACCTACGATTGGGATGTGCAGCATGATTTGCAGGGATTGTTTGAACTGATGGGCGGTCGCGCGAAGGCGGAGGCGAAACTGGATCAATTGTTCCGCGAACCGCTCGGCATGAGCAAGTATGAGTTCTGGGCCAAATTCCCCGACGCCAGCGGCCTTGTCGGGCAATTTTCCATGGGCAACGAACCCAGCCTGCACATCCCCTATCTGTACAATTATCTCGGCGCCCCCTGGAAAACCCAGAAGCGCGTCCGCATGTTGCTCGATACCTGGTTCACGGACACGACCCTGGGCATGCCCGGTGACGAAGACGGTGGCGGCATGTCGGCCTTTGTGGTTTTTTCGATGATGGGATTTTATCCCGTGACGCCCGGTGTGCCCATCTACGACCTGGCCAGCCCGGTGTTCGACCGCATCACCATCCATCTGCATAACGGCAAAAATCTCACCATTATCTGCCGCAATAATTCGCGCGATAACAAATACATCCAAAGCATCAAGCTCAATGGCCGGCCGTTGAACCAAGTCTGGTTCAAGCACGCGGACATCGTCAACGGCGGCACGCTGGAATTGCAGATGGGCAACACCCCCAACGAAAAACTGGGCGCCAACCCGGCTGACTTTCCGCCCTCCGCCCGTTTGCTGGGCCCGATGTGATGTATTTGATGTTTTACGATGCACCGTCATTTGGTTTTTCTTGCTGGGCTTTCGCTGTTTGGCGGTGTTGCGGCTGATGCCGCAACCTTGCCTCTGCCACCAAATTTGCCCGGCCAATGGACGTCCGTTGGCCGGGCGAACATTGTGACCAATGCCGGTTCAGCCGTGATCACCGGCGGGTATGTGGTGACCGGGCAAAGTTGGGATGATGCTGAAATCACTTTTCGCGCCCGTGCGCCGCTGGGCGCCGGACAAGTCCAGATCTGGGCCGGCCTGCGCCAGCGCGACCGGGACAGCCGCTACGTTTTTGCGTTACGCGGCGGCAATGATAACGATCTTTACATCGCGCGCTATGCACCGGATGGCGGCGCTAAATTTCTCGGCTTCGCCCCGCTGGACTTCAAGCCGCGGCCCGGTGAATGGTATCGTTTGCGTGCGGTTACGTTGGGCGACCGCATTCTGATTTTTCTCAACGATGAAAAACTGCCGCGCCTCAACGTGGCAGACCGCGACAGTTTGTGGCACGGCGGCAACGTGTGTCTGGGTGGCGGCTGGTTACCCGCGGAGTTTTCTGATTTGCAGGTAAAATCGCTGACCGCAGAGACCCGGGCAGCCATCGGGGCCATCGGGGAAAAAGTTTGGGCCGCACCGGCCGTCGATAAAGAGGCGGCGCGCAAGTCCCAGCGGGCCGGATACACCCCGGCAAAAGTCATTGCCTTGAACCCCCGGCGCACCGAGATATCGCTGGACGGCAACTGGCTGTTCTCACCTGACTATGAGTTATCCGCCGGCCAAAAACCGGCCAGCATGGATTTTGAAGATCAATCCTGGCACCTGCTGCCGGTCCCCGCCTTCTGGACACCGGCCTTGTCATGGCTCCACGGCGAATCGGGTTTTCCGGAGCTGGGCGGCCTTTCCACGACCAAAGGGGTTGCGGAAAGTTTGTATGTCCAACGGATCCAACAGTGTGATGCGCTGACTTTCGACTGGCGCAAGACCTCTTCCGCCTGGTACCGACATTATGTTGATCTGCCATCCGATTTAGGCGGCCGTCGTTTCGAACTGACGTTCGATGCCATAGCCAAGGTTTCGGAGGTCTGGGTAAATGGCGTAAAAGTCGGCGCCCACGTAGGAATGTTTGGGCGGGCCAACTACGATGTGACCGAAGCGATCAAGCCCGGTCACAACGTCATCGCCGTGCACGTGTCCAGCAGCCCTGATTCAAAAAACAAGCCGGACAATAAAGTGGAAGGCGTCGCGGTGACGGTGGAAGTGACCTCGGCCATGCTGCATTCGTTGCCACATGGCATGTTTCAAAACGACGTGGCTGGAATTTGGCAGCCGGTAAGATTGACCGCCATGGCGTCCACGGTGGTCGGCGATATCTTTGTCCAACCAAGATTGGATGGCGCCAACATTGATTTCGATGTGGTGAATCATGGCCGGCAGCCGTCCCCGGTGGAGGTTGAATATGCGATCACCTCGGTGGCCGATGGAACCATCCTTTGCTCCAATGCCCTGGCGCAATCGCTCGTTGCCACCGCCGGCTCCACCAACCATCTGAAGCTGACCACGCCGCATTTGAAGCCAAAGCTCTGGTCACCTTCAGACCCCAATCTTTACAGTCTCCAAGTCCGTTTGAGAGCGCAGGGCAAAGTGGTGGATGATTCCCAGGCGCGCTTCGGCTTCCGCACCTTCACCGTCGCGGATGGCAAATTTCTTTTGAATGGCCGGCCATTTTGGTTGCGCGGTGCGAATCCGTTTCCCAACACATTGTGTCCCAACGACGGCGAACTGGCCCGAAAATTCATCGGTCTTGCGCACGATGGCAACATCCGCGTGACGCGTTCGCACATCGTTCCTTTCACGCCGACGTGGCTGGACGCGGCGGATGAGTCCGGTATGGCCGTGTCTTTCGAGGGCACTTGGCCGTGGCTGATGCTAAAAGGGGAACCGCCGGACGAGGCGCTGCTCAAGGTCTGGCGGGAGGAATTTCTCACGCTCATCCATGAATATCGAAATCATCCCAGCCTCATCCTGTGGACGGTGAACAACGAGATGAAATTTCCGGAACTGGACCAGAACAATCTGCCGCTCCTGCAGAAAAAATGGCTGGTCTTGGATGGCATGATCAAGGCCATCCGTCAGGCCGACCCGACGCGGCCCATCGTGGCGGATTCCGCCTATGTCCGGAAAGATGCGCTCAAGGGCTATCACGCAATCGTTCAGCCCCAGGGTTATGATGATGGCGATGTGGATGATGTCCACCGCTACTATGGCTGGTACAACGATTCATTTTTCCATCTTTACGACGGCGAATATGACCGGCAGCAAACTCCGGGGCGCCCGCTTATCAGCCAGGAGATGTCCACCGGCTACCCCAACAACGACGACGGCCATCCGGCGCGCTTTTACCTTTTCAAACATTACACACCGCAGGCGTTCGTCGGCGATGATGCCTATGAAAATGCCGATCCAGCGGTCTTTCTTCAACGCCAGGCGTTCATGACCAAGGAACTGGCGGAAACGCTCCGGCGGACAAGCCATGACACCAGTGCGGGCGTGCTGTTGTTCTCCTACTTCACCTGGTTTCAAACCCCCTGGTCGGTTGACCGGATCAGGCCGTGGCCGGCGTATTATGCCCTGAAGACGGCCATGCAACTCGTCCTCGTCAGCGCCGAACTCTACGGCCGGCATTTTTATTCCGATGGCACGTTCCGCCGGCGGGTTTGCGTGGTCAATGATGCGGAAGACCGGCACGCCATTTCTGGCGGTCATCTGATTTGGGAATTCCGGGATGGCGACAAGGTTCTTTCTCAGGGACGGGTTGAACTGCCACCGGTTGATTATTACAAAACCCGTTGGCTGGATGTCGATTTCGCCACGCCAAAAAATCTCCCCACACCCAGGGTGGACGGTCAATTGGTTCTGCGTCTTGAAGTCGATGGCAAAATCCTGTCCGAAAATAATTACGATGTGGTGCTCGCCACCCCCGAATGGGCGCAGGCAGCTTCGAACCACCAAAAAATCTCCCTGTGGAATCCCGGCGCGCGCGAAATCACAAGTCTTGCTGGCTGGTCGGCTGTCCCGGTTGATTCCATCCCGCAAGCCGATCCGAAACAGCTTCTGGTCATTGGCGATTTGAATGGTGTCACGCTCACCCCGGTTGAGCTGGAACAACTGCGCAAATTTGTGACCCAAGGCGGACGCGTGTTGATGTTGCATCCGGGAAAATCATTGGCCGGCCTCTTCCCGGAACAGGTGGCCTCCTTCAAGGCAAAAGAGGGCGAAATTGTCACGCTGCACATTCCAGAATCGCCCGTGTTTTCCGGCATCAGTCCCTTGGATCTTTCCTGGTTTGACCGCGGCGGACGCCGCCTGCCGGTCGCCTGCACCGGGGTTTATCGTTTGGCGCCCGGCCACAGCGATGCCATTGCGCTCGCCCAGCAATGCGACATTCATGCCTATCTCAAAAACACCTCCGGGATCACGGAAATCAGCGGCACTCCGCTGGTGGAGATTCAGGCTGGCAAAGGCCGCCTGATCGCCAGTGAGATGAATTTCGAGTCCGGTCAGACCGACCCGGTTGCAGGGCGGCTTTTCAACAACACGGTCAGCTACCTGGCTCAGGACGATATACCTTGAAGGTTGGGCAAAGACCACATCCTTGGCTCGTGCCGCCAGCGTCACTTTCAGGTTGCTCAACCTGCCAGACTTGGCCTGTAAAAAAGCAGGATGCTTTGAAAATGGTTCTGCCCGCTTTCGGGTATGTCGGAAAATGCTTGATCTGGTTTAAATTGGCCTTGTTGCCAACGTTTTAAGTTTTTGTCCAAACCCTGAATCAGTTAACACGCGATGCCCGAAATAATGCAGCTTTACACCCGTGCCGTTGGGATGATCATCTTTGCCTTCGTTTTCTGTGGGGTCACGGAAGTGGACGGACAAAATGCCGGCATCGTTTCGCCGTATAAGGGTCCCGTGGTCAAAGGGGTTGATACCAAGACCCTCGATGGCAAAGTTATGTGCGGTTATCAGGGTTGGTTCGGCGCCCCGGGCGATGGCAGCCTGAAATCTGGCTGGCGACATTGGACAAAACAGCCGGGTGCGTTCGCGGATGACAATGCCAAGGTGGATTTGTGGCCGGATGTGTCGGAATTGACCTCCGGAGAACGCTTCACCACGGATTTTAAACTGGCCGACGGCCGCCCGGCCGAAGTCTTCAGCGCCTATGTCAAACCGACGGTGCTGCGACATTTTCAATGGATGCAGGACTACGGCATTGACGGCGTCTTCGTTCAGCGGTTCGCGAACGGTGTGCGGACCGCGCGCAACCTGGATTATTGCAACACGGTTTTGGCCAATTGCCGTGAAGGGGCCAACCTCCATGGCCGGACGTATGCCGTCATGTATGATTTAAGCGGACTGCCGGCCGGCCACATTGAAGACGTGATGAATGACTGGCGTTCGCTCCGCAAAAAAATGTCGATCACGGAAGATCCCGCCTACCTGCACCATCATGGCAAACCCCTGGTGGCCGTTTGGGGCATAGGCTTCAGTGATGCCGGCCGCCTATACACCCTGGAAGAATGCCGCCGGTTGATTGAATTTTTTAAGCACGACCCCGAAGCCGGCGGTTGCACGGTCATGGTTGGCGTCCCCGCCCACTGGCGTGAATTGGATCACGACGCGACCAGCGACCCGCGGTTGCTCGAGGTCGTCAAACTGGCTGACGTGATCAGCCCGTGGACGGTCGGGCGCTATACCAGCCTTGACGGAGCCAATGATTACGCGGAGAAACTGCTCAAGCCGGATTTGGATTGGTGCCATCAGCGGGGTATTGATTGCCTGCCCGTGGTTTTCCCGGGATTCAGTTGGTACAACATGTATGGCAAAGCCTACGATCTGGCCCCGCGTCAGCGCGGCCGGTTTTTGTGGTCTCAATTTCTCGGGGCGAAACAGGCGGGCGCTTCCATGGTGTATGTGGCCATGTTTGACGAAGTGGACGAAGGCACCGCAATTTTTAAATGCGCCAATGACGTGCCCGTCGGGGTAAAATCAAAGTTTGTCACTTATGACGGCCTGCCGAGTGACTACTATCTTAAAATGGTCGGTGCTGGTGCAAAATTAATCCGCGGCGAGACTTTAAAAGCAGCCATGCCAAAGGGCCCTTCTCTCTCAAGCCAGAAGGATGGTGCCGGGATGGTGAATATGCCTTGAAATTTGGAACGAATTACTCGATCCGGTGCTTGGCGACGGCCTCCACCCGGCTGCGCACGTGCATTTTTTGGCAGATGTTTTTGGCATGGGTGCGGACGGTTTCGGATGCGATATTCAGCTTGTCGCCGATCTCTTTGTAAATAAAACCTTCGGAAAGCAAATCGAGCACTTCGCGCTCCCGCCGCGTCAGGTTTTCCGTCTCGCTGACGGAAGGCCCCAGCAGATGAAAATGTTTCACCACCTTCCGCGCTATATGCGTGGATAATGCCGATCCCCCGTTGTGCACATCGCGGATCGAGGCCAGCAACTGCTCCGGCGGGCAGGATTTGACCAGATAGCCGCTGGCCCCGGCTTTTAGCGCCCGGAAGATGCGTTCACTGTCCTCATAGACGGTGACCATGATGATCTGCATGTCTGGCAGGACCTTTTTTATTTCCGCCACGCACTGGATGCCGGACATGCCGGGTAACTTGATATCCATCAGGACCACATCTGGCCTTTTCTCCAAAATTTTCGGCAGGGCATCCTCGGCGGAAGCATACACGGCAAGACACTTGATGTCCGACGCGGTTTCGAGGGTTCGAACCAGTTCCTCCCGCAAGCCCCGGTCGTCTTCGACAATAATCACTGTTTTTTTCATAAACCTGACCGTCATTCATCTTCAATTTAAGGCTGCCTGTCAGCGGCCCGTGCCGGTTTTTTTGCGGGGGTTTTTTCGGAGGATTTGATCTTCACGCTCATTTGGATGGTGGTGCCTTCGCCCGGCCGGCTTTCAATGATACAACTGCCGCCAATGTCGCTCAAGCGCTGCTTCATGTTGGCCAGTCCGTTCCCGGCTGGACCACCGGCCGGGTTGAAACCGCTGCCATCATCGTGAACCGTGATGGCCAGCAAATCATCCGTGAATTCGATGCTGATGGTGACCTCCGTCGCCCGGGCATGTTTGATCACATTATGCACCGCCTCCTGCACCGCCATGCTGATGTTATGACGCGTCTGGCTGGAGACCTGGACATCCCGCGGCAGGTCCACCACATAAAAGCGGGAGCGGAACTGTGCCTGGTCGCACAACTGGTTTGCTATCTGGCAAAGGTAATTTCCCAGTTCATCCAGGTTGTCATTTTCCGGATCCACCGCCCAAACCGTCTCATACAGCGCGGCCACCAGTTCCCGCGACATTTTTGAAATCCGGTCAAATTCAGCGCGCGCCAATGCCGGAAAACTTTGATCCTGCTGGGCCCGTGAACTCACCATGGAAATTTGGGTCACCCGTGCGCCCAAACCGTCATGAATATCATGGGCAATGCGCAACCGTTCCCGTTCCAAGGCCTGTTGATTCTTCAGGATGGCCACTTCCCGCCGCATGCGATTCCAGAGGACATAGCGCCAGCTGCCGATCGCCAGCACGGCGATCGAAGCCAGAACCACGCACCAAAACCAGGTCGCCCGCCAGAATGGCTGCGGCACGATGATCGCCAGTGAAGTTTCCGCCCCCGTCGGATTGCCCATGATATCAACGCCGCTTAAACGGAATCGAAAATCTCCGGCCGGCAAGCTCGCATATCTGACCGTGTGGTAATCGCCGATCCCGATGCTGTACATTTCATTCCATTCGATCACCAGATGATCACCGGGGCTGACTGCCGGGGCAACGCTGACCGCATTGCGCCATTCCGCATGGGAAGCGATGTCCTCGTCCATTATCGCGAAAGCCCTTGTCTGGGAATCCTGGCCGATATCCACGATTTTTGCCATGCTCGAATGATTGCCATCTCGCGTCCATCCCGGCACCTGCTGCTGGCTGGGGGGCACGCCTGGCGCATGGTCAAACAACGGCTGCAGCAGAACCACGGGCGGCGCGTTGCTCACTTGTTTTGACAGGACCAAATTGGCCACCACATAAACCCCCAGCGTCGCCGGCGGTCCGGCGGAGGAGATGAAAACCCAGACCTGGGAGGCTTGCGGCGGCACCACTGCCGTTTCCCGGCGGTGGGTGAGCGTAGAAGTCTTGAGCGACCCTTTCCAACCGGCGCTCTCACCGCCGACTGGAAACATCGTATGGCTCACCTGGTCGCCCGCGGCGTTGAAAAAGCGAAGATCCAGAAACATCTCTCCGTTGCTGACTTTCCACTCATTTTCATATCCCTCCAGCTTGGTCCGGATCCTGATGGGCGCTTCCCGGATGTTGGTGTTCATTCCAAAATCAAAGACGATGTTGTTTGGAAACGCCTCCAGTTTTGCTTCCGTTCCATGACGCAACGTCACCGGCTTACCATCCACCGTCATCGAGCGGATCTCCAGCAGATTTATCCCTTTGTTCGAAGCCGCTGGTTGTGCCGGCGAACAGATCGCGACGCCCATCGTGAAGATGGACAAGGCCAAAACATTTCTCAATTTGATCATACAACTGTCCGCTTAAAAAGCCTATCCCATCAAATCCGGACGACCAAGCTTTGTTTGGAAAAGCCCGCCTCCGGGCCTGCCGGCCGGCATTTGACGGGCTACCGATGGACGCGCTGGCTGGCGCACCATTGTCATAATTAAAAATAACTTGGCGGAAGCGGTTGCCATCAACCGCTCCCGCCAATCAAGCTTTCGCCAGTCAACCCTGCATTGTCAGGCTCAGAAAGGCCGGCGCAACCGGAAGAACGTCGCCGGATTCGTCGGCGTAATGGTGATGCTCGTATTGGTGATACTGGCACTGCCCGTCACGTCAAACCACGTGTTGCTGCTGACCGTCAATCCGGCGCTCAATGAATTGGTCTGGCTTTGCAGAATCCAGCCCAGGTTCGTCGGCCATGACAGCGTCAGCGTATTGCCGGA
>DATHQS010000348.1:0-2631 GCA_035482455.1 Candidatus Acidiferrales bacterium | reverse complement strand
GTCATAGCGTGGCGGCGGATTATCTTTATGATGCGCCGGTGCAGCTGGGCAATTTGCGCGCCGGTCCGGACTTGGCGAACGTGGGCGGGCGGCCCATGGATGCCAACTGGCATTTGGCTCATCTCTATGCCCCGGGCATCGTGAGCGGGTCGCGGATGCCGTCGTTCAAGTTTTTGTTTGAAATCCGCAAGGCGGGCGCCACGCCGTCCGCTGATGCGTTGTTGAACCTGCCGAAAGAATCTGCACCGGCCGAAGGTTACGAAGTCGTGCCAAAGCCAGAGGCAAAGCAACTGGTGGCCTACCTTTTGAGCCTGCGCGCGGACGCGCCGCTGTATGAAGCGCCGTTCACGCCGGCCACCACCGCCAAACCATGAGCGACGAATCCAAATCCTGTTCTGTTCCGTCCACCGCCGAGCCCACGGCGACGCCTTCGACCGTGCCGATGTGGATCGTTGTGGCGACGCTGTTGCTGTTGTTCATCGGCTTTGTTTTCTTTGACCGTCACAGCGGCTGGTTTGACGCGAAGGTGTATGCGCCTTACGCCTCGGCCGAGCAACTGGACAACGCCCAGCCGAAGTCAGGCGCAGCGGCGCAGATGGCGCAGGGCAAAAAGAATTACGAGATGTTCTGTGGCGCGTGCCACGGCACCGACGGCGCCGGCAAGCTTGGCCAGGCACCGCCGCTGGCAGGCTCGGAAATCGTCATCACCAAGGGATTCCATCGCCTGGCGATGATTCCGCTGGAAGGGTTGTCCGGACCGATCAAGATCAAGAGCCAGGATTGGAACCTGGTCATGGCCCCGATGGGCGCGGCTTTGCCGGATGCGGATCTCGCGGCAGTGCTGACTTACATGCGCAATTCGTGGGGTAACAAGGCGGGCGAAGTGACGGCGGATGACGTCAAGGCAATCAAGGCAGAGATCAAGACGCCGACGGCGATCCAGGGCGACAAGCTGATGGGGATGCCGGAGTAATGGTTTTGTGGAATTACTTCCACGTTCAGAAAAGTTAGTGCTACGACCGTCCTCACCCCGGCCCTCTCCTCCAAGGAGAGGGGGAAACGCTCCCAGCGTTTTTTGAGATACGCATCAAAGATTGTTGGCAGATTTTTCGCCGGGCTTCCAGCCCGGCTCTACGGCAGGCGGGGACGCCTGCCGCTACAAGATCACTTCCGGCGGGCGGCTATTTGTTCCAGTGCCCAGTGGGCGTGTTCGGCGATCAAGGGTTCATGGTCACCGGCGGCTTTCTTCAAGGCTGGCAATGCTGATTCATCACCGATATTTCCCAGGGCAACACAGACGTTCCGTAACAGTCCGCGCCGTTTGGTGCGCAAGACAGGCGAGCCTTGGAAGCGTGATTTGAAGGCGGCGTCATCAAGCGAGAGCAGTTCCACCAAATCCGGCTGCAGTAAATCTTCCCGGGCATGCGGCTTCATCAAGGCACCTGCGCGCGCGAACTTGTTCCAAGGGCATGCGGCAAGGCAATCGTCGCACCCGTAGATGCGGTTGCCGATGAACGGGCGCAACTCTACAGGAATCGGGCCTTTCAATTCGATAGTCAGGTAGGAAATGCATTTGCGCGCATCGAGCTGGAAGGGGGCGGTGATGGCATTGGTGGGGCAGGCGGTGATGCAACGCGTACATTTGCCGCAATGGTTTTGTTCCGAGGTGTCGGGCTCCAATTCCAAGGTGGTCAGGATTTCGGAAAGGAAGATCCAGTTGCCAAGCCGGCGGCTGATGAGGTTGGTGTGCTTGCCGGTGAAGCCGATGCCGGCACGTTGCGCGAGGTCGCGCTCAAGGATGGGGCCAGTGTCCACGTACCAGAGCGAGCGGGTGTTTGGACCCCCGAGGTCGTCGGCGAACTTTGACAGCAGCTTGAGCTTTTCACCGAGGACGTCGTGGTAGTCGGCGAACCGGGCGTAACGGGCAACAACACCGGATGAAGGTGAACTCGCGGGCGGGCCGCCCGCGCTCCGATCGCCAGAGTAGCTGGCGGCGAGGCAAATCACGCTCTTGGCGCCGGGAAGGACCTTCTGGGGTTCGACGCGTTTTTCGGCATTGCGTTCCAGCCATTGCATCTCGCCGAATTGCTTGGCAGCGATCCATTTTTGGAACTCGCCTGAGCTGGCGGGTGCGGCGGCGGTGGTGAAGCGGCAATCGTCGAAGCCGAGTTCCAAAGCGCGCTGGCGGAGGCGTTCCTTCATCGCTCCGGTCGGGTGGCGAGCTTGAACTGCAGGACAACCTGGGCGGCGACCTCGCGCAGGGAACGGATATCCGTGTTGATCAAGACATCGGCCTGCTTGTAGAACGGGTCACGCAGCTTGAGCAAGTCGTGGATTTTCTTTTGCGGATCAGGGTCGTGGAGCAGGGGGCGGTGGGACTGGTGGCCGACGCGTTCCCAGATCTTTTCCGGTGAGGACCAGAGGCATATGACCAATGCGCGGCTTTTGAGCAGTTCCAAATTCCGGGGATTGGTCGGAAGGCCGCCGCCGGTGGAGATGACGGTCCGTTTGCGGTCAGAAATTTCCCGGACGACCTGATGCTCCAACTCGCGGAAGGCCGGCTCACCGTCCTTGGCAAAGATGTCCGCGATGGTCCGGCCGGTGCGGTGGTGGATCATCTCATCAGTATCG
>DATHQS010000347.1:0-5763 GCA_035482455.1 Candidatus Acidiferrales bacterium | reverse complement strand
GGGCGCGAGGTCGGTGGCGCCAAGGGCGCTGACGACAAAGCCGTTGGTCCCCTCATCCACGGTCACCGTGCCCAGGGTCAGATGCGCGTTGCCGGTGTTGGTGATGTAAAATGTCTTTGTCAGGCCGGCGGTGCGATACAGGGCGCTGCCAAAATCGACCGTGGAGCTGCCGTTCACCAAGGGCGAACCGGCGGGGGATAGCAAGCCCATGGCCGGGACGACGGTGTGGGTGTGGGCGGGCATCATGCTGAAGGTGAGCGTGTACGTTTCCGAGCCGGCGGTATCTCCCAAATTGTAACTGCTGGTGCCGGACGATTGACCGGTGTTCACGGTGAGCCGCCCGCGCAGGTCGGGCACATTGAAAACGGTGTCACCGTCGCCGCCATAGGTGGTGCCGATGATACTGAACAAATTGTAATCGTCATTGATCTGCAGTTGCGCGCCATCGGCCGGCACCCAGCCATCGCCCAGGGTGGTGGCATTGCCGGCGACGAGCCGCAGTTCGCCCAACATGGGAAAGCCGCTTTCGGAACCGGACGATGAAGGGAAATAACCATCCGTGGACAGGAGCCAGGTCAGGCCCAGCGTGGGCTGCCGGGTGTCGAAGGGAGCGGAGCCGCCGGTCAAGCCGGTGCTGCCGCCGTTGAGGGAATGGACGTGCGCCGGCATCTGGGCCAGGGTCAGCACCGTGGTGGCGGCACCGTTGGTTTGTCCGAGGTTGTAGGTGCTGCCGGCGCCGGCCGATATCGGGGCGCGGCCCCGGAGATCGGGCAGGGCAAAGGTGGTGACGCCGTCGCCGCCGTAATTCGTGCCGATGCAGGCATAGAGGGTGGGATATTGGCTGATCTGGATGAGGCTGCCATCGCAAAACCGCCAGCCGTGGGGCGCAAAATGTGCGGGGTAAAGGATGATTTCGCCGTTGGTGGCGATGCAAAAGTTGATCGCGAGGGAAGGCTGGAGGTTGTCCATGGTGGCGCCGCTGCCGGTCGAGCCGGTGGGGCCGTTGGGGGCGGTATGGATGTGGGCGGGCAGATTGGCGGTGGTGAAGGCATAATTCTCCGTGCCATCGCGCTGGCCCAAGTTGTAATTAGGCAGCCCCGGTCCCTGACCGGCGCCGATGGGCACGGTGCCGCGCAAATCCGGCATGGCGAAGGTGGTGGTGCCGTTGCCGCCATAGGTCGTGCCGACGATGGAGAACAGGGGCGCATTGTTGGCAATGGGCAACAGCCGTCCATCGCAAGGAATCATGCCGGCGGGGATGAAGAGGTCAAAGGAGATGGCACGGATCTCGCCCCACAACGGGTAGGTATGGTCCACAAAGTCGAAACCGGGATCGGACGAAGGAAAGACGCCGGAGTTCAGGATGTAATATTGCACAGCTATGGTCGGCTGGCGGTTCGGGGCGGCCTGGCCGCCGCCGGCGCTGCCGGTGGTTTGGGAAAAGCACGGAACGACGGTGAGCGCGAACGCAAAGGCGATGGAGGCCACGGTTTTCATAGAATTTTTTTGAGGAAACGTATTGGCAAAAAAAACCCGTGGCGTTTTTTTAATGCCAAGACTCATGTTATATTTTTCCCGGGAGGAAGCCAAGCTAAAGCCGGTGATCGGCACCCCAAAAGCGCTTGCGGGCGGGTCCGGCACCGGATTCGCCTTTGCCATGACTGCGGTGGACAGGGCGCTGAAGCGGCCGCACCCCGCTTGCCGCAGCGCAAAAATGCCTGTTTTTTCCATCCCAACTGTTAAAGTGCCGGAACTTTTATGAGCAACAGCATCGAGCAATTGCGGCGGCATGAAATTCCCGGTCGCGTGGCGGTGGTCGCGGGCAACGGCGGCCTCGCCAAGATCGTGGTCACCAGCAAAGCCAGCACGGCGGAGATCTATCCGCACGGCGCGCACCTGACGCATTTCCAGAAGAACGGGGAACAGCCGCTGATCTTCATGAGCCGTAAAAGTTATTTCGCGCCGGGCAAACCCATCCGCGGCGGCGTGCCGATCTGTTTCCCGTGGTTCGGCAACCGCGACGGCGAGCCGTCGCACGGTTTTGCCCGCATCGCGGAATGGCAGGTGGTCAAAACCGCCGCCGCCCCGGACGGCACGGTGACGGTGCAGTTCGCGCTGGCCCCGCAGCCCGGCCAGGCGGCCTGGAATGCCTTGCGCACGGAATTCACCGTGACCGTCGGCGACACGCTGACAATGGAGCTGACCGCCAACAGCGAGGCCTGCGACGGCGGACTGGAGATCGAGAACTGCCTGCACACGCATTTCCAGGTCGGCGACATCAGCGCGGTGAACATTGACGGCCTGGAGGGCGCGCATTATCTGGACAACGCCGCCGGCGGCAACGGTGAACGCAAAACCCAGACCGAAAACCCGCTGCTCATCACCAAGGAAACCAACCGGCTGTATCTCGACACGACGGGCGCGGTGGAGATTCACGATAAAAATTTCAAGCGCACCATCCGCATGGAAAAATCCGGCTCCAACTCCACCGTGGTCTGGAACCCGTGGACGACGCAGAAATTGCCGGATGACTTCGACCCCGCCGAACACCAGCACATGGTCTGCGTGGAATCCGGCAACGTGAAAGCGAACAAGATTTCCCTGGCCCCGGGCGACTCGACGACGCTGAAGGTGGTTCTGAGCAGCCGACCGTTGAAATGATTTCCCTCACCGAAGTCCAGCCCAGCGGCACCGATCTGGTTTCCCAGGTTGAAGAAATCTTTTCGCCGACCGGCATCCTGTCGCGGGCGAAGAATTTTGAGTTCCGTCCGCAACAGCAGGAGATGGCCGTGGCCGTGGCGCGGGCGCTGCAAAATCAGGAGCACCTCGCCGTGGAGGCCGGCACGGGCGTCGGCAAATCGCTGGCGTATCTGATTCCGGCGATCCTCTTCGCCGTGCAGCAGAAGAAAAAGGCCGTGGTCTCCACGCACACCATCAATTTGCAGGAGCAGCTCACGGAGAAAGACCTGCCCATGCTCGCGGGCGTGTTCGGCGCGCTGCCGGAGCCAATCAAGTTCAGCTACGCCATGCTGAAGGGCCGCGCGAATTATCTCTGCACGCGCCGGCTGCAAAAGGCCATGCAGCAGAGCGGCAACCTGTTCACGTCGTCCGAGGCCGAGGAATTGCAGCGCATCTACGAATGGTCCAAGGAGACGAAGGACGGCAGCCTCTCGGATTTTGAGATCGAGCCGGACGGCAAGGTCTGGGCGCAGGTCTGCTCGGAGCGCGGGCTGTGCTCGCCGAAAACCTGCGGGCATCAGTCTGATTTTGCCCGCGACCACGACACGTGTTTTTTTCAGCGCGTGCGCAACCGCATCCTCTCGGCGGACGTGGTGATCCTGAACCACACGCTGTTTTTCACCCTGCTCGGCGGCGTGGACGAGGAGATGGAGGGCGGCATCCTGTTCAAGAACGACTTCGTGATCTTTGACGAGGCGCACACGATGGAAAACGTCGCGTCGCGGCACATCGGCCTGAGCGTGTCGAGCGGGCAAGTGCGTTTCTCGCTGAACCGGCTGTGGAACCCGCGCACGGAAAAAGGCCTGCTGGCCACCTTGCGCCAGGGCAACGCGGTGAAACTCGTCGCGGAAATCCTCAGCGAGTCGGACAAGTTTTTTGAGAACGTGGAGAGCGCGTGCGAGGAGATCCAAGCGGCCACCAAGCCGAAATTTGGCGGCGGGGAAAGCAGCTCCGCCCGGCGGCGCGAGTGGAAGGAGCTGCGCATCCGGCGTGCCGAACTCGTGAAGGACAACGTGACGTTGCCGATCCAGCGACTGCGCGAGGCCGTGAGCGACCTCATCAAGAGCAGCCAGGACAAGGACATCGGGCAGGAACTGCTCGAATGTAACCGGCGGCTGGGCGAACTGAAGATGGAGGTCGCGGAATTTCTGAGCCACGAGGCGGATGACCATGTGTACTGGGTGGAACGCGCCGGCAAAACGCAGCGCAACCTTTCGCTGAACGCCGCGCCGGTGGACGTGGCGGAATTTTTGCGCCGGCGCCTGTTCGAGACGGATACGAGCGTGATCATGACGAGCGCCACGCTGGCGGTGGCGGAAAAGGTGGTGGCAAGTTCCAAGTTGAAGGTTGCAGGTGCTGAAGATGCGCCGCGCAAGCGAACCGGCAGCCAGCCGGGCAATTCGCCGTTGAATTATTTTGTGAAGCGGGTTGGTTGCGAGGCCGCCACGAAGCTGCAGGTCGGCACGCCATTCGATTACGAACGGCAGATGAAATTATACACGGTAAAAAAGATGCCCGACCCGCGCGAGGCGGGTTATGCGGATGCGCTCATCCATTGGGTGGAGCATTTTGTCAGGCAAACGCACGGCAAGGCGTTCGTGCTGTTCACGAGCTACAAGCTGATGCAGGAAGTCGCCGACCGGATGCGGCCGTTCTTTGAGGAGCTTGGTCTGGAGCTGATCGTCCAGGGCACCGGCACGCCCCGCTCGACGATGCTGGAGCAGTTTAAGGCGGACGTGGACTCGGTGCTGTTCGGCACGGACAGTTTCTGGCAGGGCGTGGATGTGCCGGGCGAGGCGTTGAGCAACGTCATCATCACGCGGCTGCCGTTCGCGGTACCGGACCATCCGCTCATCGAGGCGCGCATCGAGGCCATCGAGGCGCGGGGTGGAAATTCCTTCGGCGAATTTTCGCTGCCGGAGGCGATCCTGAAATTCCGCCAGGGCGTCGGCCGGCTCATCCGCACGAAAACGGACACGGGCATCGTGGTGGTGTTGGACAACCGGATTTTGACCAAGCAATACGGGCAGGCCTTTATCGATGCGCTGCCGAAATGTCCGGTGGAGATTGTGTGAGATAAATTGTCAGCGCCGATGCGGCATTGATCTTTGACATATTAATTTCGAACACGCCGCCTTGGGCCTGCCACCGCCATGACTATTTATCAGGGGCCTTCGACGGCTTTACGGGTTGCTCGAGGTCTTTGACGGCCTTGGCCAGGCAATCCGGGCACATGCCGTGGGAAGTGCGCATGTCGAATTTGGAGTTGAAATAGTCCTCCATCGTCAGCCATTTGTCATTATCGCACACCTTGCGGCACCAGCCGCAGATGCGGAGGAATTCTTCGAGGTAGTGCAGGCGTTTCAACAGCCGCCGGGTGATCCAATGCACCCAGCCCCAGATCGCCAAAATCACGACCGTCCGGATCAGCGCCCGGTGCCAGTTCGGCGTGAAGGGCTCGCCAAAGATTAGGTGCGGGATGTGCAGCAGTTCCGTCAGCCACGAAAAAGCGATCATCAGCGAGAAGCCGGCAGCTTCATTCCAAAGGATGGAACTGGATTTAACGGCCTTTTTTTCTGTTTGCGGTTTCATAACATCAAAAACGCACCAAATTCATTTCTAAAGGTTTTACTGCGCCACCAGATGCCGCTTCAGCGCATGATAGACATCCGTGGATTCCATTTCGCCCGCGCGCTGTAACTCAGGTTGTCCGGTGATGAAAACCGGCCAGTCCATTTTGTCCGCCGGCCGGCGCCCGTGCGAGCCTTTCACCAGCGAGGCGTCGAGCGGGATCAGATCCATCAGCATGCGAAAGCCCAGCTTTTTCTGGAGCAAACGCCACGCTATCTTCAACTTCGGCAGCGGCAGCTCCGGGTTTAGGAATAATTCCACCGGGTCGTACCCCGGCTTGCGATGGATATCCACCGTCCGCGCAAAATCCGGCGCCCGCGCATCATCCAGCCAGTAATAATAGGTGAACCAGGCATTTTCCGGCGCAATGGCAATCAAATCTCCGGCGCGGGG
>DATHQS010000346.1:0-5856 GCA_035482455.1 Candidatus Acidiferrales bacterium | reverse complement strand
CCGGCGGCCGGTTCCTTCACTGAAAACTTTGATTCCACCTGGAGCCGGCGCTGGACGGTGTTCGGCGGCAACTGGACGGCGCGCAACGGCGTGTTGAGCACCGTGCCCGCCTCGGCCAACGGCGCCAGGGCATTGGCCATGGCCACCGCCTTCACCAATTTTACGTATGAAGCCGATGTCTCGGTCGGTTCCGTCGGCAACGCCGGTCTGGTTTTCCGCGCCAGCAAGCCGGACATCGGTGCCGATGCCTATTGCGGTTATTATGTCGGCATCAATGCCGCCGGTTCGGACGTGGAATTTGGCTATGCCAACAACGGCTGGCACTCCATCACGAACGTCGCCATGACCATCGCGGCGAATACCACGTATCATCTCAAGGTCCAGGCCCAGGGTTCCCGGCTGCGCATCTACGTCAACAATACCAACCAGCCGGTGATCGATGTCCGCGACGGCAATTATTCCAGCGGCATGGTGGGTGTGCGGGATTATTGCACGGACGGCAACCAGTCGCTCTCCAGCTTTGCCCAGCCGGTGGCGCATGAATTGCCCGCTCCGCCGGCCGGCGGTCCGCACGCCTGGTATCAGCTTGAAGGCGGTGCGTTGGACGCCAGCGGTTACGGCAACGATGGCGTGCTCCATGGCAATGTGTCGTTCGTCACCGGCAAGCTTGGCGCGCAGGCGGCGCAGTTTGACGGCACCACCTCCAGTTATGTCACCATTCCGCTTTCGGTCAGCAACAGTTTCACCATTGCCTTCTGGGTAAAGACCACTGCCGCCGGCGGCAGCGGCCAGTGGTACAACGGCAAAGGCCTCGTGGACGGCGAAATGCCCGGGGCGGTCAATGATTTTGGCACCGCGCTCGTCGGCAACTACGCCGCCTTTGGCGTCGGCAATCCGGACACCACCATCCTTTCCACCAATGTGATCAATGACGGCGCCTGGCATCATGTCACGGCCACGCGCGATTCCGTCAGCGGACAGATGAACTTGTATCTCGATGGAATATTACAGGCCACCGCTTCCGGGCCGACGGGTACCCGGGCAGCGCCGCCCAATCTGCGTCTCGGCAGTTTGCAGACCGGCGTGACCGGCGGTTTTCTTTCCGGGACGATCGATGACGTGCAACTCTTCGACCGCGCTTTCAGTGCCGGTGAAGTGCCGGCGTTGATGAACCATGCGCCGCAACTGTCACCGGTTCCCGATGCCGCCATCCTTGCCGGCCGCACGCTGCTGGTCACCAATACGGCCACTGATGCCGATGCGCCCGCCCAGACCCTCGCGTTCAGCCTGCCCAATCCGCCCTCGGGTGCGGCCGTCAATCCCGTCAGCGGCCTGATCACCTGGCGTCCCAGCGTGGCCCAGTCCGGCACCACCTATCCGCTGACCGTGCAAGTGGCCGATACCGGCACACCCAGCCTGAGCGCCACCCAAAATTTCGCCGTGACCGTGCTGCCGCCGGCCCGGCCGGCCCTGCAGGTTCCCGCATCCGGCAACGGCCTGTTTAGCCTCCAAATCAATGGGGATGTGGGACCGGATTACCTCGTGTATGCCACCACCAACCTGGCCGTCAACATGGCCGGCTGGGTCTGCCTGCTCATGACCAACCCGGCCACGCTCCCGTTCCAGTTCGTCGATTCGGCCCCGCCGGACCATGGCCAAAAGTTCTATCGCGTGGCGCTCGGTCCCTGAACATCCGGGAGTGCAGTCAGTTCAGTTGTGGCCAATTCATGCCACATGACAAAACCGGGGTTCGGGCCTAGGGTAGTCACAATTCCTGTGAAGAAAATGAACACAAATTTTTCAGAACGTGTCCCCGTCTCGCGGCAACGCGGACTTCGCCGTGCGTTTACCCTTATCGAACTGCTGGTGGTTATCGCCATCATCGCCATCTTGGCCGCCATGCTCCTCCCGGCCCTCGCCAAGGCCAAGCAGAAGGCCAAACAGACGGGTTGCGTCAATAATATGCGCCAGATCGGCATTGCGCTGGTCATGTACTCGGGCGACTACAACCAGTACCCCAGTTGCTTTGATCCCGGCAAACAGATCTATGTCTGGCAGCCCCGCCTGCTGGGTTTCATGGGCAACAATCGCAACGCCTTTTCCTGTCCGTCCGCCCGTCCGGACAGCGCTTGGGACACCAATGTCAATTTGACCCTTTCCGGGCCGTCCGGGAACTTGAAGCAGGGCGAGGATGGCAAACTGGATAATTTCGCCATTTTGACCTCCACGCGCTTTTCGCTCGGTTACAACGACTGGGGCCTGCGCAACTCACAGTCCCCTCCGCTGGGATTGGGCGCGGATGTCGGGGCCGGTATTGTGAAAGATTCCACGGTGCGCAAGCCGGTGGATATGATTGCCCTCGGCGATGTCCGTTCCGATGCTGCCGTGATTAACTTCAATGCAAACCTCGACCCGGTGGTCGGTGACGCGGGCGACAATACTGTCGCTGATCATGACCAGTGTCCTTCCAACCGGCACAATTATAATGCGGACCTCCTCTTTGCCGATGGCCACGTCGAAAGCCCCAGACGGAATACCGCCGTCAATCCGGCCGATTTGACCTGGCGTGCCCGTTGGAATAACGACAACGATCCGCACACGGAAACTGCCAATTGGCCTTTGCCTTCCGCCTCGATCTTGGAGCAATGATCCCGGTGCAAGGGGATTTTAAATTTCGTATCAATGAATAAAAACTTTGTTTGCCGCTTCGGCGGCCTTGTCGCTTCCTTGGCGCTCGGTTTTTCAGCTTTGGCCGCGGAATCATTCCGTCCGCCTTCCGTGCCGCTCGTGGCCTGCAATCCGTACTTTAGCATCTGGTCGCCCGCCGATGCCTTGACCGGTGCCGATACCACGCATTGGACCGGCAAAGCCCAGCGCCTCACCGGCCTCGTCCGCATCGATGGCAAAACGTTTCGCCTCATGGGCAAGGAGCCGTCCGCCATCCCCGCGCTCCCGCAGACGCAGCTCGAAGTTCTCCCGACACGTACCATTTATTCCTTCGCTGGCGAAGGCGTGAACGTCACGTTGACCTTCATGACGGCCACGTTGCCGGAAGATCTCGATATCTTGTCGCGCCCCGTGACCTACCTCACTTGGGATTGCTCCGCCACCGACGGCCAGAAGCACTCGATCGAAACCTATTTCGATGCGTCCAGCGAACTCGCCGTCAATACGCCCGATCAGACCGTCGTCTGGTCCGCCGAAAAGATGTCCGGCGTCTCCGCCCTCAAGGTCGGCTCTCAGGATCAACGCGTGCTTGGACAAAGCGGTGATGATCTGCGCATCGACTGGGGCTATCTCTACGTTGCCGCCGCCAGCGGACAGAAAGCGCTTCTCGCGTCGGTAGATGCCGCCGCCGGTCGCGAGGCCTTCGCCAAGTCTGGTAAACTTTCCGCGTCAGTTGCCTCGTCCGTCTCGGAACGGCAGCCGGCCACCGCCGCGCCCGTCTCCGCGCTTGTGCTTCGCTTTGGCGAGGTGGGAGAAAAGCCGGTTTCCCGCTGGATGATGCTCGCCTATGACGACCTCTATTCCATCCAGTACATGAAGAAAAATCTCCGGCCCTACTGGCGGCGCAACGGCTGGGAGGCCGCCGACCTGTTGAAGGCCGCCGCGCACGATTACGATTCCTTGAAGCTGCGCTGCGAGACGTTCGACCGTGAACTGGTGGCCGATTTGACCGGTGCCGGTGGCGAAAATTACGCGCACCTCGGCGCGCTCGCCTTTCGCCAATGCTTTGCCGCCGGCGTCTTCGTGGCCGATGGCAACGGCCAGCCGCTCCAGTTCTGCAAGGAGAACCATTCCAACGGCTGCATCAGCACCTCCGATGTTTTTTACCCGATGTCGCCGCAGTTCCTGCTGTTCGGCCCTTCGGTGGCCAAGTCCTTCATCGTGCCGTTCATGAATTACGCGGCCAGCGAACGCTGGAAATTTCCGTTCGCGCCGCATGACCTTGGCACCTATCCCAAGGCCAACGGCCAGGTCTATGGCGACGGCGAACGCGGCGTGAACAACCAGATGCCCGTCGAGGAAAGCGGCAACCTCCTGTGCCTCTTCGCCGCCGTCGGCGAAATGGAAGGCAATGCGAACTTTGCCGGGCTCTACTGGAAGCAGCTCGAACAATGGGCCGCCTACCTCAAGGAAAAGGGTTTTGATCCCGAGAAGCAGCTCTGCACGGATGACTTTGCCGGCCACCTCGCGCACAACGTGAACCTGTCAGCCAAGGCGATCTGCGGTCTTGGCTCGTTTGCCAAGCTATGCGAACTGCGAGGTGACCAGGCGAAGGCCGATGAATATTACCAACTCGCCCGCGATGCCGCGCAGCGCTGGGTCAAGGAGGCCGATGACGGCGACCATTTCCGGTTGGCGTTCGACCGGCCCGGGACGTGGAGCCAGAAATATAATCTGGTGTGGGACAAGGTGCTGGGCCTGAATCTTTTCCCCGCGGAAGTTGCCCGCAAGGAGATGGATTTCTACAGGAAGATGCAGAACGATTACGGCCTGCCGCTCGATAACCGCGAGACCTACACCAAGCTCGATTGGATCACCTGGACGGCGACATTGACGCAGAATCGGGAAGATTTCGACGCGCTCATCGCGTCCGTCATCCACTTCATTAACAGCACACCAAACCGTTCGCCGATGACGGACTGGTATGAAACGAAGACCGCAAAAAAAGTCGGCTTCACTGCGCGCCCCGTGGTCGGCGGCGTGTTCATGCGGATGCTTTACGAAAAAGCCATCTGGCAAAAATACGCGCAGCGCGACCAGGTCAAGGCCGCCAACTGGGCGCCGATCCCCAAGCCGCCGATCGTCACCGTGGTCATCCCGGCCGCCGACAAGGCCGCGGCCAAATGGCATTACACCACCGCCCAGCCCGGCGCGGACTGGACCAAGGCCAGCTTTGATGCCTCTAACTGGCCCGAGGGTTGGAGCGGATTCGGTGTGCGCGATACGCCCGGCGCCTTGCCCCACACCACCTGGAACACCAGCGACATCTGGCTGCGCCGTGATGTGGAACTCGCCCCGGAACAGTTGAAGGACATTGCGCTCTGGTTCCATCACGATGATGACGCCGAGGTGTACATCAACGGCGTGCTCGCCCTGGATGCCGGCGGCTTTGTGGGCCGCTACGATTATTTCCCGCTGACGGAGCAGGGGAAGGCCGCGCTCAAGGCCGGAAAAAATACGATTGCGATTCACTGTCATCAAACCGGTGGCGGCCAGTATGTGGACCTCGGTTTTGTGGATGTTAAGCCCAACTAAAAAGATGCGATTCTTTTCTTCAGCCGCCGGACTGATGGCTCTGGTGGCCGTCATCCATTCACCCCTCACCGCCTCCGCGTGGGAACCTAAACAGGCCCCGTTGATGACCGAATGGGCGAAGCAGGTCGATCCGGCCAATCCGCTGCCGGAATATCCCCGCCCGCAACTGGTGCGGAGCGAATGGCTGAACCTGAATGGCGTCTGGCAGTTCCAGGCCGGCGCCGCCGGCGATGCCGTGCCGGCCGGTCAAAACCTTTCCGGCGAGATCCTGGTGCCGTTCCCGATGGAATCCGCCCTCTCCGGCGTGATGCAGTATCACGAGCGTTCGTGGTATCGCCGCACATTCACCGTGCCGGAAAAATGGTCGGGCCAGCACATCGTGCTCCATCTCGACGCCGTGGATTTTGAATCCGAGGTGTTCATCAACGGCAAAAGCGTCGGTGTCCACAAGGGTGGTTACGACCCGGCCAGTTATGACATCACCCCGTATCTCAATGGCAAAGGCCCGCAGGAATTGATCGTGCGCGTCTATGACGCCACCGACAACGCCGGCGAGCCGCGCGGTAAGCAAACCCTGCATCAGGGCGGCATCAT
>DATHQS010000345.1:0-14193 GCA_035482455.1 Candidatus Acidiferrales bacterium | reverse complement strand
CACCCCCGTCGCCGCACCCAAAATCTCATCCTTCCCCGCCACCACAAACTTCACCGGCCCGCGGTAAGCCTTCAAACATTCCTCCGGATCAAACCGGTCCCACAATAAAAAATATGCCGGCAAAAACCAAAACCTCCGCTGCGCCACCCCTGCCAGGTTGTGATATGGCACCAGGAGGGCCATCCCCGCGACCTCTTGCGGATGATTTTTGGCAAGCTCCGCCGCCACCCCCGTGCCGATAGATTCGCTCACGACATACTTTGCCCGGCCGGAGGGCGTCAGTTGAAACGCCTCCTCCGCTGCCGCCACCAGGCTCGCCCTGCTCGGCGCACCCGTCCGCGCGCCGTACCCCGGATACTCCAGCACAAAAACATCTAGGCGTCCCTCCGCCGCCTGATGAATCGGCTGCGCCAGATAATCCCGCCCCACCGCGCACCCCGCATTCCCATGCACGATCAGCACGCTTCCCGTCGCCGCGCCACCCGCCGGCACCTGCCACCCGATGATCTCGCCGGCCACATTTTTCCACGGACTAAAACCATGCTCCCGCGCCACCTGTCCGATGACCGCCGCCGGAATCTTCGTCGGAAAATAAATCAGCCGCCGCTGAAAGATCAGCAGCGCGAGAAAGAGCAAACCGACCGCGATGAGCATCAGTGGCAGCACAGGAGAAAATTAATAACGGCAGAACGCCCTGGTCGCGACCACTATTTTCACTCGGACCGGAACCGGTAAAACCGCCCTGGATAATTCGTCCACTGCGGATCGCTGAAATAGGCGGCCCCGTTGTTTAGCGCATTGGTCTGCACCGGCCGCCAATCCGGCTTGGACAGATTTGTGCAGGCTTCCACCACGATGATGACATTGCTGCTGCCGGTGATGTTAAACCCGAACCGGTTGGTCCGTACACCCAGGCTGCCACCGCTGGTTTGCACCTGCAGATCCCATGGCACCGACGGCAAACCTAGAAACGTGGAGCCCCAGCCTTGGGTGCCAGGCAAATAATAAACGAGCGGCGGATAGATGGGCTCCAAAAATCCTGGTCCCGGACCCGGCCCATGCGGAAACATGGGAAAAGCAGGAATAAGCCCGGGCGCGCCATACTTGGAATTCGTATAGATGGTAATGCTTGGCGCGTTACCCTTAAAAAAGAGGCTTTTCAGATTGTAACACCCTGCAAATGACCCGAGACCGACGCTGGTGACATTTGTGCTCATGGTGACATTCGCCAATTCGCTGCACCCGTAAAATGCCGTGTAGCCGATGTTGGTGACACTGTTCGGCACGATATAATTTCCGGCGAAACCGCCCGGAACCTGGATAAGCGTGTTGTAATGCTTGTCGAACAAAAACCCGTTGGAACTGCTATAATAGGCATTATGCGCATCCACGGCGATGTTGGTCAGGCTGCCGCAATCGGCAAATGCCGCATTACCGATATTGGTGACTCCGGCCGGAATCCCCACCGTCCTCAATGAACTGCAAAAATAAAACGCTTCGTCTTCAATGGTCGTGACATTGGTGCCGATGACGGCATTGGTCAGGCCGCTGCAGCTTGCAAATGCGCTGGCACCGATGTTTTTAACCCGGGTCAGGATGACAACGCCCGCCAGGTTGGTGCAGCCATTGAAAGCACTGTCACCGATGTTCGTGACCGTGTCCGGGATGACATAACTTCCGGTGATGCCGCCCGGGGCTTCGAGGAGGGCGGTTTCTGGCTTGTTGAATAAAACCCCGTTGGTGGCGCTGTAATATAAATTTTGCGCCACCACCGTGAACGCGGCCAAATTGGGGCAGTTCCCGGCAAGTTGCACCACATTCGTTCCGGCGACTCCTGTGCCAAAGGTCAAATAGCCCCAGCCGGGGCTGATGTTGGTCAGGCTGCTGTGGAGCGAGATGAGTGACAGGCTGCTGCAATTGTTGAACACCCCGGCCCCCAGCCGGACGACCCCGTGCGGCACATCGACATTGGTCAGCCCGCTGCAGGATTGAAACGCGCTGGCACTGATGCTGACCACATTGGAGCCCATCAAAACATTGGTCATGCCCGAACAAAATCCAAAGGCGTTGGTGCCGATGCTGATGACAAACCGGTTGGAGATCGTGACGCCACCCAGATTGGTGCAATAATAAAAAGCCCCGGTGGCGATGTTGGTGACGCCGTCGGGAATCACATAATTGCCGGCGACTGCCCCGGGCGCTTCGATCAGCGCAGTTTGCTGCTTATTAAATAAAAATCCGTTCGTGCTGCTGTAAGCTGGATTTTGCGGATCCACCGTGATGGCCGCCAGGTTCGCTGAATATGAGAAAACTTCGGTCCCGATATTGGTGGCGCTCTTTGGGATCAGGACATTGGTCAGACCTGTGCTGGCGAAAGCATTGTTACCAATGCTCACCACCTTCGTCCCGATCGTCACATTGGTCAGGCCGTAGCAATATTCGAACGCATACATCCCGATGTTGGTGACCTGGTCTGGGATCACTATGCTGCCAAGGCTCTCATCTAATTCAAATGCACTGGGGCCTATGTTGTTGATGTTAGTGCCCAGGGTGATGTTCGTCAGGATGACCGAAGAAAAACCACCAGGTCCGTAACTATAACCACCGAACTCAAATGCATACGCCCCGATGCTCCTAACCGGATAACCATCAATCCAGTCCGGAACCGTCACCACGCCGTTGGACCCGGTATAACCCGTGATCGTGATGGCGCCATTGATGTTGGTGTATGTGAATTGCGCCTGCACCGTGACCGGCAGCGCCAACAGCAACACCGCCAACACCCTGCCCAACCAGGCATCCCGTTTCCAAATCCCCGAACCATGAAGTTTGCTCACCACAAAACGCTATCAGTTCGTCCGTTCCAAAAACCAGCGAAAAAACCGTGCCGTTACGGACCGTTTGTATTCGCCAGCCGGAAAAAATCACTGCCCGCCGTTGGAATGATTATGGCGCTTTTGTTGGTGCCGTCGTCGGAAATGGTGAGGCCGTTCGTTGACCAGTTCACCGTGGACAAATCCAAATTCTGTTGCAATACAAAGTTGGCATCGGTGGACGATGGCCAGGAAACGATGAGGCTGCCGCCGGCCGGCGCGATGCTTAACCACGGTGGCGTTGGAAGGACGACCTTAAATACCGTGCCGTTGCCGCCATTGCCGCCGTAATTCGCCGTGCCATACAGGGTGTTGCCCGATAAAAGCAACGTGCCATACGGACCCGCGCCGTCGCTGTTGGTGGAAGAAAAATTATCCGGGTCAAAGCCGGTGGGCGTGAAGCTGTAAAGCGTCGTGAAACCGGTGCCATCGGTGTTGACACTGAATATGGTGCCGCTATTTCCGCTGCCGCCATCCACCGCCGCGCCATACAGGGTGTTCCCCGATAAAGTTAAACCGGCATACGGATTGTCTCCATCGCCGCTTACACCGCCCGGCGAGAAACTGTAAATGTTCGTAAAACCCGTGCCGTCGGTGTGGATGGCAAAAATAACGCCCGTAAGCCCGTTTCCGAGTCCGCCGGAACTGGCGGTTCCATATAATACGTTGCCGGATAAAACCAGGCCGTATTGCGGACTTGCCCCATCGGTGCCGCCGGTGAAATTATACAGGTTCGTAAAGCCGGTGCCGTCCGTGTTGACGGCGAACACCGTGCCCCAGCCAAAGCTGCCGCCGCGATACGTCGTTCCATACAGGGCATTGCCCGATAGCATGAGCGGGCCGTTGGGGGTGGCTCCGTCAGCGCCTGCAAAATTGTACAGATTTGTGAAGCCGGTCCCGTCCGGGTTGACGGCGAACACCGTGCCCTTGCCCGCAGTCCCGCCTTGTTCGGTGATGCCATAGAGAAGGTTGCCTTGCATGATCAATCCGGCGTCGGAATAGTTGTTGGCTGGAAAGCTGTAGATGTCCTTGAAGGCGCTGCCGTCCGTGTTGATCGTGAATATTGCGCCCCAACCATTGGTGCCGCCATAATCCGCCGTCCCGTAAAGCGTGTTGCCCGACAAGAACAACTCGTCATACGGGCCCCCGCCATCGTTGCCGCCCGTGAAGCCATACAGGTTCGTGTAACCCGTGCCGTCGGTATTGACGGCAAAGATGGCGCCATTGTCAAAATCGCCCCCCTCGTTGACCGTTCCATAGAGCCGGTTGCCTGATAAAACCAAACCGGCATACGGAACCGCTCCGTCAGTGTTGGTGCTAGATTTTGAATCGAGCGCCGTGAAACTGTGCAGGTTGATGAAAGTCTGCGCCGATGCACCCATGGCCAGCAGCCCGGTGCAGGTCAACCCAAGAAACAGATTTAGAATGTTTGCCTTCATGCGGGATCGTTTCACCTCCCGCAGGCCTTTGTACGCCCCGTCAAAATCAAATGCAACCCCAAAGCGCACTAATTCACCCACCCGCTGTCGGCGGCGTCTTCTTCTCTCTTTGAAACGGATACTTCAACTGCGCCAAATAGCCCAGCGGCACCGGATGCCCCTCCAATCCGTAACCGGACGGCCACTTGTCCTTTGGCAAATGGTACGTGCCGAACAGCCGGTCCAGCAGCGGGAAATGGATCGCAAAATTCACGTCCACCGCCTCCTTCTCGATGCCGTGATGCCAGTGATGGAACCGCGGCGTCACCAGAAATTTTTCCACCACCGGAAACCGCCAGTTCAGGTTCGCATGCACGAACGTCGAATACAGGTAGACCATGAAGATGTACGTGTTCATCGCCGTGCTGCTGAAGCCCAGCACGAACATCGGTATCACCGTGGAACTGCGCAGCGCCAGGATCTCCAGAAAGTGCATCCGCGCCCCCGCCATCCAGTCCAGGCTCCGCGCCGAGTGATGCACCGCGTGAAATTTCCACAGCCACGGCAGCCGGTGAAACGCGCGGTGCACCCAATACTGCACCAGGTCCGTCAGGAACATGATCGCCACAAATTGCACCACGAACGGCAGCCCGCCCACCCACGCCCGCACCGATGTCAGCGGCAGCAGCACGAGAATGGACTTTGCCGGGAGAAACGTGAAGAAGGTCAGCACCTGCACCATCAAACTGCTCACCAGATAATAAAACAAATCCTCGCGCCATTCCTCGCGAAACACCGACTGCTCGGCGCGCCTCGCAAATATCCGTTCCAAAGGAATGAACAGCAGCCCGGTGAAGAGAACATTGAGCACGAAGAAATCCAGACCCAGAAACAGCGGCGCGCGCCCAGCCACCACCGTCGTCACCTGCGACCCGCCGATCAACGCCGCCAGAAACGTCACCGCCACGCCGCACGTTCCCAGCGTATGCTCCTTCCGCAACGCCAGGCTCAAGGCGGACAGCACGAAAGCCGTCAGCAACAACCCATGCAGCCCCACCCGGTACCACGGATTGGCGCGCAACGGCTGCGATTCCGGCATGGCGAACAGACCCGGCGCCAGCAACGAAATCACGAGCAACAACCCGGCCACGCCCAGCACGAGCCCCAGCACCCCGCTGATCCACCCGCTGCCAAAACGCCGCAACGCCGGCGGCACCTCCAGCTCGCCCCGCACTTTCAACCGCACTTTGTGAAGTTTGTTCATGCGGCGAATCCTCCGTTACTTCGCCGGTGCCGGACCCGCCGGACCCGCCGGCGGCTGCTTCACCTTCACTTCAATGTACAGATCCCGCAGTTGCTTCGCCGAAACGTGCGCCGGCGAATCCGTCATCAGATCCGTCCCCTTCGCCGTCTTCGGAAACGCGATGACATCGCGGATGCTCGACGTGCCGCAGAGGATCGCGATCAACCGGTCAAACCCGAGCGCGATGCCCCCATGCGGCGGCGCGCCGTACTTGAACGCGTCCAGCATGTAGCCGAAGCGCAGCTTCGTTTCCTCCGGCGGTATCGCCAGCAGTTCCTCGAAAATCGTCTTCTGCACATCCGGCTGATGGATACGGATGGACCCGCCGCCGAGTTCCACGCCGTTCACCACCACGTCATAATGCTGCCCGCGCACCTTCTTCGGGTCCGTCTTGAGCAGCGGAATGTCTTCGCCCACCGGCGCGGTGAACGGATGATGGCTGGAATACCAGCGGTTCTGTTCGCGGTCGAAACCGAGCAGCGGAAATTCGATCACCCACAGGAAATTGAACTGGTCCGCCGGAATCACCAGCTTGCCCTGCGTCTTCAAAACGTCCGCGCAATACAAACGGATCTTGCCCAAAATTTCGCACGCATTCAGCCACTGGTCGGCGGCGAACAAAATCAAGTCGCCTTCCTGGATCGCCAGCTTCGTGGTCAGCGCCGCCTTCTCCGCTTCGCTGAAGAATTTCACGATCGGCGATTTCCATTCGCCATTCTCCACCTTGATGAACGCCAGCCCCTTCGCGCCAAAGCTCTTGGCATATTCCGTCATCGTCTCGATCTGGCCCTGCGTCGCGCCGGCCATGCCCTTCGCATTGAGCGCCTTCACCACGCCGCCGTTGGCGATCGTGCCGCTGAACACCTTGAACGTGCTCGCCTTGAAATCTTCCGTCATGTCCACCAGCTCCATCGCAAACCGCGTGTCCGGCTTGTCGATGCCGTAGCGGTTCAACGCCTCTTCAAACGAGATGCGCTTGAACGGCGTCGGGATGTCGATGTTCAACGCCGTCTTCCACACGCGCTTGAGCAACCCTTCAATCAGCGCGTAAATGTCCTCGCGATCAATGAAGCTCATCTCGATGTCCACCTGCGTGAACTCCGGCTGACGGTCCGCGCGCAGATCTTCATCGCGATAGCACCGCGCCAGTTGGAAATATTTTTCGATCCCCGCCACCATCAGGATCTGCTTGAACTGCTGCGGCGATTGCGGCAGCGCATAGAACGTCCCTGGCTCGCGCCGGTTCGGCACCAAAAATTCCCGCGCGCCTTCCGGCGTCGATTTGAACAGCGTCGGCGTCTCCACTTCCAGGAAACCCTGCTCGTCCATGTAGCTGCGCGTGGCGATCGCCACCTTGCTGCGGATTTTCAGGTTGCGCGCCATCTCCGGCCGGCGCAGGTCGAGATAGCGATACTTCAACCGCGTCTCCTCGTTCACCTTGCTCGCCACTTCCGGGTCATCCACCGGGAACGGCAGCACTTCCGCCATGTTCAACACCAGCAACCCCGTCACGCCCACCTCGACCTCGCCCGTGGGAATCTTCGCGTTGTTCGTGCCCTCCGGACGATGCCGCACCTTGCCCGTGAGGCTCACCACGCATTCGCTGCGCAACGCCGCCGCCTGCGTGAACAGCTCCGGCGTCAGATCCGAGGGATCGAACACCGTCTGCGTCCGCCCCTCGCGGTCACGGATGTCGATGAAGATGAGCCCGCCGAGATCGCGCCGGGAATGGACCCAGCCCGACAGCGTGACGGTTTGCCCGATGTGAGCCGGGCGCAGTTCGTTGCAATGATGCGTGCGTTTCATGAAATTATTCGCCGAGGCGAACGGTCATATTCACCAAAAACCGCCCCTTTTTCAAAGTTTTTTTGCATCCCATATCGACTGGTATCCCCATCCCGGAGCGCCGAACTCCGATTCGGCAATGGCCCCGTTCATTTGAAATCTGAAATATCCAATCTGCGATGCCCGCCCGCAGGCGCGCCAGCGTGTTTTGGACTGCGGTGGCAGAGCGCAGCGGCGACACCGCTTTCCCATTCGCCAACCCACGAGTGACAAATCGCCCCCCCGTCTCCACAGTCGCGAAGCGTCCGGAGCGCGGGTCTGGTGGCCGTGCGGCTCGCACCTTCTGACTCCTGCCTTCTGACTCCTGAATTCATAAATTTTTCTCCTGTTAATCACTGTTAATGACTGTTAATCGCTGTTTTTTCCACACCGCCCGGAATTTTTTTGATCCAAAAAAGCTGGGAATGGATGGGAAACGATGTGAATTGATGGTTGCTCGCCGCACGGAGCGTGGGTGCCCGCAAGTTTGCCGGAGCGCGAGTTGTCCCAACTCGCAGCCCGTGGCCAAACCCGTGACGCTTCTGATGATCTGTCGTTGGCATATTTTTTGTCATTGGTGACCGTCCGCTCGGACCTATGCGTCTCTGTGGCGAACTCCTGAATTTTGGCTCTTGGGTTCATGTCGGGTAAAAATTCTACACTCGGATTCAGTCAGATTCAGTCGGATAAATCTTAACTTTGGAGCAAATCGCGCCGGAGCGCCGGCTTCCAGCCGGCAGAACCTTCCAGTTCCTCCTTTGAAATCTGAAATATCCAATCTGCGATGCCCGCCTGCCATCGCGCCAGCGTCTTGGACCGCCGCATCCCTCGTTTCTGTTTCATCCGTGCTCATGGCTGCCGATCATCGCCCTGTGGCTAAAAATAAAAGTGGTCGAATTTGGTCGAATTTAGTCGAACTCCAAACCGCCTTTATTTGGTTTAATCTGGTTGAATTTTTGTATTTTCATTGGCTTTTTTGCAGATTGGCAATCCTCCATCCTCCATGTTCTATCCTCGCCCAGTTGCCCGTGCGGCTCGCACTTTTTTTTAATTCTAGGGTCTGACAAAGCCTGACAAAGCCTGACGGCCATTGATTCCCAAGACCTTGCACGGATGCTCTCGACCTGACAATGGACGGTTGCCAGTGCGGCTCGCACCTGTGTCGGGAGAAAGGGACCAGCCGCAGCGGCCGACCTGCAACCGCCACCTGCGATCCCGCCGCATCGTTCAAAATTCGTGTTTTATCACTCATAGTAGCGAAACTCTACCCCAGCCGGTTAGACAAAGACTGTCCAACCCTTCCGTCATTTTGCATTTTTAATTTTTAAATTGAATCTACCCCCTTCCCCAAATCCCTTCATTCCGAATACATTCCGATTCATTCCGACCGCCGTTAAGGTGGAGTTCGTCGCGCTGCGACAAATTTTGCCCGCATAGCAGGCACTTTGTGGTGTGGCCATCCAATGCCCGCCGGGCATCCTGAAGCGCTTATCTCATCATCTTGGCATCCCTTCCCGAAGGGCTGAAGGCCCGCAATATTACAGCCCAGGCTGAAGGCCTGGGTAAAACACCCAAAAAAATTTCACCAGCGCTGTAAGCGCGCAATAACCCCAACGCACCGCGCCCCCTGCCCGGTGGAAATCACCTGCCTGCGAACACCCTCGTTTTGTCATACAGCCCAAAGGACAGGATGCCAGGCGACCGCTGGTAGGGTTAAGACGCAATTCGTTTACGTCGGCTGGGCTTGTTTAATTCTTCCAACAGGAGTTTCAGGAACGCTTCGGAATGAGGATTCGGTCGGAGTGCCGGCATCGCCGCGGCGATAAGCAGCGGAGCCAGTTCAGGAGAGAAACGCCGAACGGTCAACGTGGCGGGAAGCATGGGCAACACCCCCTCTGTCAAGACAGCCATTCCGGCCCTTGCTTCGATGGCGATGAACAGCGCCGCAATATCTTCCGAGGTGTGATTGCTTAATTGCGGTTTAACGCCGAACGGTTTGAGAATCGCATTGAGTCTCGGCACGTATTCCGGGTACTTGTCCGCCCCCAGGCCCAGCAGCATTTTATCGCGCAGCTTTTCGGGATGTATCTTGCTGAGTTTGGTCAACGGGTTCTTTTTTGACATAACGAGAACGGGCGCGAGACGTTGGAGTTCCACCCATTGAAACCCTTTGAAATTCGATTCCAGGCTTTTGGGCAAGATCGCCATGTCAATTTCCCCGGCGGCTGCTTTTTGACACATTGCATGTGTCGTAAGGTCGGTTAGTTCAAGAAAAACATTCTGGTTGTATGACTGAAAGCGTTTCAGAACCGTAGGCATGACCGCGGCAGTCAGGGAATGGACATAGCCAATGCGTAGCGTCTCACCCTGCGGACGAGTCTTGATCCTGCGCACGGCGACATCCACGCGGGCCAGAATATCCTTTGCTTCTTCGTAGAAGTCTTCCCCTGCCGAAGTCAAAGAAATGGTATTTTGACCGCGAACAATAAGTGCGACTCCGATTTCGTCTTCCAAGCTCTTTACCTGGCGGCTCAATGCCGGTTGCGTCAGGTGCAACTGCTTTGCCGCCCGGCTAAAACTTCCATGCGCGGCCACGGCGGCAAAATATCTTAAGTGGCGGAGTTCCATGAAACCCACCATAGGTATTACTAAAAGTATGAGCAACACCAAAAACATGGCATTGGCCATCCGGCGGTTCTTTGTGGTTAATTCGCAGCATGGTCGGACCTGACGAATGCGGAGCCAAATGAACACAAACACAGATGCAAGTCAGAACAACCGTAACAACCCGGATGCGGTCTTGCGCCATAAGATTGAGGAGCGTGCCTACCACATCTGGCTGGAGAGCGGCGGCGGGCATGGTGATCACGAACGTCACTGGTTACAGGCGGAAAAGGAACTCACGAATGCGACAAATAAAGGGGAGAGGCAATCCGGTGCCCGTGAAGGGAAGAAAGCCGCCAAACCCCATTAAGCACAGTGTCAGGTTCAACCCATAACCGAAAAAATCTTAAAATATGAAAACCGCAAAGCAACTCCTCGAAACCTACCTCGCTGCCATTTCCGCGGGCGAAATGGAAAGGGCGATAGCGTTATTCGCGGACGATGGCGGAATTGAATTTCCCTATTTCGGGTCTGTCAACCTTCCGGTCCGCTATCAGGGACCGGAGGCTTTGAGGCGTTTTTTTACCCCTGTCATGGATGGCGCTGACAATTTTCGGTTTAAGAACATCAAAATTTTCCCGGGTGAGGACGAAAATCACGTCTCCGGTGAATATGAGGTGGATGCCACAATCAAAAAGACGGGCCGCCGCTACCGGCAGCTTTACGGAGGCAGGCTCATTGCCGAAAACGGAAAGATCAGGCTCCTGCGGGAATTTTGCGACACCGTGGAGGTCGCCCGCGCAATGTTCCCCAACGGGGTGAAAGATTTGGTGCAGAAAGATTAACCAAGAACAAGGTGACCTATTATGACAAAAATACTCGTACTCTACTACTCAATGTATGGCCACATCGAAATCATGGCCAAGGCCGTTGCCGAAGGTGCTCGCTCTGCGAATGCCGAGGTGGTGTTAAAACGCGTTCCCGATACGATACCGCCCGAAGTCGCCAAACAATATGGGGCAAAACTCGATCAGGAGGCTCCGTTCGCGAAGCCCGACGAACTCCCGGAATACGACGCCATCATTTTTGGCACGCCAACCAGGTTCGGAAACATGGCGGGACAGATGCGGAACTTTCTCGACCAGACCGGAGGCCTGTGGCTGAAAGGGGCGCTCATTGGAAAGGTTGGCAGCGTGTTTAGCAGCACTGGCACCGGCGGCGGAAATGAGTCAACGATTCTCACTTTCATTCCCACGTTGCTGCATCACGGCATGATTTACGTGGGCCTGCCCTACGCCATCCCTGAAACGATGGATGTTAGCGAAGTGCGCGGTGGCAGCCCTTACGGGGCCGGGACAATTGCAGGCCCTAAAGGCGAACGTACGCCCACCGCCAAGGAACTGACAATGGCCCGCTTTCAAGGCAAGCACGTCGCAGGCATTGCTGCAAAGCTAAAGGCAAAATAATACTGCGCTGCTACGTCATGGAAATCAGGACTATGATTGATGAGCAGCGCAAAGCGATAGCGCTGGAATACCTGCGCCGTTTGGATCGCGGAGAGCCATTCTTCGACCTCTTCGACGACTACGCTCAGGTGTATTTTCCGAAATGGGGGGTTGCAATTGGCCGCGCCGAAATTGAGCAGCTGTTTGGCGACCTCTCAGGCACCGTGTCTCGTATCCAGCATCACTCCGCCTATTTCAATGTCATTCAGCAAGGCGACCTGATAGTGGTTGAAGGCACCACTCAGGGCACGACGGCGACCGGCGTTAATTGGAACACTGGTCGTTGGTGCGATGTATTTGAGATACGCGATTTCAAAATTCAACGGTGCTATATCTACCTCGATCCCGATTATGCGGGTACGGATACGGGGCGTTATCCGTGGCTGCGTGACCGTGCCCATCTCAATAAGGCACCGTAAAAAACTATCAGGTCATGCAGCAACAATGAAAGGGCCGGGGCTGAAACGGGTAATGAGAGAACCGGTTTCATTCCAATCTACGCGTTGCGTGTTTTATGGCCTGATCTGAAATGACAATGTCGAATTGACTTCCGCGTCCGGGACGGGGCATGCTTGCCCTGTTCGTACGCTGGCCGCTGGCGAAAATCTGAGATGGTCGTGGGTGTCAGAACGGTACGTATTTTATGCCAGCGCCCGCACGGTGTGGACCGCCAGCGTGATTTTCCTTCATGGGACGGCTCTCCCGTGAAAACTGCGAGGATAACCATGAAACCGGATGCGAAATCATGAAGCAAGCGGCCAAGAAAGTGAGGGAACGCCCGGTTTTGCTTGAAAGCCATCTCCATCAATATATGGCAAACGCAACCTGACCCTGCGAATGATCCCGATCTGGCACAGAACAGTTCGACGGGGAAATCTCAACCCAGATCCGTTGGGCAGAATGCGTTTGGCGTTTGAACGTCTTGTCGGATTTGCCTTTGTTTTTTTGTCCGCTCCCCTGCTCCTTGCTGAAAATTCATTCCCGCCGTCCCCGTATCAATCTTGGGCTCCGCCAAAGCTGGGTGACTATGAAGCCCAGCTGGCCGCGGGACGCGGGGCGTATGAAAGCAACTCCTTGGGGTTGCGTGCGGATACCAACATCGTTTACGACCTGCCGGCATTGATTGATATCGCCGAACGCGCCCATCCGCAAACCCGGGTGGCTTGGGAGCGTGCCCGGCAGGCCGCCGGGGCGGTGGGGCTCAGCGAGAGCACCTACTATCCCTATCTCGCCGCCTCGGCCACCGCCGGGTTCCAACATGAGCTGGTGGCCGAGGGCACCGTGTTCCCGGGAAACGGGGTGGAAGAAAACGTGGCGCTCGACGTGAAGTGGTTGCTGTTCGATTTTGGCGCACGCAAGGCCCAAGTTACGGCGGCCAGGGAACAATTGATGGCGGCCAATGTCGGCTTCAACGCCGCGCACCAGCAGATCGTTTTTGCCGTGACCAAAAGTTTTTACGATTTCAACACCGCCCGGCAAAAAGTTGGCGTGGCAGAGAGTGCGTTGCAGGCGGCCACGGCCGTGGGCGAGGCGGCGCAGGCGCGGTACGAAAACGGGCTGGCCACCCGGCCAAATGTTTTGCAGGCGGAACAACAGACCGCCCAGGCGGTCTTCGACCTCGACGCCGCCCGTGGAAAATTCGGCGACGCGCAAGTGACGCTGGTGCAAAGCCTCGGCATCGTGCCCACCACCCAACTGCAGATTGCGGACGTCGCCGAAAAGCACTTTGACGAAAATTTCGCCGACCCGCTCGACCAGTTGATTGACCGGGCCTTATCCGAACGTCCGGACCTCGTGGCCAAGCTCGCGAGCCTGCGCGCCCGCCAGGCCCAGGTGCGGCTCGCGCGCGCCGCCTACTATCCGAAAATCTCCCTCGAAGGCAGCGCCGGCTGGGAGAAGCTGGATGTCAACGCCTACAATTCACCGTATACGGGAAACAGCAAGCCCGTGTATGGCATCGGCCTGGCCATTGACCTGCCGCTGTTCGAAGGCTTTGCCCGGGTGCATCGGTTGCGGATTGCGGAGTCCCAGCTGCGGGAAGCGGAAAATGAACTCGCCGATTCGCGCGACCGGGCCGTGAGCGAAGTCTGGCGGGCCTACACCGATTTAAAAACGGCCCTGCGCCAGCAGGAATCCGCGGACAAGCTGCTCACCGCCGCCCAGAGCGCGTTCGATGCCTCGCTGGAAGCGTACCAGCACGGCCTCGGCACCTATGTGGATACCCAGAGCGCGCAACGCAACCTCACCGCCGCCCACAGCGCCGTGGTGGATACGCGTTCATCCATCTTTACCGCCGCCGCCGCGCTCGCCTTCAGCATGGGCGACCTCGCCCGGCCCCTTTCCATGACCCACACGACCATGACCCATACGAACCAACCATGATGCAACGGTCCAAATCCATCGCCATCCTTGTTTTCGTGAACCTGCTGGCCGCCGGCTGCCACAATGCCCATGCGCCCACGGTGGACGTTCTCGGCTCCTATTTTCCGGCTTGGATCATCTGTATTTTCGTCGGGCTGGTGTTGGCGATCATTTCGCGCCAGGTTTTGATCATCTTCAAAATCGCCCCGCATTTGCGCCCGGCGCCGTTGGTTTACGTTTCCCTGGCGGTTTTTTACACGCTGCTCGTATGGCTTCTTTTTTACAAAAATTAAAATTTTATTGCT
>DATHQS010000344.1:0-25195 GCA_035482455.1 Candidatus Acidiferrales bacterium | reverse complement strand
CTTCCCCCGGTTTCGCCGCTGGACAAGATCATCGTGGCATTTGCCGGGCCGCTGTTCAGTTTTTTGCTGGCGATCGGGTTTGCAGTGGTGGTCTGGCAGGTGGGCAAGCCGACCAACGAGGCGGATAACACGACGACCATCGGTTGGGTGGACCCGGCGGGTCCCGCTGGCATCGCAGGCCTGCAGCCCGGCGACAAAATTTTGGAAGTGGATGGCAACCCGGTGCATCATTTTTCACCGGTTTCAGCCGACAGCGTGAAGTGGCGCATCGTGACCAGCACCGGCACGAACATCGACTTTAAATATCTCCGGGATGGCAAGGAGATGCATGCATTCGTCGTGCCCACGAACCTGCCCACGAAATGGTATGAGCGCAAATCCTTGCGGATGATCGCCGCACAGTATGAGGAAAAAGCCATCATCGGCGGGGTTGCCAGCAATGGTCCGGCGGCGTTGGCGGGCATAAACCCCGGGGATGAGGTTCTCGCGATGGATGGGAAGAAGGTTTACAGCTGGATGACGGTCATGTCCAGCGAGGCGGCGCTGACCAACAAGCCAAACACTCCGGTCACCCTGACCATCAAGCGTGGCAATGCGCAATTTGAAAAAACCCTGCTCGCGGTAAAACCGATGCAGCCCACCAATGTCAGCCTGTCCTTCGGCATCACCGCCTGGATCGGTGATACGAACGTGGCGCTGACCCATCCCGGTCCTTGGGAGCAGATCCAGGCCAGCGCGGGGCAGATCGCCAGCACGTTCAATGCGCTGTTTTCGCGCAAAGGCGAGATTGGGGTGCAACAGCTGGGCGGCGCGGTGATGATCATCCGGGTGTACAGCAATCTGTTTGAGGATGAGGACGGCTGGCGGCGGGTGTTGTGGTTCAGCGTCATCCTGAATGTGAACCTGGCGCTGATCAACATGCTGCCGTTGCCGGTGCTCGACGGCGGGCATATCACGCTTTCACTGGTCGAGTGGGTCCGCCGCCGCCCGATCGGGCCGCGGCTGATCAACGGCATCCAGACATGTTTCATGGTTTTGATCATCAGCTTCATGCTGTACATCGCGTTTTTTGACATAGGCGACTGGGCCCGCAATGCCCACGCCGACCGTGATGTGCCGATGGTGTTCGCCCCCCAAAAATAATTTTCCATGCGCTACTGCGAAACTCCCTTCTTTTATCATCGCCGGAAGACACGCGAAATCGTCATCGGCGACCCGGCCAACGGCGGTTTTGTGATGGGCGGCGACCATCCGGTCGTGAAGCAGTCCATGCTAACGTGCGACACGATGGACACCGCGCTGTCGGTGAAGCAGACGCTGGAACTGGTCGCGGTAGGCTGCCAGCTGGTGCGCATCACCGCGCCGACCGTGAAGGATGCGGCGAACCTGCAGAACATCGTGACGGAACTGCGCCGGCAGGGCTGCAACGTGCCGATCGTCGCGGACATCCATTTCAAGCCCGAGGCGGCGATGGAAGCGGTGAAGTGGGTGGAAGTCGTGCGCGTGAACCCCGGTAACTATGCCGATTCCAAGAAATTTGCGGTCAAGGAATACAACGACGAGCAATACGCCGCGGAGTTGAAGCGCATCGAGGAAAAATTCACGCCGCTGGTGCTCGAGGCGAAGAAATTGAAGCGCTGCCTGCGCATCGGCACGAACCACGGTTCGTTGTCCGACCGCATCATGAACCGTTACGGCGACACGCCGCTGGGCATGGTGGAGAGCGCGCTGGAATTCGCCCGCATCTGCCGCCAGAACGATTTCCACAATTTCAAGTTCTCGATGAAGTCGAGCAACCCGAAGGTGATGATCGAATGCTACCGCTTGCTGGTGGCGCGGTTGAACCAGGAAGGCGCGGACTGGAATTATCCGATCCATTTGGGTGTCACCGAGGCGGGCGAGGGCGAGGACGGGCGCATCAAGAGCGCGATCGGCATCGGTTCGCTGCTGTGCGACGGTCTGGGTGACACGATCCGCGTTTCACTGACGGAAGATTCGCCACGGGAGATCGAAGTCTGCACGGATTTGCTGGCGCAGGTGCCGTTGTTGTCCAATTACGGTGTCCGGCTCACGGAAACCAATTTCCCGTTTGACCCGTTTCATTTCGAGAAGCGCGAGACGCCGGAGATCGAGCTGAACGAGAACGTCAAATGCGGAGGCGAGCAGATCATCCGCGTGGTGGTCACGCGGGCCACGTTCGACAAGGTGGCGCCGAAGATCCGTCCGAAGGATGACGTGAAACCCGAGGCGGTGTATGAAGACCTGAACATCGCGGAGCTCGACCCGACACAGAATTTTGAAATCAACTGCGACACGCAACTGGTCACGGTGAAGGACGGCGTGAAACTGCCGACCATCACGGCGTTCCGGCTGCTGGCGTTGAAGCTGAAAAATCTGGGCCGCAACAATCCCATTCTCCTTAAGGATTGCATCAATTTTGAGCCGGTGCCGCTGGAGCCGAAGATTGCGTTGCTCCGCGCATCGGTGGTCATCGGTTCGCTGCTGGCGGATGGCATCGGCGACGCGATCCTTGTGCGCGGCGAAGCGGGTGGGGGACAGAGCCTGCGGCTGGCGTATAATATTTTGCAGGCGGCGGGCTGCCGTTCGTTCAAGACGGATTATGTGGCGTGCCCGAGTTGCGGCCGCACGCTGTTCAATCTGCAGACGGTGACGGCGCGCATCAAGGCGCGCACGGAACATCTCAAAGGCGTGAAGATCGCCATCATGGGCTGCATCGTGAACGGGCCGGGCGAGATGGCGGACGCGGATTTTGGCTACGTGGGCGGGGCGCCGAACAAGATCAACCTCTACGTGGGGAAGACGCCCATCAAATTCAACATCCCGGAAGCCGAGGCAGTGGAGCGGCTGGTGGACCTCATCAAGGAACACAACAAGTGGGTGGAGCCGGAGGTTCACGCTTAGTCGTGATGGCGGCCTGCGGGTGAGGCGGGAACAGCGCAAAAGCAGGGCTCCCGCCCCGGACTCCAAACTTTGCAGGGCGATAAACCTTGCCTTTGACGACCGCTTTCCTAAACTGTCCGACCGTTTTTTCAAATTATGCACGTGAATTATTTTAGTGGAATCTTGGCACAAGGCGCCCCGGCGGGCGGGCCGCCGCAGCCGGGCGGCATGGGCAATATGCTGGTGATGATGGGATTGATGGCGGTGATCATGTATTTCCTGATGATCCGTCCGCAGCAGCAGCGGGCCAAGGCGCTGGCCAAACTGCTGGAATCCATCAAGAGCGGCGACCGCGTGGCCACGGCCAGCGGCATCATCGGCGTGATCGTGACGGTCAAGGACAAGGTGGTCACCTTGCGCTCGGGCGACGCGAAATTTGAAGTCACCAAGGCTTCCATCACAGAAATCCTCGAATCGGGCAAATCCTCAGAATCCTAAACGGTCATGAAGCAAAACAATCTCAATTGGTTTATTGTCGTCATTTGTGTCGTCTGCTGGTCGCTTTACGAAGTGTATCCGCCGACCTCGCGCGACTTGGTGGCGGAGTTTGCCAGCCGCGGGTTGAACCAGGATGCGGCCTTCAAGCAGATCGTCGCGCAGGCGACGGACATGCAGAAGGCGGATACGAACAGCACCTTTGCGGTGCTGCAGGAAGCCATCGGCACAAACGACCTTCAGAAATATTTTCCGGGGATCAATGCGAGCAACCAGGTCCGCCCGAATCTGTACATCCTGAACCGGCTCCAGCGTGATGCGGCGGGCAAGATCAAGCTCGGCCTCGACCTGCAGGGCGGCACGTCCTACCGGGTGGAGATGGATACGACGGTGCTGAACGGCACAAACAAGGCCACCGAAGCCGAGGTCAGCGGCGCGTTGTCGCAGGCGGTGGAAGTGCTGCGCAAGCGCATCGACAAGTTCGGCGTGGCCGAGCCGGTCATCCAGCCCGCCGGCAACAACGACATCCTCATCCAGCTGCCCGGTCTCTCGCCGGCGGACAAGGCCGCGGCGATGACAAACATCCAGCGCTCGGCGTTCCTGGAATTTCGCATGGTGCATGACCGCAGCGCGGAGATCGTCGATTCGAGAAGCGGCCAGCTGCTCGGCGCGGTGCCGCCCGGTTATGAAGTGTTGCGGCACGTGTCGCAGAACCCCGGCGGCGGCCAGCAGATGGAGGCCTACGTCGTCAAGAAGCGTCCGGCCAGCGGCAATGCGGCGGATTATCTGGCCGGCGACATCGTCAAGGATGCCAAGCCCTATTATGACAACATGGGCGCGATGGAGATCTCGTTCGAACTGACGGCGGATGCGGGCAGGAAATTCGCAGACATCACCACGGCCAATGTCGGGCATCAGATGGCCATCGTTCTGGACGGTGAACTATACTCCGCGCCGACCATCCAGGTCGCCATCCTGACCGGCAGCGGCACGATCACCGGCCACTATACGCAGGAGGAAGTCCGCACGCTTGTGAACGTGCTGCAGAACCCGTTGAAGGCCCCGTTGCACATCGTTTCCTCGCAAGATGTCGGGCCGACGCTGGGCAAGGACAACATCAAGAGCGGCATCAACGCCTCGATGTATGGCGTGATCTTCGTTTCGCTGTTCATGTTTTGTTATTATTTCGTCGCCGGAATCGCGGCGAACATCGCGCTGGTCACGAACGTCATCATCCTGCTGGGCGTCATGTGTGCGGCCGGTACGACCTTCACCCTGCCGGGCATCGCGGGCGGCGTGCTGACGGTCGGCATGGCGGTCGACGCGAACGTGCTGATCTATGAGCGCATCCGGGAAGAATTGGCCAAGGGCAAATCCCTGCGGGGTGCGATCGACGCGGGTTATGCCCGCGCATTCGGGACCATCTTCGATTCACACGTCACGACGTTGATCTCATCCATCATCCTGATCTGGATGGGCACGGGTGAAATCAAGGGCTTCGGTGTCACGCTCACCATCGGTGTGGCGGCCAGCCTGTTCACGGCGCTGGTCGTGACGCGGCTCATCTTTAATTTCCTGACGGAACGGAACATCATCAAGTCGCTGCCAATGATGCACATCATCAGGAGCTCCAAGGTCGGTTTCATGTCGGTGGCGAAGCCGCTGGCCATTGCGACCACGATGTTTGCGATCGGCGCGATCCTTTACGGCGGGGTTGTGCAGGGCAAGCGCCTGTTCGGTGTGGATTTCCTGGGCGGTGACAACAATACTTTCAGCTTTGTTCAAAAGCCTGGCATCGATGAGATCCGGTCCGTCCTGACCACCATCGGGGAAAAAGATGCGACAGTGCAGTATCAAAAGGAAATGGGCGGCACGAACGAGACATTGAGCGTCACGACCGCGTCCGGTTCGTCGGAGAAGGTGAAGGCAACGCTGGCGTCACAGTTGCCGCAGGCGCAGTTCAAGCCGGTGAGCGGCTTCACCGTCGGCGCGAGCGTCGGCAAGGAGATCCAGTATTCGGCGGCCGTCGCGGCCTTGTGTGCGATGTTCGGCATCCTGTTCTATGTCGCGGCCCGTTATGAGTTTTCCTTCGCCGTGGCCGCCATCATTGCGGTATTGCATGACGTGTTGCTGACCATCGGTGTGTTTTGCATCGCCAACGCCGCTTCCGGCGGGGGCCGCCAGTTCAGCGCCACGGTCGTGGCGGCGCTCCTGACCATCATCGGTTTCTCCATCAACGACAAGATCGTCATCTTCGACCGTATCCGCGAGGACCTGAAGCTGGGCATGCGCGGTTCGTTCAAGGAAATCATCAATCACGCGCTCAACCAGACGCTGAGCCGTACGATCATCACCAGCGGCACGGTGTTCATCGCCACGGCGGTGCTGTTCTTCTGCGGCGGCGGCGCGATCAATGACTTTGCGTTCACCTTCCTGGTGGGCATCGTGACCGGCACCTATTCATCCATCTTCGTCGCGACCGTCATCATTTTGATGATCACCAAGGGTGAACGGCCCAACCTCGGCGCATCGCAGGTGTCGGTGCAGAACTCGGCTTCGGCGAAAGTCTGACGCCGGACATTAACCACGATGCTCGGCCTTGTTGCAATCACACCGCTGCATTGGGCCGGGTTTATCCTGTGCATCCTGTTTTTTCTGGCGCTGGACCTCGGTGTGCTGAACCGGGGGGCGCAGGTGGTGACGTTCCGCCAGGCGCTGCGGTGGTCGGTTTTCTGGTGCATCCTGGCCATGGTTTTTGCCGGGGCGCTGGTGCCGCTGCGCGGACGCGAAGAGTCGGTCGAGTTCATCACCGGCTATGTCATCGAGCTGTCGCTCTCGATGGACAACGTCTTTGTCATCGCGCTGATCTTTGCGTTCTTCCGCGTGCCCGCCAAGTATCAGCACCGGGTTTTGTTCTGGGGCATCCTGGGCGCGCTCATCATGCGCGGCGTGATGATCCTGGCCGGCTCCGCGCTCATCGAACGTTTTCAGTGGACGCTCTACCTGTTTGGCGCCTTCCTGGTCTATACCGGCATCAAGATGATGCTGACCAATGACGAGGGTGTGGATCCGGAAAAGAATTTCATCATCCGGCTGGCCCGCAAATGCTTTCCCGTGGCCGACGGCGACCATGGTGAAAAGTTTGTCGTCCGCGTCAATGCCCGGAGCATGCTCACCACGCTGGCGCTGGTGCTGCTGATGGTCGAGACCACGGACCTGATCTTTGCCCTGGATTCCATCCCCGCGATCTTTGCCGTGACGACCAAGCCGTTCATCGTGTTCACCTCGAACGTCTTTGCCATCCTGGGGCTGCGTTCGCTGTATTTCGTGCTGGCCGGCGCGATCGGTTATTTCCGGTACCTCAAGGCCGGCCTGTCCATCGTGCTCGTCTTTGTCGGCGCGAAAATGCTGGTGGATCCGCATGGCGACGGCCCGCATAAATGGTTTCAGTTTGAGGTTTCCACCCTGGTCTCGCTGGTGGTCATCGGGGTGATCCTGGCGGCGGCGATGCTGCTGTCCCTCGTTGTGGCCAAGCGCGAGCACCAGGCGGGCACGGGCCAGGATAAATGACGGCGAATGGTGTTTCCATCCGCGCCGCTTCGTGTTAATCCGTGGTGGAGATGAAATTCCGCTGGACGATCGCGCCGCCCCAACCGCTGCTCACCGGGCAGCTCGCGTCTGCCCATAAAATTTCCCCGTTGCTCGCGCAGTGCCTGGTCAATCGCGGTTTTAGCGAGCCGGCGGTCGTGGAAAACTTTCTCGCGCCCCGCCTCAAAAATCTGGCCGATCCCTTTTTGTTGCCAAATATGGAAGCGGCTGTGGCCCGGCTGCTGCTGGCGCATGAGCGGGCGGAACCGCTGGTCATCTTCGGGGATTACGATGTGGACGGGGTGACTTCCACGACCATCCTGCTGGAAGTTTTCCGCAAGCTGGGCTGGCCGGCCGAGGCGTATCTTCCGAACCGCATGGATGAGGGCTATGGTTTAAGCCGGGACGGCGTGGAGAACTGCCTGAAGAAATTCCCGGTCAAGCTGTTGCTGGCGGTGGACTGCGGTTCGACGGCGGTTGAAACCATTGCGTGGCTGAAACAGCAAGGCGTGGAAACGATCGTGCTCGATCATCATCAGGTTTCAAACCCCGCGCCGGAGGCGGTGGCCCTCGTGAACCCGCAGTTGGGGAAGGTTTTCACGGAACTTTGTTCGGCGGGACTGGCATTCAAGCTGGCGCATGCGCTGGTCAAGCGGGGGCGTGAAAAGGGGCTGCCGGGCGCGGCGGAGTTTGATTTGCGACCGCTGCTGGACCTGGTCGCACTGGGCACGATTGCCGACCTGGTGCCGCTGACGGGGGAGAACCGCATCCTGGTCACCACCGGGCTGGAACGGCTGAACCTCTCGCAGCGCCCGGGGATTTTGGCATTGAAACAGGTGGCCCAATCACCGGAAAAGCTGGGCACGCACGATGTCGGTTTTCAACTGGCGCCGCGCTTGAATGCCGCGGGGCGGCTGGAGACGGCCGAAGAATCCTTGCATTTGCTGCTGGCCGAAACCTCGGAGGCGGCGCTGCCATTGGCGCAGAATCTTGACGCGCGAAACCGGGAGCGGCAGACGATAGAGAAATCCATCGTCGAGGAGGTCATCGGCGTGGTGCGTTCGAAGTTTGATGCGCAGAAGGATTTTGTCATCGTGGAAGGCCGGTTGCTGTGGCATATCGGCGTGGTGGGCATCGTGGCCTCGCGCGTGTTGCAGGAATTTTACCGGCCGACCTTCATCATCGGCGGCGAGAATGGCCAGATGCGGGGGTCGGGCCGGAGCATCGCCGGGTTTGACCTGGCGGCGGCGCTGCGCGGGTGCGATGACCTGCTGGTGAAGCATGGCGGACATGCGATGGCGGCCGGTTTGAGCATCGAACCCGGGAAGATAGACCTGCTGCGCGAACGCTTGAACGAGCAGGCCAAACGGCTGTTGAAGCCGGAGGATTTGCAGCCGCCGTTGCGGCTGGATGCCGAGGTGCAACTGGCGGAGGTGAGTTTGGATTCTCTGGACGAGCTGGAAAAATTGAAACCCACCGGCATGGGCAATCCGGCCTTGCAATTTTTTGCCCGCAACCTGACGCACAAGAAACCGTTGTTGCGGATGGGGGCAAACAAGCAGCACGTCAAACTTTGGGTCACGGACGGCAAAGTCACCCATGAAGCCGTCTGGTGGAACGCAGGCCACGGCGCGCTGCCGGTCGGGAAGTTCGACCTGGCGTTTGCGCCGGGGGTGAATGAATACAATGGCCGGACGACGGTGCAGTTAAAAGTGCTGGACTGGCGCGCAGTCTAAAACACAATTTACCAATGACATCTGCCATCATCGTTGCGGCCGGCAAAGGCACGCGCATGGGCGCGAACGTGGACAAGCTTTGGCTCGAAGTGGCCGGGCGGCCCGTCGTGGCGCATACCTGGAAAAAATTTAACGACGCCAAGTGCGTGGACGAGATCATCCTGGTCGTGCGTGGCGGCATGCAGCCGGAGTTCGTGAAACTGGCGGCGGAGTGCGGATTTAAGAAGCCGTTCCGTCTGGTGGTAGGCGGGGCGGAGCGGCAGGACTCGGTCTGGAACGGTCTGGAAGCGGCCGCGGCCAGGACTGAAATCGTGGCGATCCAAGACGCGGCCCGGCCCTGTACGACGGAGGCGCTGATTGCGGCGACGATCGAGGCGGCGCGCGAAACCGGGGCGGCCGTGGCGGCGCAGCCGGTCACGGACACCATCAAGGAGACGGCGGACGGCAAGGTCATTTCACGGACGGTGGACCGTTCCAAGCTGTGGTCGGTACAGACGCCGCAGACCTTCCGGATCGAGGTCATCCGGCGGGCCATCTTGACCGCCCGGGAGAGGAACCTGGTCCTGACCGATGACACGGCGGCGTGCGAATTGATAGGCCAGCCGGTGAGGTTGGTGAAGGCGGCGACGCCGAATCCCAAGGTGACGGTGCCCGCCGATCTGCCTTTTGTGGAGAGTCTTTTGAAAAATTCCTGACGCCTCGGGGTCTTTGTGGTATTTTTAACACATATATGAACCGACGGTTGATTTACGGGCTCGTGGTCGTGGCCTTGCTGGCAAACCTGGCAATCGGCGCCCAGATTTATCTCAATTCAGCCGCCAGTGCCAAGGATTTGCGGGATGCCGCGGACCCGAACGTGCAGCTGTTCGCCGATGTGCTGGACAAGGTCCGTCACGAGTATGTGGACGGCAAGGACATGACGTATCAGCAGCTCACTTATGCCTCGCTCAAGGGGATGGTGAAGAAACTGGATCCGCACAGTGAATTTTTGGATTCGTCATCGTACCAGCGGTTGCAAGATGACACGGAGGGCCAGTTCGGCGGGCTGGGCCTCGTGGTGGTGATGAAGGACGGTTATGTGACGGTGGTTACTCCCATGGAAGACACCCCGGGTTCCCGGGCCGGCATCATTTCCGGGGATCGCATCATCAAGGTGGATGGCAAAAGCGTGGACAAGGTGGCGCTGGACGAAGTGGTGAAGCAGCTAAGGGGCGATCCGGATACCAAGGTGGGCCTGACCATTGAGCGCCCGTCAACCGGCGAGCACAAGGATTTCAACCTCCAACGCGCCATCATCCAGATGGCGATGGTCAAGGACATCAACGGCCGGAAGGAGTATCCGCTGGGCGACAGCAAGATCGGGTATGTCCGGATCACGCAGTTTGGCGACCAGACGAGCGAGGAGCTTGAGGCCGGCCTGCAAAAACTCAAGGAACAGGGGATGCGCGCGCTGGTCATCGACCTGCGCTGGAATCCGGGCGGTCTTTTGGATGAAGCCGTGAAGGTGTGCGAAAAGTTTTTGCCGCGGGGCCAGTTGGTGGTTTCGACGGAAGGTCGCAGCACGGTGGAAAAATACTACGCCAAGGGCGATGGTGATGAATTGAAGGGCATGCCGGTCGTGGTGCTGGCGAACCTCGGCAGCGCGAGCGCGGCGGAAATCGTCACGGGCTGCCTGCAGGACCTGCATCGCGGAATCGTGATCGGCGAGAAGACCTTCGGCAAGGGCTCGGTGCAGACGATTTTTCCGCTGGAAGACGGCTCGGCGCTCAAGCTCACCGTGGCTAAGTATTACACACCCAGCCACAAGGTCATCCATGAACACGGCATCACGCCGGACATCCTGGTGCCGATGACGGATGGCGAGGAGGCGGCGCTGATCCTCCAGCGCTCGCCGGGCGGCGTGGAGTCGTTGCCGGAGCAAAAACAGGCCGAGGTGCGGGCGGTCCACGACACGCAGCTGGAACGCGCGGACGATGTGTTGAAGGGCCTTTTGATCTACAACGCGCTGAATGCAGAACCCAAGCCGGAAAAAGTCGCCGCCAAGTAGTTCCAAATCGCTTTCAAAATGAGACTGGAATTTCGAGGACGAGGACGAGGACGAGCAGGATTCTAAAGGTATTAAATGACCCTGCTTGCGCTCGAAACTTCCTGCGATGAAACCAGCGCGGCCGTGGTCCGTGACGGGAAGGTGCTGGCCAACGTGGTTTCCTCGCAAATCAAACTCCATGCGGAATACGGCGGCGTGGTGCCGGAACTGGCCGCCCGCGAGCATCTGAGCAATCTGCTGCCCGTGGCGCAGTCGGCCTTGCGCGAGGCGGGAGTTTCCGCCGCCGGATTGGATGCCGTGGCGGCAACGCAGGGACCGGGGCTGGCCATCGCTTTGCTTGTGGGGTTCAAGGCGGCGCAGTCGGTGGCTTTCGCGCTCAACAGGCCATTCATCGGCATCAATCATCACGAGGCGCACCTGTATTCGCCATGGATTTCAGGAGAACCAGCGCAGGCGGATTTTAAGAATTTTCAACGGAATATTTCACTCATCGTCAGCGGTGGGCACACGATGCTGGTGCTGGTGGAGTCGGAATTGAAGCATCGCGTATTGGGCGGGACGATCGATGACGCGGCCGGCGAATGTTTTGACAAGACCGGCAAACTGATGGGGCTGGCCTATCCCGCCGGCCCGGTCATCGACCGGCTGGCGGAGCAGGGGAATCCGAAGGCCTACGATTTTCCGCGTCCGCTGTTGCATGAGGCCAACGATGATTTCAGCTTCAGCGGCTTGAAGACTTCCGTGCGCTATTTCATCCGGGACAATCCGACCCTGCTCGACGACCCGCAGAAAGTCCGCGACCTGTGCGCGAGCGTGCAGGCGGCAATCGTGGAGGTGTTGGTGAAGAAAACCGTCCGCACGGCGAAGCGTGAAGGCGTCAAGTGCATCACCGCCTCGGGTGGAGTGACCTGCAACCGGGGCTTGCGAAATGAACTGGAACGGGCGTGCAAAAAGAACGGGTTTACCCTGCGTCTCGCGGACAAACAGTTTTGCACGGACAATGCCGCAATGATTGGGATTCTGGCGGAGAGAAAGCTGCTGGCGGGTGTGCCGTTGCCGTCGCTGGACGAGGAGATCAATCCGGGGTGGGTGCTGGCGTGAAGTTTAGCCGGGACGGGGCTGAAGACGTTTAACCTAAACTCCGCAGGTCGAACGGAATGGGACTGCCCCTTTCGAAGAAAATCTAAGTGAAACCGGTCGTCGAGACCAGTTTTCCAGCAGGACACGGTTTTTGCCGTCGGCTTGAACTGGAAACGTGTCGGATAGAGGGTTTATCGTCTAAAATTCTTTAATCATGCGAATAATCTTTCCAGCTGCCACAACTATGACAACAAAGCGACGCAATCGGCTCGATGCAAAAATTACACATACTGTAGCAATCACATGCCAGAGCATTACACATTGAATGAATATTCCGGAGTGTTGCTGGAGGCGTATCTTTTGAATGTCTTTTTTCAAATCTGCGGTAATAATCTGTATTTTCTTGCGGTTTCGCTTGGAACAGAACCAAGCAAACATTCCCAAGATTTTAAACGCCCACTGGGGTTTCATAAAATGACAAATAATGCTCCGTATGAAGACCAAACCGCGCCGGGTGCGCCAGTCCCTTACCGCTCTGGCTTTGATCCCGCCGACATACGCGGCGGCCTGTTCGTCGTCGAAGATTTCGACGGTGTTGGTTGCTGGCGGTGTCGAATGACTTTTGCCGCCGTTTGGTTGCTGACTGATAGCGTTTGCTGTCATGTCTGTGCTACCAAGTCAACCGCAAGGTGGAAAATGGACAGGTGAAAATGAAAAACTCGCTGAATTTCAGCGCGTTAATGATTTCTGTTGTGCCTATTGTCTATTTTATAAATCCCATACGCCGGCAGATAAAAATCGCTAACCCGATGTCGGTAATCCACTGCGGATTATTACGCCACGCGGACAATGCTTGCCTGCAATGTTCGGAAGTAATGTGTTCGGGAATCAGCGGTTTTAATTTAACATAGTCACGCATAAAAAAACGCCTGTGACCGGTGGCCGTTTCCCAATTTTTACCAAAACTGCGGAAACCATTTGCGGCGTTGATCCAGTGTTTCGCTGCCGCCTTGATGTCGGCAATTCCTTTATCGCCTTTGGCCATCGCTTCATTCATCAACGCGTCGAACTTGATTTTTTGTTCACGAGTTAACTGGCTGGGTTTGTTGAAAAATTTCCCTTGCCGCTGCCTCAATTCCAACCGCTCGAAAATCTCGTTTTTCAAAAAGTCTGAATCCCGTAACTTTTCTTTCGGCAGCTTGGGCAATGCAACCATGCGGCAGATTTTTTTCCGGTTGTTAATGGTCGGGTCGTTAATCCATTTAAGAAACTTTTCAACCCGCTCGGTTGGCAACATGCCCCAATAAAATGAGACGTAGCGCGTTCCGCCGTCCGCCGTTCTGATTCGCCAGTAAATTTTATTATCATCCCCGCGAAACTTTATCGCAGAACAAATTTGCGGACTGGTTTTCGTCACGGCCTGAATTATGCCAACAGTTTTTTCTTTGCAGCATCAAATTCAGCCTGTGACAGAATCCCCTGATTCTTAAACTCTGCCAGCTTGCGAAGCTCATCTGTGAGAGTCCCCGGAGAATTATTTGCGGGCGTGGGCGCGGGCTGTTTTGATTCGCGCATTTTCTTTTCCACTTGCGCCTTAAACTCTGCCACCTCTCCATTCAAACTCTTTCCGAAAAGAAATGCGTCTGGGTCTTGGGTGGCTTCCCACATTCCACCCATAAACGGCTTGCTGCCGGCGTAGGAAAAAATAATATAGCCCATCATCATGCCGGCGGGCTTCATTTGAATCGCCGTGATTGTTGAAACCTGAATAGTTCGCGCGCCATTCATCCCCGAAGCCAAGGCATTTGCCCAGCCGCGCTTTTTTATCGTTATGGTGTCCCCGCGAAGTTCCAGCGTATCCAGATTTGAATAAATCAATCGGCTGTTTGCCCCTTCTTCCAATTGCTTCAGTTGGGCGTTTAGCTCCACTTCGCCAGCCGCAATGCTCGCTCCTAAATCGGCCTTATGCTTGCGGAGCATTTCTGCTGCTGCCGTGACGGAGTTTGCCTGAACTGCTTCAACAATTTGCTTGGACGTTGCCAGCGACAAACCTGGAACAACAGAGCGCAATTCTTTGATGACTGCCACTTTTTCGCCATTACGGATCAACCCCATGACACTTTGCGGAAATTGATCGCCGGACTCCGATTCGGGGATGAAAAGTTTTGTTTCTTGGCCGCAATACGGACATGGCACCAAACTGTTTTCTTCCACAAGCTTGCTGGCATCAAATTCAAATGGCTGGCTGCAATGCTGGCAGGAACAACTTACGAACTGACTTGTTTCGTCAGGCGGCAAGGAAAGCAGCGTCTCGTTTTTGCAATGCGGACATTCCACCGTCTGTCCGGCGGCTTCACTTGGAAAAGCGATATGCCCCCCGCAATGCTGGCAATCACATTTGGCTTCTTCGCTCATGGCAGCATTACGGCGCGGTAAAATTTGTTTCCGCTGACAGGGTTTTGATCTATCCAAAGAAACGGACTGGAATTGAGAAGCAACGTGGTTTTGGTGGTCCATGCGTTGAAGTCCGGCGATGTTTGAACCTGATACGTCCGCCCCACGGTGCCGGTGATTTGCAGGCCCGGATAAGTGTTCAAGTTCAAGTTGGCTGGCGAAACAACTTGGGCTGTCAGGTTATTCGTGATGCTGCGGATTCGCTGGTTGCTCGAATCGGCAACGTAAATTGCGCCGCCGGATACGCAAACGCCTGATGCTTCATTGAATCGCGCAAGATTGCCAGCGCCATTTGCGTAGCTGTTTTGCGCGAAACTTCCCGCCAATGTTACGACATTGGTGGTGGCGGAAATTTTTCGCACGGCTGAACCAGTTGCCAGCGCGGAGTCGGTAAAAATGAGATTCCCTAAATTATCAACACACATTCCAGAGATGGAATGGAGTGAGGCGTTTGTGCCAATTCCATCAGTTATTGGATTATTGATTTGATATTTTCCGGCGACTGTCGTGACGTTCTGGCTTTGGTCAATTTTGCGAATCAAATAATTTCCAGAATCCCAAACATAGATGTTATTTGCGGCATCGGTAGCAAGAGTTTTTGGAAAATAAAATGCTGTGAAGATTCCGTTTCCATCCGCATAGGTTGGGTTGCCCGAACCGGCGAATACTGTCAAAACTCCGTTAGTGTCATATCGGTAAATTTTGTTGGAAGCTTGATCAGAAATATAAAGGTTGCCGTAAGAGTCGGCACAAATTCCAACAGGGTCTGAAAGAGAAATGCTAGTTCGAGTGACCGTTGCGTTAGTTGTGATTTTGTATAAATAAGTGCTGGAAGGAAAAGTAATAGCCCAAATTGTATCGTTGCGATCAATAGTCATGCCACCGAATGATAAATAATCTGGGAAATTTATATTTGTTCCAACGCCGGTCGTTTGGTTCCCCCCGCCAACAAATGTTGTAACGGTTGAGTCGGGTGCAATTTTTCTAATCCTTGAATTTTGCGAATCAAAAACGAAAAGGTTGCCGTGTGAATCTGCTGCAATGGCAGTTGGATTGTTGAACATCGTCAATTGTCCAACGCCGTCCACATAACCTGAAAATCCCGAACCGGCGAAGGTTTGCACTGCAACATTGTTCGTATCGTAAATCTGCGCTTTGGTTTGCCACACAGTCAGCACGCAAAGCGAGGCGAAAAGACTCTTCATTTTCAAGGCGAACTTTCCCCGGTTGGCTTGCATGACTGACATCTTCAAACTTTGCCAGAAAACGGCAAGTACAAATCAAATTCCCCCCGCTCGACATTTTGCAACGGCGGCGCGGACGGCTGGCGGGCAGGCAGGGGGCGAGATGCCAAGGCAAGGATGGATGGATGGATTGGGGCGCCTGAAGGGTCTGGCGTCTGGGTTCTGGGGGGTGGTTGGGCAATTTCAGATTCGAAATTTCAGATTTCAGAGCTGAAGGGGAAATGAGACGTGGTGATGAGTTAAAGGGTTAAAGAGTTAAAGCGGTAACTGTGGAACGTGGCGATGGCCTGTCTTTTTGGTTGACAAACTCTAACAAAGTAAGTATATATGCTGCCGGAAATGGTAAAAAACTAACAAAATGAGATATTTCGGATTTACGATACCGGATTTACGATTTACGAGCGGGGTCGCGGCGTACGGGCAATCGGGGGCGATGCGCGTTACTGGATGCTGGATGATGTCCATGCTCTGCGAGTTGGGACAACTCGCGTTCTGCGGGAAAATTCCCAAGCTTTCACATAGTTTCCCATCCTTTCACATGGTTTCACACGAATTCACATGGTTTCACATCACTTTTTTAAAAAAATATGCAAACAGGAGTAATCCGCGATGCGCGAGTTTCCAAGCGGTCAAAATCCAAGTTCCAAGAGGGCTGGCGGGCGCCAACACGATTTATCCGACTGAATCCGACTGAATCCGACCGTTCAATTTTTCAAACCCAATCCAAAACATTTTTGATATGCGATTGACGATTTACGAGCGGACGGTGCGGTTGGTTGCCGTAGTGGTTGTGATCAATCAAGGGGCGTCTGTGTTCCTGCAGGTCACAGACCTGCGCTCCGCCGAAATGACAATCTGAAAAAAGCCAATGAAAACGTAAAAATTAAACCAAATTAAGCCGCCGCATCTGCGGAATGACTAAACCCTAATGACGAATTACTAAAATATCCAAGCTGCAACTCGCCGGGTCGGAGACCGGCGCTCCCGCCTTCGCCAAGGCTGCGGCGGACAAGCCGAACTCGCCGGCCAGAGGCCAGCAGTCCCAGCGGTGGGTGGGGCGCGGATGGATAAGAATTTGACCAAATTAAAGCCAATCAAGGTTGATCAAGGTGAAATATTTATTTTTAGCCATGGATGACACGGATGAAACACGAATGACGAATGGGCAAACATTTGCAGGCGGGCGGTGCTTAAGAATGAGCAAGATCCGGTTGCAGGCGAAAGCGCCAGGGGACTGGCGCACTCCACGACGCTATCGCGCAGGCCGGTGCCGGTCGGGGCAGGCATCTTGCCTGTCGTGTTGCAGCTTTTTCCAAACAAACTGGACAGGCTGGAAGCCTGTCCCACTAGATTTATTCTGCAAAGTTCACCATTTTGTTTTTCGGCGCATTCATTAACGGCTAAACTCTGACGCTCATGACCGACCGTCTTCCCATTTATGAAATTGAGCGCGATATTGTCGCGCGGTTGCAATCCGACCGGCGGCTGATCTTGTCGGCGCCGACCGGCTCCGGCAAATCCACGCAGGTGCCGCAGATGCTCCTGAAGCATGGATTGCTCGGCGACGGGCAGGTGGTGATTCTGCAACCGCGCCGGCTGGCGGCCCGTTTGCTGGCGACGCGGGTGGCGCAGGAACTGGGTGTAAGGCTCGGCGATGAGGTCGGCTACCAGATCCGGTTCGAGAACTGCACGTCGGCGAAGACGAAAATCCGGTTTGTGACGGAAGGGGTTTTGCTGCGGCAGATGATCGATGACCCGAAATTGCGCGGGGTTACGGCTTTGTTGTTCGACGAATTTCACGAGCGGCATCTTTACGGCGATATCACGCTCGCGCAGGCGCTTGATTTGCAGGAGCAGCACCGGCCGGACCTGAAAATTGCGGTGATGTCGGCGACGCTGAACGCGGGGGAACTGGAGAAGTATCTGTCGGCAAATGCGGAGTGCGGAGTGCGGAGTGCGAAATTCAATTGCTCAACTCTCGCATCGGAGGGGCGGACATATCCGGTGGAGATCGAGTATCTGCCACGGCGCGTGGGGTTGAACGGGCCGCCCGTCTGGGAGATGGCGGCGGAAGAGTTTTCCCGCTTCGTGAACGGCGGCGGGCAGGGCGATGTGCTGGTTTTCATGCCCGGCGGGTTTGAGATTTCACAGACGATCGAGGCCATCCGCCATACCAGCGAGGCGAAGGGTTTTATCGTTTTGCCACTGCATGGTGAGTTACAGCCGAAGGACCAGGACGCCGCGGTCGCGCGCTATGAGCATCGGAAGGTGGTCGTGGCCACCAATGTCGCGGAGACCAGCATCACGATCGACGGGGTGCGGTTGGTGATTGATGGCGGGCTGGCTCGCATAGCGCGCTACGATGCGAACCGGGGGATTAATACGCTGCTCATCGAGAAGATTTCACAAGCAAATGCTGACCAACGCACTGGCCGGGCAGGGCGCACGGCGCCGGGCAAATGCGTCCGGCTTTGGTCGCGCCCGGAACACGATGAACGGGCGCCGCATGAGATGTCAGAAATCCGGCGGCTGGACCTGTCCGAAGTCGTGCTGACGCTAAAGGCAGCAGGGGTGCATGATTTGAGGAAATTCCGCTGGCTGGAAAAGCCGGATGAGATTTCGCTGACACACGCGGAGGAGTTGATCACCGACTTGGGGGCGATTGACCATGAGGGACACATCTCGGCAATCGGCCGCAAGATGCTGGCGTTTCCGCTGCATCCGCGCTATGCGCGGATGTTGCTGGCGGCGCAGGAATACGGATGCGTACATCAGGCGTGCTTGGTCGCCGCGTTGACGCAAGGACGTGACCTTTTGATTCGCAATGCGGGCAAAGAAGTTGAAACGACACGCGAGGATTTGCTGGGCGAGAAGGCGAGCTCGGATTTCTGGATATTGATGCGCGCGTGGAGTTATGCGTTCAACAACCAGTTCCGCATGGATGCGTGTCGCAAGCTGGGCATCCATGCCATCACGGCGAAACAGGTGGGGCCGTTGTTTGATCAATTTTTGCGCATCGCGAAGGACGAGGGACTGGATACGCGTCCGAACGAGGTGAAGGACGAGGCGTTGCAGAAGTGCATCCTTATCGGGTTCAGCGACCGGGTGGCGCGGCGGATGGACCAAGGGACGTTGCGGGCGGAACTCGTCCATGGCCGGCGCGGGGTATTGGCGCGCGAGAGCAAGGTGCAGGGCAGCCCGTTGTTTGTGGTGGCGGAAATCCGCGAGGTGGAAGGACGTGATCGCGAAGTGAACACAATTCTCTCACTGGCGACGGCGATCGAGGCGGATTGGCTGCGCGAACTGTTTCCGGACGACATCAAAAGCGACCTGCATGTGCAGTACGACGCGCAGCAAAAGCGCGTGCTGGCGGCGGAGTTGTTGCGATTCCGTGACCTGGCGCTGGCAGCGAAGCGGATTGACCCGCCACCGGCGGATGCGGCGGCGCGGTTGCTGGCGGATGAGGTCATCGCCGGGCGCTTGCTGTTGCCGAATTGGGATCATGAAGTGGAGCAATGGCTGGCGCGGCTGAACCTGCTTTGCCAGCAATGTCCCGACCTGCAACTGCCAGCGATTACCGATGAGGACAAAAAATCCATCATCGAACAGCTTTGCCATGGCGCGGTCAGCTATAAGGACGTCAAGGAGCGCGAGGTGAAGCCGGTCGTGATGTCGTGGTTGTCACACGCGCAACGCGAACTGCTGGACAAGCATGCGCCCGAGCGGTTGAAGTTGCCGAATGACCGGACGCCGAAGGTGAACTATGAACCGGGGAAGGCGCCATACATTTCGCTGCGCATCCAGGACCTGTATGATGTGACGCAGACGCCCAAGATCGCGATGGGGCGCGTGCCGGTGACGGTGCATATCCTGACGCCGGGCATGAAGCCGATCCAGGTGACGCAGGACATGGCGAGTTTCTGGCGCGAGCAATATCCCAAGGTGAAATCTGAGCTGTCCCGGCGGTATCCGAAGCATTTTTGGCGATGAATGGCATTGAACAACTTTGTCCGAATTGCGGCTTGTGCTGCGACAGCACGCTGTTCGCAGATGTGGAATTGCGGGCGGGCGATGACGCGACCCGGTTGAAAAAGCTCGGGCTGACGCTGGAGAAGAAGAGCAAAACCAAAATCGCATTCGCGCAGCCTTGCGCGTGTTTTGACGGCAAGCTGTGCACGATTTACCACGACCGGCCGAAGCGGTGCGGGCTGTTCGAGTGCGGATTGTTGAAGCGGGTGGAGGCGGAGGAGATGACCGCCGGCGCGGCGTTGAAGAAAATTACCGAGGCGAAGAAGCAAGCGGGCAGGGTGCGGGAACTGTTGCGTTCACTGGGCCAGCATGATGAACGGATGGCGCTGACGCATCGCTATTCAGAGGCGATGAGTGCGCCGATGGATTTCTCGGTCGAGGGCGAGGCGGAAAAGCGGGGCGAACTGATTATGGCCGTCAATGACCTGATGACGGTTTTGCAGCGGGATTTTCTACGCTGACCTTTCGCCTGCATCTGCCGGTCGGGCATGGACAAAATCGCGGCAACGGTTCAACATGTGGCGCCCCATGAATCTTGTGAACGATTACTGCTTGGTGTGGTCAGATATCACCAAATGAGCCAACGTGTTGTCATTGGGAGGGCGCTCCGGCTTTTCTGCGCCGGGATTTTTTTCATGGCCTGCCTGCCGGCAATGGCCGGGCAAAAATTCAACGCCAGTGCCATTTCCCTTCCGGGCGAGGAATTGATGATGTGTGACCTGGATGGCGACGGCCTCACGGACCTGGTGTTGATGAACGGCCATGACCTGTCCATTTTTTACCAGGATGCCACACTGGGCTTCCCGCGTGAACCGCAGCAGACCTGCCGGCTGGATAATCATCCGTGCATCGTCTGGACGGCAAATTTGGGCCGGCCGGCCGGCAGCCTGCTGGTGATGACCAGCGATGGGGTGAACGAACTCAGCTTCACCAATCGTACCGGCCCGCCGGTGCTGCGGCAGATCATCAAGCAGGCCACCATCATCCCGGATGATCCCGCGAGCAGCAACACCCTGTGCCTTTCCATGTCGGTGGCGACAGGCCGCGACGGGCCATTGTTGCTGGTGCCGGCGGCGGACGGATTGCAGGTCTGGCAGCAGCATGACGGGTGGCATCAGGCACAGGTCATCGCGCGGGCGATCGACACCGGCGTGCGGCCGTCGCTGATCAATCCCGGATATACCAGGTCAGTTGATCTGGATTTTAGCGTGGCCGATGTGAACGGTGACGGGCGGGAGGATTTGATCATCCGGCGCAGTGATGTCGTCCAGAGCAACCTCTACAGCCTTTATCTCCAGCAGACGAACGGGCTGTTTGACCCGGAGCCGGCGTTGACCTACGCCGACAAGGTGGACCCGGTGTCGTGGCTGTGCTGGACGGACCTGAACCGCGACGGCAAGGTGGACCTCATCAAGGGCGTCTGGTTGAACGAACCTTCCTTCTTGCCGGGGATACCTTCCGCCAAAGTGATGGTGAGCGGTTTTATCGCCGATGCGAACGGGCGGCTGCCGGCGGAACCACAGCTGCTCTTCCGGAAGAACGACTGGCTGGCGGCGTTGCCGGTGGTGGATGTGGATGGGGACGGATTTCCGGACCTGATGCTGGGGTACGCCCATCTCGACAACCGCGACAGCCTGATCAAGGAGGTCACCGCGAAACAGCTGGATTACAGCCTGCGCTTCTACTTCTACCGGCCAGCGAATCAGCCCGGAGGGGGATTTCAAAAGGAAGCGGATTTTCAGCGCGACGTGGTCATCCACCTGGACCGTTCGGATCCGCCGATGAGCTGGGTGTTGCCGCAAAATTTTCTGCGTTGCGTCAAATTGGGCGGTGATTTCAACGGGGACGGCAAGACGGACCTGCTGGTGCGGGATCACAACGACAGCATTTCAGTCTATTTCTTCCGCTCGCGGGAAAAGGGATTCAGCCCGGAGCCGGATGCGAGGTTCAACTGTCCGGAATCCATTGATGAATGGCGGGTCGCGGACCTGAACCACGATGGCATCAGCGACCTGGTCGTGAAGCTGTCGAATAAAAAAGGCTTCCGGATATTTCTCAGCCAGAAAAATCCATGAACTTTAACCCACAGCGCAGCGTGGTCGTGGCCGGCCTGGTCCTGTGGTGGACCGTGGCCGGGGCCGATGCGGTACGCGCCGCGCCGGTACAACTGGTGCCGCAGGTGATCACCCTGCCGGCCGGCGCCGGGAAGCCGATCTTTGCGGATGTGGACGGCGACGGCCGGGCCGAACTGCTGGTGATCGATCAAGCGGAGAAAAAAGTTTTGAGCTATCACCAGGGCGCCAACGGCTTCGCGAGTTCGCCGGACCAGTCGATCGACCTGCCGCCTCAAACCGGCTGGGTGGCGTTGTGCGATGTGGAAGCGCATCCCGGGCTGGAACTGCTGATGTCCACGGCGACCGGGCTGGTTTATTTGCGGCAGAACGCCGGCCGGTTTGAAGCGGAACGGCATACGCTCATCGCGGCCAGCCAGGTGTTCACCAACATCGATAATCCCATTTTGATCACGCTGAACACCAATGCAGCCTCGACGAATGATGTGATCCCGGTGATCTCTTCGGAACAGACCGTGCTCTATCATCGGAATGCCGATTATGTATGGACGCCGGATTCGCCGCTGGCATTGACCGCAAAAAAGATGACGTTGTCCCTGGTCAGCGATCAGCAGCGCAATCCGTGGGCGATGGGGGCGAATGCCGGACATCGCATTCATATCCAGCAATCGTCCCAGGTCAGACCCGATGAAAAGGATGATCAGGAGCCGGAGAACGAGACGATCCGAAAACTGGTTGAGGACATGAAGACCAGACCCCAGAGTTCCCCGGTGCGTTTGGACAAGCTGGATGTGGATGGTGACGGCCGGGAAGACCTGGTGGTGTGGCAGGCGAGCGGCACCACGGAATTCAAAACGGACTGCTACATTTTTCTGCGCGGCGCCGATGGAAAATTACCAGACCGGCCGACGCAAAGCCTGCATGGCCGCGGGCTGCCGATTCCGGTCGGAAGCGAGTATCTTCCATCGCCCGTGGCAGATCTGAACGGCGACGGTGTGTACGAACTGGTGCTGTTGGAATTCAAAACCAGCGTCACCTCCGTGGGCGGGATGTTGGACACGGCCATCTCGCACGGGCTGGACTGGGCGCTGACGATCCGGACGTTCCGGCGGGGTGCGTTCGCCGCCAGCGCGGAGGCATCGGTGCCGCTGACCATGATCCTGCCGGCAGAGGTGTTGAACGAGTGGCCCATCATGATCAAGGGTGACTTCAATGGCGATGGCCGTCCGGATCTGCTCACCCGGCGTTCGAACACGCAGTGGAACGTTTATTTCAGCTCGGCGGACGGACGCTGGTTTGCGTCGCAGCCGGCGATGACATTTGAAGCGCCGGCACAGGGCTATATCACGGTGAAGGACCTCAACGGGGACGGACTGGCGGACATCATCTGGTATGAGCCGGATGACAACCGCCTGTCCATTTTCATGTCGCCATCCAAACCGGCAAAGGGTAATAAGCCGTGATGGAATCCACGCCAGCCCTGGCCTTGCATGAAGTATCCAAGCGTTTTGGCCGCACCTATGCGGTGGATCATCTCTCCCTCGAGGTGGCGCCCGGCCAGATGGCGGGGTTTCTCGGGCCCAACGGGGCGGGCAAGAGCACCACGCTTTACATGATCCCCCGGCTGGTGCGGCCGACGGGCGGACACATCAGCCTCTTTGGCGTGGACATCTGGAAGGACTATAAAAAGGCCATCCGCTCCGTGGGCATCACCGTGGAGTCGCCGGCTTTTTATGAATATCTTTCCGGCCGGAAGAACCTCGAACTGTCCGCCCGGTTGCGCGAGAACGTCACCCCGGGCGAGATCGATGAAATCTTGGAACGCATCGGTCTGGCTGAGCGGCAGCACGATTCCGTGCGGATCTATTCCACCGGCATGAAACAGCGCCTGGGCATCGGCCGGGCGCTTTTGGGCCGGCCCCGCCTGCTGATCCTGGACGAGCCGACCAACGGAATGGATCCTGAGGGGACACAGGAAATTCTGTCGTTCCTGCGCGAGAAAGTGAACAAGGAGGGGCTGACGATCTTCATATCCAGCCATCTGATGTCCGAGATCGAGGAGTTTTGTGACACGGTTTGTGTCATCAACCGTGGAAAGCTGGTGGCATCCGGCAGCGTGAAGGAGCTGTTGAAGCCGCATGAGCGGATCGTGCGGGTCACGTTCCAAGGACATCTGCCCGACGGCGAGTTCAGCTCGCGCCATGCACAAATCCGGAAAGTGGAACCGGTGAACGCCGACACCGTGGAGATCACGCTGGCGCAGGATGATTCCGCCTGGCTGAACCAAAGCCTGTTGCAGGCGGGCTTCAAAGTCTCGGCCATCGCGCCCAAACAAAAGACGCTGAAGGAATTTTTCCTATCCATCACGGGGGACAAATCACATGTCTAACCAGTTCCCGGCATTGTTGCGCAACGAGATCACGAAGGCCGCGCGGCGCAAGCTGCCGTACTTCGGCCTGCTCGCGGTGGGGCTGCTGTGCGTGGTCATCTATTTTGTCGCCGGGCAGCTCAGCAGCGCGGCCACGGCGAATGCCTGGGGCTATGTCGGGTTCTCGATGCAACTGGTGTTCACGGACATCGGCCCGATCTTCATCATCGTGTTCGCGGCGATGCTGGTGGCGGAGGAGACCGGCGCCGGCACCATCCGCGCCGCGCTGGCCGCGCCGGTGCATCGCTGGGAATTTTACGTGGCGAAGGGGGTGACCGGCCTGCTATACATGATGATTCTCACGGCGGCGACCCTGCTGTTCTCGGCGGCCCTGGCCAAAATCCATTATCAGTTCGGCGCGGTGGGCGATTCCTACGGCGTGGTTTACAGCCGGAACCAGGCGGTGAAGGAATTGCTGCTGGCGTTTGGGCTGGAGTGGATTCCGCTGGGCGCGCTCGTGATGTATGGCCTGCTGGTCTCCACGCTGGTCCGCAGCCCGGGGGCGGCCGTGGCGGTGGGCATCAGCACATTGTTCATCATCGATTTCACCAAGCACCTGGCGGGGATCGATCCCTACATCTTCACCCGTTACATCAATTACCCCTGGCTGACCCTGCAGCAGGTCGCCCAAGGGATGGATTACCAATGGCGGCCGGAAGTGTGGAAGATGATCACGTTGTCCGGCGTATCCGCCGCCATCGCCTTCGGCACCGGCCTGGTTGTATTTGTGAGGCGGGATCTTAACAAGTGATTCGGCGATCAGGCGCCAGGCATGCCGATGTCGTGGGCGATCTTGTCGGCGGAGGCGGGATCGACCCACTTCACCAAGGCGACGAAATTTACCAAGGCGGGACTGTCGGCCTTGACCTTGAACAGGTTTTTCAACGCACCGATGACTTTGCCATAGATGACGGCGTATTTTTCGTGCGTCAACCGGGTGGCGTAGGATTCAAGGATGGCGCGCGCGATGGGGTCGGTCTGCCCGTCCGGCAAGTAGGGCAGGAGGCAGAAGACGCGGACGAGGGTCATGGGTTCGGACTCGGCGAGGATGAGCCAGCTCTGCTTGAGCTCATCAGAGTCGTACTTGGCGTGGAGCCGGTTGCGGATGGCGACGGTGATGT
>DATHQS010000343.1:0-4153 GCA_035482455.1 Candidatus Acidiferrales bacterium | reverse complement strand
CTGGGCCACGGCTTCACCTCCAGCGCGTGGTATGCCCAGTCCGACACACAATTCTGGGCCGGCAACGTCCCGCTGCATTCCGCCCTGCTCTATTTGTGGATGAAGGCTTTCGGTTTCTCCATCACCGCCGTGCGCTCCATCAACTTCGCATATTTCGCGGCTTCAATCCTGTTGCTGTGGCGCGCATCCATCCGGTTGAACCTGCTCAAATCCAGTTGGCTGCGCCTCGCCCTATTCGGCCTGCTCACCGGCGGTTACAGCATGGTTTTCGCGTATCGCAGCGGGCGGCCCGATTGCCTCGCGATGCTCCTCATCTGCGGCAGCGTGTATGTGCATTCCCGGCGTTGCTGGCGGCAAAGGATTTTCGGCGGAGCGGCGCTCGGCTTTCTCATGCCCTGGGCCGGGCTGCAATTGCTGCCGATGCTGGCCGTGGGCGGCGCGCTCCTGTGGCTCTATCTGGGACGAGCGGTGTTTTTGGAACTGCTCGCGACTGCCGCTGGCGTGGGCATCGGCGGAATTTCGCTGGCGTGGTTTTACGTGGCCCATGGCGTGTGGCCGCAATTCCTGCTGAGCGTCCGGCAGCATACCACGATTGGATTTTTTGGCTGGCTCGGCAAAGGCGAATTACGGCACAGCAATCTCGTGCCCAAGGATTTCAGTTTCATGGTTCTCTTCCTCCTCGCCGTGCTGCTTGCCGTCCGATGGCTGCGGAAAGGGAATTTAAAATCCCCGCTTTCCTTTGGGCTCGTCTATTCCGTGACTCTGACCATTGCGCTGATTTTTTCCGGCAAATTCCCCACCTATTACGGCTGGATGACCTATGTGCCGCTGTCCCTTTGTCTCTGCATGATATTGGACCAACTGCCGCCCGCGCAAATCTGGCGCCGCGTCGGCGGCATTTTTTTGACGGGAGCAGTCGTTGTCAGTCTGGGGCTGCATGGCATCACTGCTCTCTCGGACTGGACGGACCGCGATTACGCCAACGTGGAAAAATTGCTCCGTGAAAACGTGACCGCTGATGACTGGGTGTATGGCGACTTCTCCACGTACTACGCGGCAAAAAAAACCGCGGCGCGCGTCTTCCTGCCATTATATCTCTCAGCGTTCGCGGAAGGCGAAAAAGAACGCGTGACCGTCCTGGTTGTGTCCCCGCGCAATTTGGAAGAAGCCACGCACGCCATCGGCGGGGAATGGGTCACGACTGGTAAAGGATTTACCCCTTCACGCAACGGCTTCTGGGCCAGCCGCCGCAACATGGGCTTTTTGTCCACTTTGAATTACGACCTGAAAGTCTATCGCCGCGTGAAGTGATACCGGTTACGGCGCATCTCCGGGAGCCAACTTCCAGACAATCTCACTCGGTAGTAAAACATCTCCTCGCCCTGCCCTGCTTGGCACTCCGCATCTGGCGTAATAAAAAAACCGGGCGGATTTGCATCCGCCCGGTCTGGTCAATAATTTTCGGTCAGTGGGTGTTACCGATGCAAGACATTACCTTCCGGCGGATTGACGACGACTTTGTAGTAATGCACCGCGCTGCCGGTCGCCGTCGAATCGGTGTAGGTATAGGTGCTGCTGTAACTATCGGCGTTTGGCGTCTCCGTCGCAGTTCCCAGCGTCGTCCAGTTGATCGGCTCGATCAAGCTGGGGGTTGAATACACCGTGAACGACTGGAACGACGTGCTCACGAAGCTGAAGCTGAAGCCGCTTCCGCTTGAATAGTTCGCGCCGCCCAACTCGGGTGTCGTGCTGGCCGAGAACAGCAGATTGTCAATGGCATAGCCGTTGCCGCCGCCACTGCCGTAGAAGTTGATGCTCCAGATCAGCCAGAGCGCGCCGCCCGGCGGCCAGGGGTTGTTCAACGGCACATTGATCGCGCCGAGGTTGGTCTGGTTGGCCAGCTGCGTTCCGTCCACCGTGGTGACCACACCGGCCGTCGGGAAGCTGAACGCCAGCGTCGGGACGTAGGCGGAATTGGAGATGGACTGGGCCGTCAACGTGAAGTTAGTGGCCGTGTTGTCCTGGGAGTAACCGAAGGACATGGTCCGCGCGGTTGTGCCGTTGTGCCACAATTCGCCGGTGAACCCGAGCGAGATGTAGTTCAACGTGTTGGTCGAGGTATTGACGAGCTTCAAGGCATAGCTCGTGGAACCTGTGGTGGACGTGGACAGCAAACCGAGCGCGCGGTTCGTGCCCAAAGCGCCCACGCCCTCTTCGCCATCATTGGGGCCGAAGTCAATCACGCCGCCGGTGGTCTGATCGCCATTCTGCGCCGCAAAGCGCGTGATGCCATCGACGCCGGGGAAGAATGTGTCCGCCGCGCCGTACCAGCCCTTCATGGTGTTGGACAAGCCCAATCCACCCACGTAACTGCCGGTGATGATCGGGAAGGTGAAGTCAAACGGGTTCGCCAGCGAATACGCGTTGGTATAGATGGCCGTGATGATGCTGCCCGGATCCATCGGATTGTTGAAGCTGTTGACCGAGTTGCTGCCGGGGTCGGGGAGCGAGTCGAAGTTCTGCTTGTAAACTCCGCCCGGGTAAGCCGCGAAACCAGCCGCGGGCGGAATCAACACTGTGATCGTCGCAACCGAACTGGTGACGCTGCCGGCAGGATTGCTGACGACCAATTTATAGGAGCCCGCATCGTTCGTGATGGCACCGGTCACAGTCAATGTGCTCGTTCCCGAGCCGCTGATTTCGTTGGTGTCACTCAAAGCAGTGGTCCCCTTGTACCATTGATTCGTGATGGGAAGGCTTCCACCCGATTGAGGGGCCGTCAAGGACGTGGTCAAGCCGACGAAAGTTGTGGCCGACACCGGATAGCCGGTGGTGAAGGCCGGCAGATGATATTGCACGGTGAGTATGTCCACCACGTTGGAAGCCGCGGGTGCCGCGCCGTTGTTTACGACCAACGAGTAGTTGCCGCTGTCGCCGATCACCAGATTCGAGATGGTGAGCGACGGGGTGGTTGACCCACTGTATTTGACGCCATCATCCGTCAGGTTGGTGGTTCCATGGTACCATTGGTAGGTGAAAGGTTCAGTGCCGCCGGGTGTGACGGGCGCAAACGTCGTCGTGGTTTCCACAAAACCGGTCACATTTACGGGTGTGTTGGTGATGGTGGGCGCGACGGCGAAAGCATCAACGGTCAAGGTTGAAGGCGGCGTGCTGGTCACCGCGCCATAAGCATTGGATACGATGCATTGATAAGTATACCCGTTGAAAGAAGTGTCGAGGCTGGAGAGGGAAAGAGTCGCTACGGTCTGTCCACCCAGCGGGCTGCCGTTTTGCAGCCATTGATATGTCACCGGGAAGGCGGATTGCACGGTCACGGTGTAGGCCGCGCCGGCGCCGGTCACGATGGTATGCTCGGGCGTCACGGAAGTGATCAACGGACGCAGGTCGGGGGTAAAATCAATCCCGCCGAAATACTCGTTGGTGGTGCTGGCCGTGGCCAAAGTCTGCACCAGATTGGTGCTCGTGCCCGGATTCACACCAGCGTCCACAATTCTGATCAGACGATTTTGGTTCCGATTTCCCTGGGAGTTGGGCGTCTGACCATTCTCCATCGTCGTGGCATAAATGATCGGATTTGCGCCGCTGAAATCCACGCAGATGCCAAAGCAACCCTGGTTGCCCGAGGACTGCGCCTTCGTGCCCAGATTGGTGGTGCTGTAATAATAAGCGAACTGCCAGTTGCCGTTGTTGTTCACGAATTTGACAATGCCTTTGGTTTGATCCGCGCCATAAGCAATCGTCCCTGCGGGATTCATGTCGAAATTGGCGATTTTGGTGAACGTGCTGCCCCAGTTGATGAAAAGATTGGTCAGCACAGGATGTTCAACCGGATTGAGAACATCCGGATCTTCCGGCAACGGAACCAGGGCATCATGGTTCGCTCCATCCAGAAAATTATAAACGCCGCCACCCGACACGACCACATAAAGCACGCCGTTGATGATTCTGGCCTCCGCTGCCGCCTGGATATAGTTTTGCAGTTCAGTGGGTGTTCCGCCTTCCGCCGTGTTGTAGAAGAGAGTTCCCGGGGCTTCCGAATTGGTTCCGGTTACACTGCCGGTTCCCCAGAAATTCGTGCCGTCAGTCGTCGCGATGCCCGTCGGATTGTTTTGCGTGATGTTCGGCGGCATGC
>DATHQS010000342.1:0-2691 GCA_035482455.1 Candidatus Acidiferrales bacterium | reverse complement strand
GGCTGGGACATCACGGCGTGGTGAGGATGGAGGATGGATGCCGCGCTCCACTGATTGCGCGGTCGGAATGAAGTCGGAAAGAATCGGAATGTATTCGGAATGAAGGAATCTTTGGGCTGAGGTAGGGTTGGGGGATGATAGGCATCGTTGATAGTGGAGAGTTGACAGGTGAAAGAGGCGAGTCGCCAAGGTTCTGGCGTCTGGCGTCTCGAGTCTGGAATCTGGTGTGCGGGCAAGGCCTTGAGCGTCAAGGTCCGTCAGGCTTTGTCAGGCTTCGTCGGACCAAAAAAGTTCCAGCGTACTGCCACCGCCGTCATGGGGTCTGGTGCCACAAGTTATGCGAACAATCTCGTGTGGGCAATGCGCCTGCGGGGTACTTGCGTACGGCCATCAGACCCGCGCTCCGGGGATGCGAGCCGCTTCCAGCTTCGCTCCCGTCTGCTCTGCGCTGCGGCGCGACCGGGCGCGACAAACTCCACCTTTCCCGGGCGTGCCGGAGGGACAGAAAAATAAACAGGGAAAAACAGCCATTAACAGTGATTAACAGGCAAATTTTTGGAAAAGCTGAATTTAATGTCGCCACACGAATTGGAAGCAACGGGTTTGCGGCGGCGGACTGTGGACAAACACGCCGGCCAGAGGGCAGCGCTCCCGGAGGTGCGAGCCGCATGGGCAGGCGCTCCGATTCAGGGCGGCATGATTCCAGTAGGATTTTTCTTCCCTGTAAACGCCGATGTTTTACCTTTTACGCCGCAATGTTTTCATCCGCAATCAAATCAGTTCATTTTACAGGCATCGGCGGGACGGCGATGGCATCCGCCGCCGGCGCGCTGCTCGACAAGGGTTTTACCGTCACCGGCTCGGACCAGAATGTCTATGAGCCGATGGCGTCATTCCTCGCTTCCAAAAAAATCACCGTGATGAACGGTTACGATGAACGCAATCTGGCGCACAAGCCGGACCTGGTGGTGATCGGCAACGCGATCTCGCGCGGCAATCCCGAGGCGGAACATGTGCTCGATCACAAGCTGCGTTACTGCTCGCTGCCGGACCTGCTGCGGGAGTTTTTCATCCGGGGCAAACGCTCGCTCGTGGTGAGCGGCACGCACGGCAAGACCACGACGACCTCGCTGCTGACATGGGTGTTCGAGCATGCGGGATTGAACCCGAGCTACCTGATCGGCGGCATCCCCAACAATTTTTCACAGGGAGCGCGGTTCACGGACAGCGAGTGGTTCATCATCGAGGGCGATGAATATGACACGGCATTTTTTGACAAGCGCAGCAAGTTTATCCATTACCAGCCGGAGGTTGCCATCATCAACAACCTGGAGTTCGACCATGCGGACATCTTCGAGAACCTGGCGGCGATCAAGAAGACCTTTTCACACTTCATCCGGCTGGTGCCGCGCAACGGGCTGTTGCTGGCCAACGGCGATGACGCCAACCTCGCACCTTTGCTGAACGTGACGCATTGCCCGGTCAAGAAATTCGGCCTTGGTGAAAACAACTCGGTGCGGGCCTTCAACCTGCGGTTTGGGCCGACGGCGACGGAATTTGAGATCCCCAGCACGAAGTTCCATCTGAACCTGGTTGGTGAATTGAACGTCCGCAACGCGCTCGCGGTGGTTGCTTGCGCGAAGCATTGCGGGCTTTCCAACAAACAAATCCAAAGCGCGTTCGACACGTTCAAGGGCATTAAGCGGCGCATGGAAGTGAAGGGCATCGCCGGCGGGGTGACGGTCATTGATGACTTTGGCCATCATCCGACGGCGATCCGGGAGACGATGCGGGCGCTGCGTTTGAAATATCCGCGCGAGAAAATTTGGGCCGTTTTCGAGCCGCGCACCAACACGACCCGCCGGAATGTGTTTCAAAACGAGCTGGCGGAATCATTTGTGGATGCCGACGGCGTGGTGGTGGCGCAGGTGGCGCGGCTGGAATTGCTCGCGCCGGAAGAGCGCCTGGACCCGGCGAAAATGATGGAGGCCATCGGCGCGACCGGCAAACCCACGGCATATCTGCCGGACGCGGATGCCATCGTGGCGCATCTTGGCAAGTGCGTGCAGGGCGGCGATGTGGTGGTGGTCTTTTCCAACGGCGGCTTTGGCGGCATCCACGCAAAACTGCTGCAACGCTTTGCCGCGAAACGCTAAACTGCGAATTCTCTTAAAAAAAGAAAGCCCCGCCATCGCTGGCGGGGCTTTTGTTAGTGTACAAGGTCAGGGCGCGGGGTGCTCGACGATGCGGTAGAAGCGCGTCGTGAAATTCGTCCGCGAGGCATCCTGCAATTGCAGCACGCCATTCGTAAGACTCAGGGCGTCCGGCAGCGTGGTCCAGTTCACCAAATCGGCGCTGGCTTGGGCCTCAAAGTTGGGGAGGTCGGACGGCTGCAGTTGTCCGCCGTTGATGTCGCCGGAGGTCAACTGCAGCGAGCCATCGGGCAGCAGTTGCGGCGAGCCCAGCAATTGCGGGACGTTGACGCGCACGGCGGCGGTGGCGCTGGTGGTGCTGCCCGCCATGTTGGTGACGGTCACGCAATAATTTCCGGCATTCACGCGGCTGACGCCGTTCATGGCCAGCACCGGGCTGTTGCCGCCGACGGGTGTGCCATCCTTCAACCATTGATATTTCAGTTGCGGCACGCCAACGGCGCCCACGGACAGGGTTACATTGGCGCCCAGATTGGCG
>DATHQS010000341.1:0-5004 GCA_035482455.1 Candidatus Acidiferrales bacterium | reverse complement strand
TATGCCAGGAGAGGACGTTTCCGCGCGCGCCGCCGCCCTCCGGCCTGCAGGCCGGAGGGCGGCCCCAGCTTGGCTGGCTTTCGCAAGCCTGCCAAGCAGGACGATTTAGAAGATACAAGGAGAGGGATGGGGTGAGGACGGTCATTCCACTAACTTTTCTGCGAACTTCAGGAAAACGCCGTGCCGCGTTTTGCAAAGGTCTGCCCCGTAATTATTCTCCGCGAAACTTTGCGTTTCCCGTCCCGCTGCGCTAAAAAGTCCCCGGCCACTTGATGAAAACGGAAATCCTCGCCACCCACAACAAGGCCTTGTTTGCCGCCGCCGTGACCCGCGCGGCGGCCCTGCTGCGTGCCGGCGAGGTCGTGGCGCTCCCCACGGAAACCGTCTACGGCCTCGCCGCCAACGCGCTGGATGAAACCGCCGTCGCCAAAATTTTCCAGGTCAAGGGCCGGCCCGCGCATAACCCCGTCATCGTCCACGTGGCCGGCGATGACATGGCGCGGGCTTGCGCGGCCCAATGGCCGGAGACGGCTTCCGCGCTCGCGCGCGCATTCTGGCCGGGCCCGTTGACCCTGGTGCTGCCGCGCGCAAAAACAATTCCGGATAACGTGACGGCCGGCGGCGCGACCGTCGGTATCCGCTGGCCCGGCCATCCCTTCATGCAGGCCGTCATCCGCGAGTGCGGCTTTCCGCTGGCTGCACCGAGCGCCAACCTGTCCAACCAGGTGTCCCCCACCAACGCCCGGCACGTCCGCGCCCAGCTGGAGGGCAAGATTTCGCTCATCGTGGACGGTGGCCAGTCACAGGTGGGGATTGAATCCACGGTTTTGGACCTGACCGCTTCACCACCCAGGATTTTGCGTCCCGGCATGATTCACGCCGGTGCAATCGCCGCCGTTTGTGGTGCTGTTCAAGACGAAAAGGCCAAAACCCCGGCTGGCGAACAGGTGCTTCGCAGCCCCGGATTGCTCAAGAAACATTATTCACCCAAGGCAAAACTGGTGGTCCTGGAATGGCCTGACGAGGCGGCTTTGTTGGCACAGCTGGCGGCTTATCATCTGCCATCGGCCGTGGTGCACATCATTGCGCACACCAAAATCCCCGCCGGTTTCGCGCCCGAAAACGTGAGTGTGATTCCGCACGATGCGGAGGCGTTTGCCCGCGCGCTTTACGGTGAATTGCACCGCTGCGATGCGGCGGGCGCCGGGCTGATCGTCGTCGAGGCGCCGCCGGAATCACCCGCCTGGTCGGCCATCGCCGATCGTTTGCGCCGCGCCGCGGCATGAGCCGTCACCAACGCTGGCGATCCGTGAGATACAGCCCGGACGAAATGGTTTCCGACGGGGAGTACAGGAGCGGAAAATCCGTCGGGTACTTGATGGTGCCGGGGTTGTCCAAGGTAATTTTTCCGATATTTTCCACGGGGTTTTTCTGCTGGGGGGCCAGAAGCTCGTAAGCAAAACGGTTCCAATTCCCCACGCCGCCATTCAGGCACTCGGAGAGGATTTTGCTGTCGACCGTGTTTATCGAAAGGTAAAGCCCGTGGACCGGTTTGACGTGGTCGTTCAGTTGAAAGAATTCATACGTGGAATTGATCGTGGTCCAGCTGCACTGCCGGTCGCCGTACCAGGCCACCGCCCATGGGACGTCGCTCATCATCAGTTCGTCTGGTTGCATCCAGCCGGCCATCCTCTGTATGTCCGGCGGATAGTAGGGCGGATAGGTCGTGGTCGGAACTTTCAGGATCAAGGTTGATGCCAGCGCCCACCAGGACATGACGGCTACCAGCAACATGGTGGCGGGCCGCATCGCTGCCGAAGGCAGGTTCATTTGGTCGATTAATACCAGCAAAAACCCCGCCCCAAAAATCACCACCAGCGGCGTCAGCAGCACCAGCAGGTTTTCCGTGTTGATCTCGGGCAGGATGGAAGACAAACCCGTCCGTCCCAGCGCCTGCACGATGATCAGCACAAACAGGCACATCATCGTGAAATATCGGAGGCGCCGCGCCGCCGGGTTTCGCAAGCCAAGCAACAACCCGGCAAAAAACAAGATGCCCAGCCAGCCGCCGGCCAGATGAAAAATATCGCCCTGCAGGATCGTGTCGAGGTTGCCCAGCAGCTTGTGTCCATAAGGCCTGAGCCAGTAGGCCGCGGTCATGTCCGGGGTCAGGGACTGCATGAAATATGAGCCCGGAAAACCGGATGTCTCCTCGGCCACCGCATAACCGGCGGTGCCAAACAGGGTGCCGCTGACCGACAGGTTGCGGAAAAGCCATGGCGACACGACCAGGAAAAACCCGAGCACCGCCGCCACGGCCAGCCCGGTGCGGCGGGTGCCACCAAAGATCGAAAGGAATATGGCCACCGGCACGATCAGCCAGCCGAAGGAATAGCGCGTTAACATCCCCAGTCCGGCCAGCAGCCCGGCCAGCAGCGCGAACGTAAACAGCTGCCGGTGGTTCGGCTGTTCGCCCCGGCCCGTTTCATCGACTTTTATCAGGCACCAGGCCAGCCCGAGAAAGATCACCAGCAACAACATCGTGGGCAGGCCGGACACGCTGAATTTCCAGAGCACATCCGAACCCAGGGTCAGGATGGCCGCGAGCCATGCCGTCGTTTCGTCAAAAAGTTTCCGGGCCACCTGGTAGGTCAGCACCAACACCGCAAACAGCAGCAGCTGGTTGAGGATGGCGATGTAGAATTCCGGCTGATAGCGGAGGAAGCTGCCGCCCTCGGACCAGAAGGGTTTGCGCTTCTCGATTTTCCATTGTGGCGTTGTCACCTTCATCAGTCCGCCCAGCACCACCGGGTAGAGCGGGGCGTTGGCGAGGTCGGGATGCGCCACGTACACCTGCGCCATGTCCGGTAAATTTGTTGAAAAGAGTTCCGCCGGATGCGTGGCCGCGTAGTGCTTTCGCATCAGGTAAAGGCTGAAGGGCCGGATGAGTTCCGTCGTGTAACCGCGGCCTTCGGAAATGTTTCGCGCCAGTTGCGCCGCATCCATCGCCTCCGGTGAATTGAAGTTATGATAGGCCCGCGTGTCGTAGAGCACCAGCATGGCGGCCAGCACCGCCAGGATCAGCAGCCAGCGGATGATGCGCACGCCAAAGCCCACCTCCAGCAGATGGAGGGCCGCCTGCAGCCGTTCCTGGATAAACATATCTTAAAAACCTTCCAAGTGATACTCGTGCAGCTTTCGGTGGAAAGTCCGCCGGCTCATGCCGATCTTTTTCGCCGCGTGCGTGCGGTTGCCGTCCGTCTCCTTCAGCGCGCGGATAATCAATTGTTTCTCCGCCGCCTTCACAGTCAAATCTTTTCCGGTCACAAGTTTGAGTTCCGCCCCGTCGTGGCGCACCGATGCCGGCAGGTCGCGCCGGGTGATCCGTTCGCCGCGCGCCAGCACCACCGCGTGTTCGATGGCCGTGCGCAGTTCGCGCACGTTGCCCGGCCAGGAAAAATTCATCAGTGCCTCGAGCGCATCGGCCGTGAAATCAGTCACCGGCTTTCCGTTTTCCTTCGCGAATTCCCGCAAAAAGCCCTGCGCCAGCAGCGGGATGTCCCCGGTGCGTTCCCGCAGCGGCGGCAGTTCGATCTCCACCACCCGCAGGCGGAAGAACAGGTCTTCGCGGAATTTGCCCGCCTTGACCAGTTCCTCCAGGCGCTTGTTCGTCGCCGCCACCAGCCGCACATCTGCCGTCTGCGTCTTGTTCGAGCCGACCCGCTCAAAGGTTCTTTCACCCAGAAACCGCAGCAGCTTCACCTGGATGGTCGCGTCGATCTCGCCGATCTCGTCCAAAAACAGTGTCCCGCCCTGCGCCTGCTCAAAACGGCCGATGCGCCGCTCGTGCGCGCCCGTGAACGCCCCGCGTTCATGCCCGAACAGTTCGCTCTCCAACAACGTCGGCGCCAGCGCCGCGCAATGCACCGTTACGAACGGCTGCTTCGCGCGCGGGCTCAGCTGATGCAGCGCCTTCGCGATGAGTTCCTTGCCTGTGCCGCTCTCGCCGCCGATCAGCACCGTCGCCCGCGTCGGCGCCACCTGCTTCACCACGTCAAAAATCTCCTGCATCACCGGCGATTCGCCGATGATGTTTTCCAGCCCGAACTTGGAGTCCAGTTGTTTCCGCAGCGAAACATTTTCCACCTCCAGGTTTTGCTGCTTCAACGCCCGCGCGATGCGCATTTCCAGTTCATCGATCTGCAACCGCCCCTTGGCGATATAATCGTCCGCGCCCTGTTTCATTGCGTTCACCGCCAGTTCCTCCGAACCGTAGGCCGTCATCAAGATGCAGACCGGCGGCTTGGGCAGCGATTTGGCGCGGGCGATCAGCTTCATCCCGTCCTCGTTCGGCAGGCGGAAATCCGTCAGCAGCACGTCAAAATTCTCTGACTCCAACAGGCCCATCGCCGCCTTGGCGTCCTCGGCGATGTACACGTCATAACGCTCCTCCAGCGCCGCGCGCAAACCTTCGCGCGTCGTCTTCTCGTCATCGACTATGAGCAACGTGGGTTTCATGAATTTTTGTTCGCCAGCAAACGCGGCTTCCGTTCATGCAACGGCAACCACACCCGGAAGGTCGTGCCGCGGCCGACGTTGCTTTCCAATTCCACCCGCCCGTTATGTGCACGGACAATGCGTTGCACGATCATTAGTCCGAGGCCGCTGCCTTTTTTCTTCGTCGTATAAAACGGTTCGAAGATCCGGTTGATCTGTTCCTGCGGGATGCCGCCGCCCGTATCCGTCACGCTCACCCACACGCCATCGCTGTTCTCCCCGGTCTGCAGCGTCAGCGTGCCGCCCGTGGTCATCGCCTGGGAGGCGTTCTTTACCAGGTTTACCAGGACCTGCTGCATCTGCGTCGCATCGATGGGCGTGGCGGTCAATCCCCGCGCCAGCTTGGTTTTCACCGTGATGCCGCGGTTCTCCACTTCCGGCCGCAGCAACTCCAAAGTTTTCACCACCACATCGTTCAGCGAAGCGAGCTTCATCTGCAGCGGGGCG
>DATHQS010000340.1:0-2189 GCA_035482455.1 Candidatus Acidiferrales bacterium | reverse complement strand
CAAGGCCTCTGGAGGGCGGGCCGGGGCAGGAGGGGTCCGGGCAAAGCCTTGGTTATCAAGGTTCGTCCGGCTTTGTCCGGCTTTGTCAGACCCTAGAAATTTTTTGGGTCCGATGGGGCTGGCGAAACCATCAATTCGCCCCTTTTACCATCGTTTACCATCAATGGTTTTCCTTTTTTATTTTGTGAGACGCGAATTTTACAAAGGTGCTGGCGGATGGGTCCGATGCCGGACGGGCATTCGGGGGCTGGGTCTCGGATCTGGGGGAGGAGGCGCCCCATGGCAGGTGCTTCGCTCTCCGGGCATGAGGTTATCCGGGTTGATCCGAGTTAAGAGCCTGTCGGACTTTTTTTGAAAATTTTTGGTGCGGCTGAAACTCCGGGACGACGGCGGTCGTCCAGCTTGGCATCATGGCTCTCCGTCTGAAAAACACCGACCGCCACACGCCGCTGCTCCTGCCCCCTGACCTGCGGGACTGGGTGGCCGAGGATGATTTGGTTCACTTTGTCATCCAAGCCGTCGAACGCCTGCCGCTGACCACCTTTGCCCTCAACCACAAGGGCTGCGGCGACGAACAGTATTCGCCGCACACCCTGCTGGCGCTGCTGATTTACTGCTACGCCAACGGCGTCTTCAGTTCTCGCCGCATCGAACGGGCCACCTACCGCGACGTGGCGGTGCGCTATCTCACCGCCGACACGCATCCGGATCATGACACTATTTGCGCCTTCCGCCGGAACAACCTGGCCGCCATCGCGGCGGCGTTTGTGGACGTGTTGGAGCTGGCCAAGGAACTGCAATTGCTGTCGCTGGGCATGGTCAGTCTGGACGGCACGCACCTCAAGGCCAATGCCTCCAAGGACAAGAACGTGACTTACCAGCGGGCCCAGGAACTGCTGCACCAGGCCGAACGCGCTGACCAGCCAGACCAGGATCCGCAGCCGCTGCCCAAAGAACTCGCCCGCCGCGAAAAACTGCTGGAGAAGATGGAGTTGGCCTGCACCCGGCTGGAAGCGCGGGCGCAGGCCCGCGCGGCGGCCCAACGCGCCGAATACGAGCGCAAAGTGACCGCCCGTCAGGAGCGCGGCGGTGCGGGGCCGCGCCCCAAACCGCCCTCGGCCACACCTGCGCCCGATGAACAAATCAACCTGACCGATCCGGACGCGCGGCTGATGCGCAAAAGCAAACGCGAAGGCTACACGCAAAGTTACAATGCGCAGGCGGTCGTGGACACGGCGAGCCGGCTGATCGTGGGCCAGTGCCTGAGCGATTGTCCCAGCGATGCCGGGCAGTTGGAACCGGATTTGCAAAGCATTCCCGCCGGGTTGGGGCAGCCCTCGGCGGCCTTGGCCGACTGCGGTTTTGTGGACCGGGAAGGGTTTAAACGCCTGCGGCACCAACGCCCGGCGCTGGAGCTTTATGTAAGCGTCCACAGCGAAGATGCGCACGCCGAGCGCCGCTATGATTACCGGCCGCCAGACCAAATCAAGCCACCCAAAAAGATCACCGATCCAGGCTTGCTGGCCATGGCGGACAAACTCCAGACGCCCGCAGGCAGGAAAATCTACCGGCTGCGGGCCAGCACAGTCGAGCCGGTGTTCGGGATCATCAAGGCGGTGCTGGGCTTCCGGCAATTTCTGTTGCGCGGGATCAAGAAAGTGACCGGAGAATGGAACCTGGTATGTCTGGCCTACAACTTCAAACGGCTGCACCGGTTGGGCGCAGGGTTGAAACTGGCAGTGGCTGGTTGAAACTGGTGGCCGCGGCGGCGAAAACTGCCCACGGTCCCAGCCGCAAGCGGGCAGGCGGACCATAAAACCCCGGCCGCGCAGACAGTCGGTGGTCCGTCCATGCCTTGCGCTTTTGATCCGGGCCACTGCGAATATCGTTTTCCGACATCTCATGTTAAGTCCGACAGGCTCTTAATCCGAGTTAATCCGACCTAAAAAATTAAAAAATCATGCAACTGACCCAACGAGGTACTTGCATATGGCCATCCGCCGATCGGGACAAGCGTCGGATCCCATTGGCAAGTGCAGTCGTTGGCGGTGCAGCGGAAATCAGGCGTGGCGTTTTTATGAAACCGGAAATTTTGAAATGGCGGACGGCGGAAACGGGGGCGGGTTTAGTTTGCGCGGGGGTTGCGAAAGGTTTTATTCTTCGCGAACCGATGGCCGAAGGATTGAATG
>DATHQS010000339.1:0-8096 GCA_035482455.1 Candidatus Acidiferrales bacterium | reverse complement strand
CCACGGCCGGCAACGTGACCAACGCCAACATCGCGATCTTCAAGGGTACCGCGCTGTTTTACGGGCGCATCACCGACAGCGGCTTACCCCTGGCCAATCTCCGGCTCGACAGCGGCGACGGTTCCAACAACCAGTATTCCTCCGTCGGCTACAGTGACACCAATGGCTATTTCTCGGTCGTCGCCCTGGGCGGGGTCAGCGGCGACTGGTCCTGCCAGGCCAACGATTCTGACAACCCCATCCTCGACAGCTTTATCGTCAACAACCCGGATAACACGAATATCCTCGTCGGCCAGGCGCTGTTGGTAAATTTCCTGGCCCTGCCCGTCACCGCCCGCATCACCGGGCAGGTTCTCGACAATTTCGGCAACCCGGTTTCCGGGGTGGACATGTACGCGAGTTTGTCCACCGGCGGCAACAACTACACGTCGCAAAATGCGAACACGGATGGTTCGGGCAATTACTCGCTGGGCGTGACCTCCGGTACCTGGGGCGTGAATTTCAGCACCGGCGGCGAGAGCGGCCTGGATACGGCCGGCGATGTCGATTATTTCCAGCCGCACGTCGTGAACATTCCGCCGACGAATGTCGTGTTGAACATCACGGTCTTGCAAAATGGCACGCCGGCGATGTCCCTTCCGCAACGTTTCTCTTCCTCCCAGTTCGGTTTCAGCATCTTTGGCGCGATGAACGGCAGCTACGATGTGCAGCTTTCCACCAACCTGGCCGCCGGCTGGGGCACGCTCGTCTCCCTGACGCTCACCAACGTGCCGTTCAGCTTCGTGGACTCGCACGCGACCAACAGCCAGCGCTTCTACCGCGTGAAGAAGAACTAGGGCGGCACGATGTTAAAACTCAGTCGGCGCTCCGTTTGTAATCATATCCGGCCGGCGGGTTGTAGTTTGCGCTCGTTTCGTCGAGGTTCGCGTTCCAATAAATGTTGATGTAACTGATGTGCCCGTCCACAAAACTGACCAGGTTTTTGGCGTTGTTCACCCCATATTTCCCCGCCGGCAGTTTTAGCGGTTGATGCCAGGACCAGGGGAACAGTCCTGAAATTTCCGAGACCAGGAGGGTTTTGTCCGGCGCTTTGATCGAAGCTTGTTTCCGCCCCGCGACCCCCGGATTCGCCGGATTAAGCGGGCTGGCGTTTGCGCCGTTATATCCGTAACTCGAATAATCCGAGTCGGGCTGATCATGCAGGCTCTGGGCTTCATAAGCCACGCTGGGGAAGTCATAATAGAACGTGTCTGCCGGGCAGGCGAACACCTTGTCCCGCGGTGACGATGCCCCGTGCAGGCCCACATAATTTTTCATGAGCTGCTTGTAGACTATTCCCCAATGATTGGAGGTGATGACTCCGCCGGTCACGTTCAACGCTGCTGGCAACGTGTCGCCGTTATCCCCGGCATACAGGTGCATGCCAAGGCTGATCTGTTTCAGGTTGTTCAAACAAGCCGCCCGTTGCGCCCGCGCCTTTGCGCCGGACAGGGCCGGCAGCAACAAGGCGGCCAGGATGCCGATGATCGCAATCGCCACGAGCAGTTCGACGAGCGTGAATGCGCGTCCGCCATCGGCTTTGCGTGAATAACTCATGGCGTCAGTTGGCCTTGTCCATGACCACAAATTCAACGCGGTCCTGGCCGGGCACAAGCTCCAAGCCAAGTTCGTCCCGGACCGCCTTTTTCAGTCCGTCCGTCGTGGCATCCCATTTCAAGTCACAATAGCCCGTCAGCCCGGTCCGGTCCACGATCGGAACGCCCGCCAGGTTGTTTTCCAGCAAAGTATGCACATACGCGAGGGACAGATTGCTCAATGTGATGAATCCGTCCGACCGGCCCACGCGGAAGTCGCCGCCGGGGGTCCGCTTCAGTCCGGGGGCATTGGGGTTCCGGACGGTCAAGATCAGGACGTTCGTTTCGATCGGTTCGCGCCGGCCCACCAGGCCGAATTCCTTTTTGATTTCCTGTTGCAAGGCTTCGAGCTGGTTTTTTGGAACATTGGAAATGAAGTCATATGTTCCCGCCGGAACCGGGATCGAAAAAATCATCCGGGCCCGGCTGATCCGCGGGGCGTCATTGACATTGTAGGCAACATAAGCGATCTCGGGCACGCCTTGGTTGAGGCCCAAAACCATGCCGTGGTATTCGTTCCAGCCATGTACGTCTTTTGACCGTGAGCGCAGCGCTGGGAGGATTTTGGCCTGTCGCGGCGCCGTGTCCAGAACCGCCATGTCCAGGCCCTTTTGCCACACTTGCGGCCGGTGGGCTGCGATTTCTGTGATGACCACGGCTGTGGTTCCAACGGCCAGCAGCGCGATGATGACGGCGACTGCAACCGACGCGGTTTTTGTCCATGCCATAACTGTCCATGCTCCTTTGATCAGGGTCAGGGTTGAAGTCGAAGCCGTCACGCCCTTGGTCAATGCGACCGCGGTTGCAGTCTTTGCCAGCGCCGCCGGTGCGGCCTGGACGGAGTTGGCGGAGATCGCCGCTGTCAGCGCCCCGGCGGAAAGAACGACACCGCGTTTTGTGAAGAAACCGCGCAGCTTCTCCACTGCCCGGTTCACGCGTTTTTTGGCGGCGTCCTCACTCGCGCCCAGGGCTGAGCCGACCTCGTTGAGGGTGCGGCCCTCGAAGAAACGCAACACCAGTGCATCGCGGTCGGTTTCGCCGAGCCGCAGCATCGCCTCCTCGAGCAGCGGTGACATCTGCTTCCAGGCCGCGTCCGTCCCGGCTTCATTGAGTGTGGATTGCATGTAGGCCTCCTGTTCGCGCTGTTGGCGGCGATGTTCCTGTTTCAGTGCGCTGCCGGAAACGAAGCAGGCCGTCCGGTAAAGCCAGCCGGGAAGAATGGTCTGGTCGCCAAGCGAGCCGGCCTTCCGCGCCAGGATGATGAACACGGCCTGGGTGATTTCCTCGGCGAGTTGCGGATTGTTCACGCGCCGCAACGCCGTCGAATAAACGAGGTTGGTATGACGGGAAACGAGCGCGGCAAAAGCGCCCTCGGATCGATGGGCGGCGTATTGCCGCACCAGTTCCATGTCATCGCTCGTCATTCACCCTATTCATGCACGCCCAAATGCAAAAGGGGACAAAGATTTTGGAGTTTTTATTCCTTCGCCCCGTGATGCTTCACTTCCCAGCCGAAATAATTTCCGAACGCCTCCGCCAAAATTCCGGCGGACTTTGACTGCGTCATCACCACATGATGCTCAAAACCCTGCTGGCAGACGTGGCGCAGCACTTTTTGGAGGTTCGGCACATGGGCCACGGCGCGGTTGCCAAAGGTGTCCAGCTTGTCGTTCGTGAGTTCGCCTTCGCCCACGTAGGCGCGGATGGTGCCCTCGGTGTCCGCGGTGGTCAGGCGGCCGTACGTCAACGGCCCGCCGGGCGTGCGGCCGTCCAGCGCGCCGTAGGTGTTCTCCACGCCGAGGATGCTGCCCAGGATCGGCGCGGTGGAAATCTTGATGTCCGGCAAAAATGATTTCGCCCAGTTGCCGCAGTGGAACAGCACGCACTTGTCGTCGTCGTCCGCGTAATTGTTGTTCCAGTCCACCAGCGCGGCGGGCGTGCCGCCGGCCAGTTGCATGGCGTACATGGTGAGCACGCCGGTCACGTCCACCTCGCACGCGCTCGGGAGAAATTTCTCGCTCATCATGCTCATCAGCGTGCAGACGTTGCAGCCGTAATTTTCCTGCACCGAGGTCCAGCATTGGATGGCCGTGGCGTCGATGGCGTTCAGGTTCATCCAGTCCGTCAGCACCACGCCCATCTTGGCCATCTGCACCAGTTTTTCCTGCGGCACGCCCGGCGCGGGCGCGTAGCCCGTGATCTCCGCAAGCTTCGCCTTCACCGCCGCCGCCTGCGCATCCATCCGGTTCGCCTTGCCGAGAAATTCCGAGAGGTCAACGGTCGTCACGCTGATGCCGTGGCGTTCCAGGATTTTTTCCGAATAGCGCACCGTGTTGAACGCGCCCGGCCGTGCGCCGACCGCGCCGAGACGCACTCCGCGCAGACCGTTCACCACGCGGCACACGCCGAGGAACTGTTGCAGGTCGCGGCTGAAACCGTCGGAAGCCGGATGTGACACGTGCTTGCTCGTCAGCGTGAACTTGATGCCCGCCTGCACCAGGTTGTTGCTCACGGAAATCTTGCCGCAGAACGCATCGCGCCGCCGCGCAGGGGAAAGCTGCTTGAGGTCGTCGGGATAGCCCTGGATCAGCACCGGCACATTGAGCTTCGCCAGTTTGAGCGTGTCCGCCACGCCCTTTTCATCACCAAAGTTCGGCAGACAGACCAGCACACCGTCGATCTCGGCGGCATGTTTGCGGAACAGCTCCGCGCACTTGCGGGCGTCCGCATGGGTCTCCACGCCGCCCAGCTTGGAATCGGTTTCGCCCAGTTGGATGGCCTTGATGCCCAGCTTGGCAAAGAGCGCGGCGAGGTCCTGGCGCGCCTCGGTGACGAGCTGGTCGGGGAAAAAATCGCGGTTGCCGTAGATGACGCCGAGCACCGGTGGTTTCAATTTCACGTTGTTCATGGTCGGGGATTGTAATCGGGGATTAGTTTAGCCAGAGCATTGCTTGCCGGGAGGCGGAAGCAAGCCGTTTTTGCTTCCGGTGAACCCTTTGGCAATAATCTCAAATAGTTTGGCGTGTTCATAATGCCATTAGCCCCCGTTGCTGGTGGTAGGGACATCGCGCTGCAATGTCCCCGGCGCCGCTTCCCCACGTTGGGGCGCCGGTCCGACTCCCAAGAACGCCGCCCGATCGCCCGTCCGGCTTCGTGCAATTCGTGTTTCATGATGGCCCGTGCGGCTCGCACAAATAAAATTGGTTTAATTCACCTTAATTTTGCTCGTTTCATTGGCCTTTTTTGAAATTTCAAATCTCAAATTTTCGATTAGTAGCCGCACGCCAGTACCACTAAAACTTTTATGGTCCAACAAAGCCCAACGTGGCCCAACGGACCTTGGTTCCCGGTTGTAGGAGACGGCGTAAGGCGACTCTGAAGTCCCCCCATCGAAAAGAAAACAGGTTTGATTTACCTTAATCTGGTTTAATTTCGTTCGTTTCATTGCCCTTTTCTCAAATCTGAGATTTTAAATTTTCGATCAACCGCAACCCCTTCGGAGCGCGGGCGGCTCGCCCGCGTGTTCATCCTCATTCGCGATAATTCGTGCGATTCGCGTCTCATAATTTTTTAGTTGGATTTACTTGGATTCAGTCGGATCGAATCGTCCGGGCGGCCTCGCACATTTTTTTATTTTTTAAAAAAGCCGTAAATTCATCAGATTTCATTTTTAAACCATTGATTACAAATTGAATGCAGCACATTTCGTTAAACCGCAGCTCATGGTAGTTCATGGGAGATTATCGTAGATCATGGTAGTTCATGGTGGTTTTGCGCCCGGCCAACGCGCCAGCGTCTTGGAGTGGCAGTCCTCCCCTGTCGCGCCGAAGCCCCTGCGGATGCCGCTTTCGCCTGCAACCGGACTATCCTAAGCTTAAAGCTCCGCCCGCCTGCAAACTTTTGCCCATCCGTCATCCGCCATGCGTCTTTTTCGACGTTCATGTCCTGACCGTATCATAGGTAGTCAATAGTTGAATTTGTGTGGAGAATGTAGAATGCAGATTTTTGCCATATTTCTGCAAAAAACCGGAGTGGGAAGGGGGTCCGCCCGAAAAAATCCCATAAAAATCATAATCACATTGTAAGCATTGGGTATATTTGCTCTCCCGATAAGCGCGACACAGCGCATTTTTGCGTATTTGCTTGGAAATTAGGAGATTTCCGAAAATGAAAATTTTGCCGCCTCGGAGGAAACCCCGGCGACGGGATGGGTCAAACAGCAAGCAAACTCCTACTAACTCCCGCTACGGGCCTGGGGTTGTTTTCCTTCCGGTTTGCGGTTTGAACCCACTGCGCAAAATGCCCTCCTGACGCGGAGCCTTGAAATTTCACCTGACGCGACTGGCGGCGGATGCAAGTTTACGTGAACGACTTCGCACCGCCGGTCTGGAACGGGCGCGGCAGTTCGACTGGCAGCGCGCGGCGGCGCAGACGTTGGAGGCATATGCGCGCGCCGCCGCCGCCAAGGTAAAAATGAAGGGAGGGAATTGGCTCCTACAAAGGTCAACGGCACGCTTGGGGTGGATGCCCCGACACATTTGAGGTTCCCACCTACTGCCCAAAGCACCGGCGAATGGGTTTAATCAGTATTGCGGCGAAGATGTTTTGCGAGTTTAACCCACGATAGCAAAATGAGCGCGAAATTTGAGTCATTGGACTCTGTCCGGCCTGTTCGGAGGCAGAATATACTAAGTCACGTCATTGCGGTTGGAATTCTGGTGGCAGCCATGACCTTGCCGGAGATCGTCCTTGCCACGCTTGCGGACACCCATTTCCGCACCGACCGCATCCTCATAAAGCTAAACCGGAACGCACCGGCTTCCGCATTGACGGATTTGCACGCCCGTCTGGGCAACCAGGTGCTGCGGACATTCTCCAACATGGATAATCTGCAAGTCATCGGTCTTGCCCGCGGAACCGGTGTGTCGAACATGATCGCCGCCTATCAACAGAGCGGTCTGGTGCGATATGCCGAGCCGGATTATCTCATGCGGGTGCTGGTTTATCCGGATGACCTTCACTTTTGGAATGGCGACCAATGGGATTTGATAAACCTCGGTCAATACGGCGGGACGCCCGGTGCCGATATTCACGTGACGAACGTGTGGAACATCCAAACCTCGGCCAGCAACATCATCGTGGCCGTCATTGACACCGGCATCCGCTACACGCACGAAGACCTGGCGGCGAACATGTGGGTTAATCCGCAGGAAAATCTGGACGGCTACACGAACGACCTTTACGGCATCAACCTCGTTAACAATGGTCGTGGCAACGGCGATCCGTGGGATGATTACGGCCACGGCACGCACGTCGCGGGCATCATCGGCGCGGTGGGCAATAACGGCGTTGGCATCGCGGGCATCTGTTGGAGCGTGCAGCTGATGGCGCTCAAGTTCATCGATACGAACGGGAACGGCACAGTTTCCGATGCGATCACTTGCATAGATTTCGCCCGCAGCCACGGGGCTAAAATCATCAACGCGAGCTGGGGCAGCACTGCGTTCACCTCGCAGTCCTTGCACGACGCCATCGCCAGCGCGCGTGACGCGAACATCATTTTTGTGGCCGCGGCGGGAAATTCCGCGGCCAACAACGATGTGACGCCGGTGTACCCGGCGGATTACTCCGATTTGGACAACATCATTTCCGTCGCGGCGACCGACCGCAACGACAACCTCGCGGCCTTTTCCAATTATGGCGCGACGAATGTGTGTCTGGCCGCGCCCGGCAATCCGGTTTTTTCCTGTTGGAACAGTTCCGACAGCGCTTATCAGTACTACAACGGTACATCCATGGCGGCGGCGCATGTGACGGGCGCCTGCGCGCTGCTGGAGGCGCAATATCCGGGTGAAGATTATCACCAGATCGTCCGGCGGATCCTCGCGGGCGTGGATCCGCTGCCCGGACTTGCGGGCAAATGCATGACCGGCGGGCGGCTTAATTTGGAAAAGGCGTTTGGCGCAGCCACCCGTCCCCAGCTCGCCATTGTTGCGACGCAAGGCATCACCCAAAGCACGGCGCCATTTCGGATCCATCTGACCGGCGATCCGAACCGGACTTACGTCATTCAAACCAGCACCGATCTTTTGAACTGGACGCCCATTTACACCAATCAGACAGCGGGCGATGGCACTTTCGATTGCTACGATTCCCAGGCTGTAAATTTCGGATGGTGTTTTTACCGTGGCATGCTTGTGGAATAGGGGGTTAATCCGGGGTTTTAAGTTTCAGTCCTGGCTCTTTCCAACATTTCCGCCCGCCGGTCCGCCGGTCATCACGTCTGAATTGTTTTGTTAAAAGGGGGCAGGCAGGAAAAATGCCTGCAAGTGTGCTATTTTGGAAAAATGGATGTTAATTCCGAAGCGATCGAGAACCATGCCATCGTTGGCGATCTGCACACCATCGCGCTGGTGGCGCTGGATGGCGCGATCGATTTCATGTGCTTCCCGCGCTTCGACT
>DATHQS010000338.1:0-4319 GCA_035482455.1 Candidatus Acidiferrales bacterium | reverse complement strand
GATCGGGAACAGCACGAAGAAAATCCTGTCCCGGAACAGCCGGTTTTGCAGATGCCCGTAAAATGGCACCACCGCCGTGTAATTCAGGTTCGTGTCCAGCGAGCGCTGCTGAAAATAAAGCGGAAACAGGGTGAACTGATGCGTCTGGAAATCGTCCGGCTGCCGGCCGCCGGCAAAACTGATGAGTTGGTAGAACTGCAGACGCCACTCGTCGCTGTAATGTTCATACGTGATGAACGGATACAGCACGTCCAGTTCGCCGTGGGTGATGCCGCTGTTATTGTAGGCGGAAAAAAATGGCGGGAACGCCAAAGTCGCTTCTGATTCCTTCTGTTCAGAATAATAAAACGGTCCCACCGCCTCCGTCCGGTGACCCGGTTCCAGCGTCAAATCAAAGTCATCATACAAAAATCCCGCGGAAATATTTCCCTCGCCCGCCCTCGTTGAGGCGCTAAACGATAACAAAACTGCCAGAGCGCACACAAAATACCACCGGTTGATGGCCTGTGAACCCAGTTTCGTTATCGTTAATATATTTTTAAAACGCTCCATTTTAACCAATTTTCAGTGGTTTAACATTACGATTGACTTTGCAGTGGCATCGGGTACCTTAATCATAATTGAGGTTTTTACCTCGGTTCCTCCTGACCCGGTGTTGCTGGCTTGTCCTCAACATCGGGTTTTTTATTCAGAACGTTCGTCCGCCCGAGCAAGTTCAACAGTGCCGGCAAAAACGTCAAGCCGGCAATCATGCACGTCGCGATGCCCACGGACATGATCACGCCCAGGCTGTGGATGCCCCGGTGCTTCGCCAAAATCAAACTTCCGAAACCCGCGATCGCCGTCAAGCCGGACACCAGCACCGCCTTGCCCGTGCTCCGCGCCAGAATGTTCGGCGTCCGCTCCTCCGCGTAACGGTTCAGGATGTGGATGCCGTTCGTCACCCCGATGCCGATCACCAGCGGCAGCGTCATGATGTTCGCCGGGTTGAACGGCACGCCCAGCCAGCCCATCAGGCCCGCCAGCCACAACGTGCCGATGCCCACGGGGATCAGCGCCAGGATCACCGCCAGCAGGCTGCGGAAGTGCACCAGCACCATGAACGCGATCGCCGCCAGCGAATACCACGCCGCCGTGATGTAGCTGTCCTTCAGCAACGTCGTGTATTCGTAAAGCTGCACCGGTTCGCCCGTCACGTTCGGGTCGACCGTCCGCATCTCCTTCACAAATTCCTCCTGTTTGTCCCGCTCACGCACGTCGTCTTTAGGATACACTTGAAGCAAAAACTTTCCAGTCGCGCCCACGAAACGGTTGCGCAACGCCGCCGGCAGGTTGCCCGCCTTCAACGGTTCGCGGCTGTCCTGCTGCTGCAGCTGCTCGAACGTGTCGCTGATGTCGGTGAAGAACGCCCGTTGGAACGAGCCCAGCTTGTCCGCGTGTTCCGCCAGCGCGGCGGCGTCGCCCTCCAGCATCGTCTTGCGCAGGTTCATCGTCGCCGCGCCCAGGGCCGTGAATTCTTTCGCCAGTTCCGCGTCGGCCTGGACATCCTTGTCCGCCAGCGCATTGCCCACATAGCCGTTGAAGCTGTACAACGTCTGGCTGAGCGCATACAGGTCCGCCGGCCGCAGGTCCGGCGGGCTGAATTGCAGCGGGGCGATCTCCGCCTTGATGTCCCCGATCAGCCGCAGTTTTTCCGTCTGGTTCTCCTTCAACGCGCCCGCGATCGAGTCCACGCCGTTCGACGCCACCGAGGGCAGCGCCTGGATGCGCTTCTCCAGCGCCACCGCCTCGTCGAGCGAGTTCGCCACCACCGCGCAGTACAACGGCGACCGCTCGGACACGGTGAACAGCTTCTGCTCGTATTCCACCGCCGGCAGCCCCTTGCTCTGCAGGTCCAGCAGGTTGTAATCGAAATAGATCTTCTTCGCCTGAAACGCCGCCAGCCCGCACAGCACGGCGATGATGGCCGCCACCAGCACCGGCCGCTGCAGCCAGACGTTTTCGATGCGCGCCCGGCGGTCGTCCTCGCCGATCTCGTTGTCCATCACATTTTGCCGGCCGCGCAGCAGCAACACCGGCAACAGCGTCATCATCGGTATCAGGCACACCATCAAGCCGCCACCGCAGATGATGCCCATCTCCGAGATGCCCTTGAAATCCGTCAGCGCCATCGCCAGGAACGCCCCCGCCGTCGTCAATGCCCCGGTGAAGATGCCCTGCCCGGTGAACATCATCGCCTTCATCAGCGCCTGCTCCGCCGTCTTGCCGTGGCGCAGTTCCTCCTCGTACCGCGTCACCAGATGCACGCCAAAATCGATGGCCAATCCGATCAGGATGGGCACGAACGTCACCGTCAAGATGTTCAGGTGCCCTACCGTCAACGTCGCGAACGCCAGCGTGTACGCCAGCCCCACGATCAGGCACACCGTCGCCTTCACCGGCCGCCCCGTCTCGTTGTAGCCGTAGATGAAGATCAGCGCGCAGATGATCAGCGACACGATGCTCGCCACCATCGTGTCATGCTGCGACTGGTTCATCTGGTCGTAATCCAGCACCGGCCCGCCCGTGACGCCCACGTTCAGGCCCGGCACCTCGCTTTGCGTCTGCGCCACCAGTTCCCGCAGCCGCTCCACCGCGTCGCCCGCCACCTCGTCGCTCAAGGCCTGGGCGATCAGCAGGCGGATCCGCCCGTGGTCGAACGTCATCCGGCCCTCCAGCACATCGCCCCCCGCGTTGAACAGCGTCGTCGCCCCCGGCGAGGGCGGCACGCCCGAACGCTTCAGCGCATCGGTCGCCTGCACCAGGATCTTCTCCAGCACCGGCAACGCCTGCACCATGGCCGTCGTCTGCGCGTTCGTCTCGCGCGGCATCGTGCGGAATTGCGTGTTGATCTGGTCAAAGAAGCTGACCAGGTTGGTGGCCGTGGTGAACCGCTGGATGAACGGCTGGTACTCGTTCAGCCGCGTCTTCATGTCCCCCAGATCGTCCTCGGAGAGCAGCAGCAGCGCCTTCGAGCCCATCATCTTGAAATCGGCGCGGTAAAAGACGTCGCGGAACAGGTTCGTCTCCGTCTCCAGCTTCGCGCCCAGGCGCTCGATGAACTGCCGGTTCTTCTCCGGGTCCTCGCTCTCCGTCACCACCGCCAGGTCGTCCTCGTCCCGCGAGCTGAACTCCTTTTTATAATTGAGATAGTTGCGGTGATACTTCTGTTTCGAGCTCACCAGGTTGTCCTGGCTCATGTCGAACTTGAGGTACAGCGCCGTCACCGCGATGCTCGCGATGAACAGGACCACCTGCGGCCAGAAAAAGGCGCGCGGGTGGCGGCAGATGGCGGCCGTCAGCCGCCCCAGCAGCCGGGCCAGCAGGGAATCGGGGCTCAGGACTTTCATTCGCCGTCCATTATGCCTTCTCCACGAACACCGCCGTGCCGTAGCACAGCACCTCCGTGATGCCCGGCGCGATCTCCGTGGCGTCGTACCGCACGCCGATCACCGCGTTCGCCCCCTGCTCCCCCGCGTGCGTCAGCATGAGGTTGAACGTGTCCTCCCGCGCCCGTTCGCACAGGCTTGTGTAGATGGAGATGTTTCCCCCGAAGATCGACTGGATGCTCGCGCCAAAATTCCCGATGACCGACCGCGAGCGCACCATGATGCCGCGCACCACGCCAAAAGATTTCGTGATGCGATAGCCCGGCAGTTCGAACGCCGTGGTCGTCAAGGGGTGGGTCTGGGTCAAGCTCATAGCATGCTGATTGAACACGACCCGGCCCCACCGCAAAAGCCAAAAAGTCGTAATATATCGGCCGCAAAATCTGCGACCCGCCGGCAATCAGCGCCCGCGTTCCCGGGCGCGCGGTTCCCGTGGCGCCGACGGATTGATTCATCACGTTTGCCTTCATAATTTTTTGGTTGGATTTACTTGGATTCGGTCGGATTTGCCGGGCTTCCGGAGTGCGGGTTTGCAACCCGCAGGACCCAGCGCCCGCACCGGACTGCGCGAATCCTCCACTGCCATCGCCCGCACCAACCGCTCGTAAGTCGTAAATCCGCCATCGTAAATTCATACAGGGTTTAATTTGGTTTAATTTTTTCGTTTTCATTGGCCATTTTTCAAAGTTCAGCCCTCAGCTTTTCGTGTAGTTAGTGTATTTCGTGGTTAAAATATTTTTTTCCGAAATTGGCGAATATCGGCGAATTTGACCGAATATCGCCGAATATGGGCGAACGTGAGCCCGTGTGTGAGCCTCGGACCTTTTTAAAAATTCTAGGGTCTGACAAAGCCTGACGAAGCCTGACGGACGTTGCACCACAATCAGTTGC
>DATHQS010000337.1:0-29317 GCA_035482455.1 Candidatus Acidiferrales bacterium | reverse complement strand
CCTTTTTAAAAATTCTAGGGTCTGACAAAGCCTGACGAAGCCTGACGGACGTTGCACCACAATCAGTTGCCGGCCTGCACCCCGTGCAGCGGACACCCGGACCATGGTCGAACCCGGACCGTCAACCACCTGCTTGACGCTCGCCGTTCCATTCGTCATTCGCCATTCGTCATTTTTGACGTTCATCCCTCCCTTGTATCACAGGTAGTCAATAGTTGAATTTCTCCCGGGAATGTAGAATGCAGATTTATGCCATATTTCTGCAAAAATCCGGAGTGGGAAGGGGGTCCGACCAAAAAAATCCCGTAAAATTCAGAATCGCCCCGTAAAGATTAGGGATCATCGGTGTGCTGAAAAATTGGTCTGAGGCCGGAATTGCGGTTTTGCTGGGAAATCGCAGAGAAATTAAAATCCAAAAATTGGTGCCGCGGAACTCCGCCAGGATACCTTTCCCGGTGGGGCGGAGGTGCTCCTCCGCCCAAATTTCCGCAGAACCAGCGCAGCGAAGTTCTGCGTTTGCCATCCTCCATCTTCAATCCTCCGCCCCCGGCCCGCCGTTCCCAGTGGTCGCATGGTGGCCGTGACGTAGTCACTACCCTCCCGCAAAGACTGGACGGAAATTCGCCTCCGTCAATATCCGCGCCACCTGTTCCCGTTGATCCCCTTGGATCTCGATCTGGCCATCCTTCACCGTGCCGCCCGTGCCGCAGGCCTTTTGCATCGCCTTGGCCAGCCGCTCCTTTTCCGGCAGCCCGATACCGACGAAATTCTTCACCACCGTCACCGTCTTCCCGCCGCGCCCCGCCGTCTGCCGGACGATGTCCACCCGTCCGCGATTTTTCACCTTGGCTTGCACCACCGGTGACGGCACGGCCGCAGGCAAAGCCTCCGGCGCCGGACCCGCTGCCGGCAACCCCGCGCTGGAAAGGACGTCAAAAGGCTTCTGAACTAGCGGATTTCCACCATCAATCGGAATGCGTTGTTTCATGGTCGATGAGAGAATTGATAAAGCATGTGACCCGGGGGAGCGAGGATTTTTCAGGGAGCGAGGATTTTTGGCTTTTGGCGAGCGGTGCCGATCATCGGCCTTTTTGACCCTTTGGTCTGGTGGCCGTACGCTACCACAAAAGAAAAGAGCCCGGACACTACTCCGGGCTCAATAAGAACAACGTTCTAAATATTTTGTTGGAGTCACTACTTCCAACACCAAAAGCTTACCACATCCCCATTTTTTGGCTTGTCACCAGTGTTGGGGACAAGCTGGGGACGCGCTGGGGACACCCATTTTCCCCGTTTTTCAGAGAATTCCACCCTTCTGTGGCAGGGTGGTGCTTGCCAGTGCCTCGGACCGCGAGTTGTCCCAACTCGCAGCGCATCTCTGGCAACCAGCCCACGGCAATATTTCAATGCGCATGCCCATTTCCCCCGGAGCGCGGCTGTGTCCCGCACAGCGGGATCAGCCGCAGCGCGTCGTTTATAACCGATGCACCCAACTCCGCCACGACCGCCCATCACAAAGGGGGCTGAAGGCCCGGGTCATCGCCGCCAGACATCAAAAGCGCTGTCAGCGCGTCACTTCACTGTTGCCACGGATAATTATTTTGCATCCCAAAAAGTGTCATCGATTCGGTTTTGTTGTGTGCTGGATGGGGTATATCCCCATGCCTGTCCGGTTTTGGTGTCAATGATCACCGCCCCAAGCTGGCCTCCCGCCACTTGATACCTTCCCACCTCTTTTGGAACTGTGCCGGCGCCAACGGTGAACATGATTCCGACCCCTGTCACAAGTCCCAGAAGTACGCTCTTTAGGTCAATTTGTGTTTTCATAGTCTTGTACCTGGTTGAAGTACGGTGAAACAAATGCCGTACCTGTTAAGCCTCAATCAAAGCCGGATTGCGCCTGCTGTCAAATGCCCAAAACTCGACTAAGCCATCCGCAATCACCATTCGTCATTTCCCTCATTCTTTAGTCATTAGGATTTAGCACTTAGTCATTTCCCTCATGATTCCCCCCGCCACCCTCAATTTCCTAAAGTTTGGCCTCATTTCCACCGATGGATGGGCGTGATCCGTGTCAAATCAGAGGAATTGCAACCCGGCATGATTGTCGCCCGCGAAGTCAAAAACCTCGACGGGATGTTGCTCGCGCCCTCCGGCTGCGAATTGAGCGAACGCCAGATCGGCATTCTCCAGGCCTGGGGTGTCGAGGAGATCGATATTGAGGCCACCGCCGAGGTGGCCCAGGCCCGCGACCCGCTCGCGCAACTGCCGCCCGAGGTCCTCACCAAAATCACCGCGGACCTGCGCGCCCGGTTTTGGAAGCCGGACGATTTCGGCCCCGTGCCCGCGGAAATTTTCAAGCTCATGCTCCTGCGCCAGGCCAAACGCGCCCTCCAACAACCGAAATGAAAACTTGTTCTCATTTATTGGTAGGGACGCCGCGCTGCGGCGTCCCCGTCGTCGAGCGCAGCGTCAGACGACGGAATCGAACGGCCAAGACGTGTGTCCTTAGTAATGCCGCACGCGCGGGATTCCGCCCTTCGCTCCGCTGCGGGCGGGGACAGCGCAGCGCGCTGTCCCTACCTCCCAAACGCCCCGCGCCCACCACCCCATGAACCCTCCCTCCATCAAGGCCATGGTCGCGGCCGTCTCGCGCAGCCTCGGCTCCTACGGTCCCGTGCTCGATGAGATCGAAGCCGCGCTGCAATCGCCGCAGTGCAGCCTCAACACCATCGGCGACGCCATCCAGAAGGATCCGGACCTCACCGCCCGCCTGTTGCGCCTCGCGAACAGTCCATTCTTCGGTTTCGCCAACCGCCTGAGCACCGTCGCGGAGGCCGTCAGCCTGCTCGGCGTGCAGCAGATCCAGGACATGATCGTCGCGTCCAGCGTGCTTGAACAGTTTGCGGGCGTGCCCGGCCAGCTGGTGAACCAGGAATCGTTCTGGCGCCACAGCCTCGCCGTGGGCCTCACCGCGCGCTGGCTCGCCATGGAGCGCCGCCTGCCCAAGCCGGATAAATTTTTCGTGGCCGGTCTGCTGCACGATGTCGGCCGCCTCGTGATCTTCTCGCAATCCGCTGACTGGGCGGAAAAGGTGTTCGCGTGCTATGCGTCGGAAAAAATCCTGTTGCGTGACGCCGAGAAAAAAATCCTCGGGTACGACCATCAGCAGATCGCCGCGGAGCTGTTGCAAAGCTGGAGCTATCCCGCCGCGCTCGTGCAGGCGGTCGCCTTTCATCACGCGCCGAACAGCGGCGTCGCCAAGATGGACGCCGCGGTGGTCCATATCGCCGATCACCTGGTCAACGCGATGGGCATCGGCAGTTCCGGCGAACAATACGTCTCGCCGCTCGATGAAAAAGCGTGGGCCGTGCTCGGTCTCGGGACGGAAATCCTTGGCCGTCTCGTCGAGACCGTGGATGAACAGATTCTGGCCGTCGAAGAGGCGTTCCTCAAAAAGTGAGCCGCGCATGAGTGACGCCTTTGATTCCGTCTACCCGGATTTCCTCCGCACCGGCCTGGAGAAGTTGGGCCGCCTGGATGCGCAGAGCGAACTCCCCGCGCTCTTCGCCGCGCTGGAGCATTACCGGCGTGATCTCCACACGCAGACGTGTGTCAAAGGCATCCTCCGCGTGAGCCAGAGCTACATCGACGGCCTGAACCTCTTCGCCAAAAGCGGTTTTTGGACCGTGAACACGAAGGATTTTAATTTCGAGCTGGCCCTCGCCGCGAACGAGGCGGATGGCGTGGTACTGCAAACCATCGTGGACGGCCAGATCAAGACCGGCCGCTTCGCCTTTGCCCTGCGCCAGAGCGCGCCGGTATTTTTCGCGCTCGGCCTGGAGCCGCAGACCGAGCGCGGCGTGCTGCATTCGCTCGCCATCTCCAGCCAGGTCGTCGGCATGTTCGGCGGGTTGCTGCGCCGCGAGGTTGCGCCCGCGCAGGAAGTCGCTTTCAGCCTGCTCTCCATGTTGCTCGGCATGAGCGCGGATGCCCTCGCCACGTTGCGCCGCACGCGCCAGTTGACCAGCCAGATCGAGACCCTGCAAAGTTTGCTGCCCGTGTGTGCGTGGTGCAAAAAAGTCCGCAACGACAGCGGCTACTGGTATCAGATCGAGAAATACATCACCGCGAATTCCGCCACGAAGATCACCCACGGCATCTGCCCCGACTGCGAAGAGAAATTTTTGAAGCCGAAGGAGTGAAGGGCAGGGGTGTGTGGTAGGGCGGCGCTTGGAGCGCGAGTTGTCCCAACTCGCAGCACATCTCTTGAAACCTCCGCACTAAAACATGGTGGGGCTCTATGAACATTCCCCTTTTGCCCCCTCTGCGTCTCTGTGCCTCTGTGGCAACAATTACCGCGTCCCGAACTGGTTCAAAAGCCAGAACAACCCGCCGGTCAGCAGCCCGCACCCCACGATCGCCAAAGCGGTAAAGAACCGCATCTGCTTTTGATGCAGTGACAGGCTCCGCTTGCGCCGTTGTATGTGCGTGACGTGATTTGACATGATATTTGTTCCGGACTCAGCCCGGCCAATACAAACAAGATGCTTCACCAAGCCAAATGTTCCAAAAAAAGGCGCGGCAAGGCTGAATTTATTTTGGCAAATCCCCATCTTCGCTTGGTTCTTCCCGGACCGCGAGTTGTCCCAACTCGCAGCGCGCCGCTTGCAACCTGCGCGTGAAAATATGATGGCGCGTGTATGGACTTCCTCTCCCCGCCTAACGGGGAGAGGAGCGAGGTGAGGGGCCGATATCAATGATACCTGAGACTAAATTTTGCCTTTGTTGCATTAAACACCGCCCGTCCCGCCACGCCCACAAGCCCTCAATGCGCATCCGCCGGCGGCGCACTCGGCGGCACCACTTTCCGCAACAATGGCACCATCACCGTGGCCAGCGCCAAACAGGCCGCGATAGCCAGAAACGCATCCGCATACGTTTGTACCTGCGCCTCGCGCCACGTCAGCGACCAGAGCTGCTTGACCGCCGCCGCCTGGCCGTGCACCAGGTCGCCGCCCTGGATCGCCGCGAAGTGCGCGCCGGCTTTTTGGAGCCATCCCTGCATGGCCACATTGGTCGCATTGAGATGTTCCGCCAGCCGCAGAAAATGCAGGTTCGCGCGGTCGTTCAAGATCGTCCCGCACGCCGCGATGCCGATGGCCCCGCCGAGGTTCCGCATCAGGTTGAACAGGCCGGAGGCGGATTTCAGCCGCGACGGCGCCAGCCCGCCCAGCGTCAGCGTCACGATGGGGGCGACGGTGAATTGTTGCGCGAAACCACGCAGCGCCTGCGGCAGCAGCAGTTCGCGCCAGCTCCAGTCATGCGTGATGCCCGTGAATTCCCAGAGGCCCAGCGTGAAGCAGGTGAGCCCGAACATCATCAGCCACCGCAGGTCGATTTTCCGCGCAAAATAGGTGTAGAACGGAATCGCCAGCATCTGGAAGATGCCGGTCGAAAAGATCGCTTCGCCGGTTTCCAGCGCGCTGTACCCGCGCACGCGGCCGAGAAATAGCGGCGTGAGATAAATCGTCGCGAAAATGCCGATGCCCGTGATGAACGAGAAAAAGCAGCCGAGCGCGAAATTCAGGTTCTTCAACGCCCGCAGGTCCACGAATGGATTCTTGTAGGCGAGGCTGCGCCAGATGAACGCGATGCCGGTCACGGCGGAGATCCAGGCCGTCGTCAAAATCACATTATCCTCAAACCAATTCCACCGCGGGCCTTCTTCCAAGGTGTATTCCAGACAGCCGAGCGACACCCCCATCAAAAGCATCCCCAGGTAATCCGCGCCGCGCAGCACCGAGAAATCCGCCTTGTCGATCTTGACGAGCAAGGGCACCAGGATCGCCACAAAAGCGCCGGGCACGAGGTTGATGAAGAACAGCCAGTGCCACGAATAATGATCCGTGATCCAGCCGCCGATGGTCGGCCCAAACGTCGGGGCCAGCGACGCCAGCGCGCCGACCACTGCCGCGGCGATGATGCGTTGCTGCCCCTGAAAATAAAAGAACGCCGTGGTATACACCGTGGGAATCATCGAGCCGCCCAGAAAACCCTGTAGCGCGCGGAAAATGATCATGCTCCGGATGTCCCACGCCCAACCGCACAACAAGCTCGTGATCGTGAAACCGATCGCGGAAAACGCGAACAGCCACCGTGTGGACATCACCCGCGAGAGCCAGCCCGAAATCGGGATCACGATGATCTCGGCGATGAGATAACTGGTCTGCACCCACGCCACTTCATCCGGGCTGGCGGACAACCCGCCGCCGATCTCCTTGAGCGAAGCGGACACGATCTGGATGTCCAGCAACGCGATGAAGAAGCCCACGCACATCACCCCGAACGCGAGCACCTTCGCGCCCATGGACAGTTCGCCCGTCGCGGTGGGAGATGTTGCGGCCGCGGCGCTCATAGACCGGATTTGCCATTGACCTTCGCCGTCACCGAAAGCCCGGGACGCAACCGGCCCGCCGCTGACGCCTCGTCATCCAGCACGATGCGCACGGTCACGCGCTGCACGATCTTGGTGAAATTGCCCGTGGCGTTTTCCGGCGGCAACACGCTGAACTGCGCGCCCGTCGCCGGTGCGATGCTCACGACGTGTCCGCGCAACACTTTCCCCGGCAACGAATCGATTTCGAGCGTGGCAGGCGAACCGGGATGCATCCGCGCGAGCTGGCTTTCCTTGAAGTTGGCATCGATCCACAAGCCGTGCGCCGGCACAAGCGAGATGAGTTGCGAACCGGTCGTCGCATACGCGCCGGTCTGCGCGCTGCGGTTGCCCACGATGCCATCCGCCGGCGCGCGCAGTTCGGTGTAGCTCAGGTTGAGCCGCGCCAGGTCGCGTTCGGCCACGGCTGACTCCAACGCCGCCTGCGTCTGGAGTTTTTGCGTGCCGATCACGTCCAGCTGGCGTTTCGCGGCATCAAGAGCGGCGCCGGCTTTTTGTCCCGCCGCCTGCGCCTGTTTGAAGCTAGTGTCCGCCTGCTGCGAACTTTGCGCGGAGACCGCGCCGGTTTGCAGCAATTTTTGGTACCGGCCCTGGTCATCATGCGTGCGGACCGTTTCCGCATCCGTCGCGCTGATCTCCGCCTGCGCCTGCGCGACGATGGATTCTTGCAGGTGCCGGGTCGCCTCCAGATTTTCCAGCGAAGCCTGCTGCAGGGCGACCGCCGCCTCGGCCTTTGCCAGTGCGGCGCGATAATCGCGGTCGTCCAACTTCACCAGCAGGTCACCCGCCTGCACCGGCTGGTTGTCGGTCACGGACAGCTTCGCGATGAAGCCCGGAACCTTCGGCGCAATCGTCGTCACGTCACCGCCGATGTACGCGTCGTCCGTGCTTTCAATGAAACGTCCGACCGTCCACCAATCATAGGCGAACCACACGGCGCCAACGGTCACTAATGCGCCTGCGGCCTTGAGCAGGGTACGTTTGGAGATCGCCATGCGATTTTTCCCGGGCGTGACCGGGCCGGTTTCGCCGTTTTTGCCACCGTGGCCATTGATGTTTTCACGACCGGGCGATAATGCGGGAATCGCCGGGACATTGCCCGGCGCGTTGACGCGGGGCAGGACGGGCAGGGTGGCTGTGTTCATGGTGTCTCCTCGGGTTGGCCGCTTATGTGGTGGGTTTTGGTTCCGGGTTCATCGCCAACAACGCTTCGGCCGGCGATTTCAGATAGAGTTCGTAGATGGCCTGCGTCCGGCCGACACGGATTTCATAGACGTCATTTTTCAGCGCGGTCACGAAATCTTCCGCGACCTTCGCCGGCGGGATGCCGTTTTTGCCGTTGATGATCGCCGAGAATTCCGTGTCCACCAGCGGCGGCATCAGTTCGAATACCTTCACTTTGCTTGAGCGGCCCAACGCGATGCGCAACGACTGCGTGTACGAGTGAAGCGCGGCTTTGCTGGCGGAATACGTCGGCAAACTGCCAGGCACGATGGCCACGACGGACGAGACATTGACGATGGCCGCCGCGGGTTGCTGCTTGAGCACTGGTAGCAATTTTTCATTCAGCCGGATCACTGAGAGGTAGTTGGTCAGCATCTCGTCCGCCGCCGTTTCGAAAGCGCCATTGCTGTTGGCGATGTCATAGAGTTCGGCCCGGCCGGCGTTGTTGATCACGAGGTTCAGGCCGGGGAAATTTGCTTTCACCGTCGCGACCAGCAATTCAACGTCAGCTTCTTTGCTGACGTCGCTGACGATGCCCGTCGCGTTCTTTAACTGGGCCAGCGCCTGGTCGAGCCGGGCCTGGTTGCGCCCGGTGATGATGATCTTATTTCCTTGGGCGGACAGCAGCTTGGCGATTTCCAAGCCAATGCCGGCGGTACCACCACTGATAAGCACGGTATTATGGGTTGTTTTCATGGTTTTGAGGTGAGGTTAAGGTGGAATAATTGATTATATGAAGTAGATACCGACCAGTTGGTATGTTTTCATAACAAGCAAATAGAGTCGATTTTTCATAGGATTAAAAACTTAAGAATTTGAGGTGGAAGTCCAGGCGGTCGTTGCCGGGCGTTGCTGGCTCGCAACGTCAAACAGGCCTTTTACGTAGCCGCGAAATTGTTCGATGTTATCCAGCAGCACGGCGTTGTTTTCACCGGCCTTGGCCATGAGCAAACCGCCCTGAATCATCGAGACGTAAAACAGGGAAACTTTTTTGGGATCAAAATCCGCCTTGGGAGCATGCAGCGACTTGGCTTCGGTGAGATCTTTTTCCAGATCGCCTGCCGTCGATAAAAACGCCGCTTGGCACGCACCGCGCAGTTCGGGATTGGTGAACGATAACTCCTGTGCAAACACGCCGATCAGACAACCTTTCGTCAGGCCCGTCCCATCGCCGACCGATGCAATCGCAAAATCCAGCCGCCCGAAAATCCGGTCCAGCGGGTCGGTCAATTTGCGGAAGGGCGCGTTCGCATAATCCCGGATCTTGCCCTCGCGGAAGCTGGTCAGCACCGCCTCGGCCACTTCCTGCTTGGTCTTGAAATAATGAAAAAAGCTGCCTTTGGTGACGCCCGCCGCAGAGCAAATATCATCCACCGTGGTGGCGTTGAACCCCTGCTTGCGCATCAAGGCCACACCCGCATCCACCAACTTGCGTTTGGTTTCCGGCATTTCGTTTGTTTGATTCAAAGTTTTCATACCAACTGGTTGGTATGTTGACAGCTCAGGCTGTTTTCGTCAAGTGCTTTTTTAAAGGATATGTCGGAATTGGCGTTACTTGCTACGCACAAACAGCTTGCCCGGCAACTGCCGCACCAGCCGCTTCATCTCCAGGCTGAACAGCGCCACGTTCACCGCCGAACTGGGCAGGCCGCTCGCCCGGATAATCTCGTCGATGCTCGATTCTTCCTCAAGTTTCACCGCCGTGAAAACGGCCTGCTCATTAGGATTTAGATCCAGCGCCGGGAGCACCCCGGTCTCGTTCGCGGTGGCCGACCGGTTGCTGCTCGGGAACAGATATTCAAACTCGCTCAGGATGTCTTCCACGCCTTCGCACAGTTTCGCGCCCTTTTTGATGAGGTCATGGCAGCCCTTGCTGCGCGGCGAATCGATCCGTCCCGGCACGGCGAAGATCTGCCGCCCGTATTCCGTCGCAAAATTTGCCGTGATGAGCGAACCGCTTGTGAGGTTCGCCTCCACCACCACCGTGCCCAGCGTCATGCCGGCCACGATTCGGTTGCGGATGGGGAACGACTGCTTGTCCGCCGGCCGGTTGAACGGGAACTGCGTCATCACCGCGCCGTTCGCCGCGATGCGCTCGAACAGCTCCGCGTTCTCCACCGGAAAAACCAGATTGATGCCCGTGCCCAGCACCGCGATCGTCCGGCCCTTGCCGCTCAGCGCGCCCTGGTGCGCCGCCGTATCGATACCGCGCGCGCCGCCGCTCACCACGGTCACGCCCACGTACGCGAGCTGGTACGCCAGCTTCCGCGCCGTCTCGATGCCGTAATGCGTCGTCATCCGCGAGCCGACCATGGCGACGCTGTTCTTGTCCTTCGCCGTCAGCTCGCCTTTGACGTACAACACCAGCGGCGGGTCATAAATTTCGCGGAGCGAGGCCGGATAATTTTCATCCGCAGAAATGACGATGTGGCAGCCGTAATCCTTGATGCGCTGCAATTCCCCGGCGAGGTCCACGGACTTTTCCCACGTGGCGATCTTCTCCGCCGTGTCCTCGCCGATGTTGCGGACGCGCAGCAGCTCGTTTTTGGAGGCGGAGAGGATTTTGGGCGCCTCGCCGAAAAATTCGATCAGCGACCGGGCGCGCACCGGCCCGACCCCTTCGATCATGTTCAACGCGACAAGCGCTTCCCGGGAATCCATGTGGTTTGATAGCCAGTCGCGTGCGGTGCGGCAAGCAACTTTTTACCCCTGGCCGATAAACGCAGCAACGGTGTTTAGTGAGCAAGGGAAAAGTTTGGATTTTTGAGCAAATGATTCATCAGGACGATCAACTTCCGCATAACCGCCGTGAGGGCGACTTTGGCGGGCTTGCCGGCCGCGATGAGCCGGGCATAAAACGGTTTGAGCAGGTGATTGCTCCGGCTGGCCGACAGTGCCGCCATGTAAAGCGCCCGGCGCACTTCCGCCCGGCCGCCACTGATACGGCGTTTGCCCGCCCATTGGCCGCTGTCCCGATTATACGGACAGAGGCCGGCCAACGCGGCGGCCTGCCGCCGGTTGAGGGTTCCCAGTTCGGGCATGGTGGCCAGCACCATCACGGCGGTAAGGCGGCCCACGCCCATGATGTCATCCAGCCGTTGCACTTGGGCCGCCAGCGGCGCTTGTTCCTGCAACAGGGCTTCGATGAGGGCTTCCACTTTGGCGATTTGTTTTTCCAGCTGGGCCAGCCAGGGGGTGAAGAGCTTGCGCAAATCCAGGTCGGCACAGGTGTCGGCGCGCTGGGCTTCGGCGACCCGCAGTTCGAGCAGTTGCATCCGGCGCGTGACCAGCGCGGCCAGTTTGAGTTCGGTGGCCGTGCGCGGCGGCGTCAGGGCGGGCGCGAAGGCCTGGCCGAAGGCCGTGAGCTGGGCGGCGTCAATGGGATCCGTCTTGGCGAGTTTTCCGGCGGCGCGGGCAAACTGCCGGACGCGGGCGGGGTTGAGGACACTGACGGGCAGGGCGGCGGCATGCAGCGCGCCGCCGACGGCGCGTTCGTAACCGCCGGTGGCTTCACAGACCACGTGAACACCGGGGATGGCGGCGAGGCGTTTGCTCAGTTGGGCATGGCCATCGGCGGTGTTGGGCAGGTCATAGGATTTGCTTTGGAGGTGGAGTTGGAGCGAAGCTTTGGCCATATCCAGACCGGCATAGACGGAGGTGTTTTTATCATTCATAATTGCGGTTGTGTTCTGACTCATTCTTGCGGATTCGAGCTGGCGTGTTTGCGACGCCGCTCTGGCAACGGTTCGAGTTCGGGACGCAAAAGCGCGGATGGATCTGGCTGCGTTCCGGATTCAAAAGATCCGAGAGACGAACGATCACACCCGCGCCGCTGCGCTCCCCCGGCCGGGGGAGCGCAGCCTCATCTTCCGGTTTGGCTAACGCCAAACAAGGAAGATAAAAAACAACATACAAGAGACCCGCAGAGGGGCAGGGTTCGACGCGAATGACACGGATTAACGCGAATGACTCAGGGGCATCCGTCTTCGCCAAGGCTACGACGCGACAGGGGAGGGCCGGCTCTGAAAATTAGAATGTCAGTTTTCCAGTACCGACCCTTTCACTAATCATGCCTTGTGTCACCGTTGTTCCAATGGGACACAGGACCGGAAATTTCCAGGACCGGATAAAAATATCTGCTGACGCCACCGCCGCCACCGGTGGTGCCACCGGTGCCCGAAGATGTCCCCTTCGCCTGGTTTATTTTAAAGGTCTGGCCTTCGACCGTGATCGTGCCGGAGCGATCCTGCATGGCCGCGTCAACTCCGAATTCGACCAGGTCATTTCCCGTTCCACTGCTGTTCGCAAGATGAATCCAAGGATCGGACGCAACCGCCGTCCAATTGCAACCGCATGACGCCTCAACATGGAACCAGGTATCGAATGCACCCCGATTGTGTGTTATTCCTGATGGAGAAATCTTGTAACTACAGTGGCAGCCCTCTTCTGTCACCACGAATTGAACATTGCCCACGGTTATGGTTCCGGTCCGGTTGGTGCCGGTGGTGTTGGGGTAGGCGTAAGCCACAAAGATACCGTTACCCTGGCCACTTTGTGTGCCATATAAGATACGAAGCCAGGTTCCGCCGGTGGTCACTATCGCAGTCCAAGGACAGCAACTGTCAGTGTCCTCCCGCGTGACCACTTTTACGGCGACAGGCGTTCCATCGCATCCGATGGTGCTTTGTGCGAAATCTGACGGTGGGAGCGGGGGATGAATGCTAAAAGTCAACGGTTGCAACAAGAAGGAGCAATGCATGATAACCTGGGTCACCGTGAAAGTCTGGCCGGCAATGGTTATCGTGCCCGTCCGCGGACCCATCGTCGTATTCGGATCAACTGAATAGTGGACAGTGCCCGAACCGGTGCCGGACGGGTCAAGAACATGCAGCCAACTGCTGTCCGAAACCGCCGTCCAGCTATAATTTGGATCTGTCGTGAACATCACAACATTCGTGGGGCAGCAGGTCGAACCGCAGCCGTCAATCGTCGCATTGCTGGTCGTCAAAGTGAACAGCGGCTTTCCCAGCCGGATTGTGTTGTTACGGGTATCGGCGACATAGAGATTACCCGAGCCATCCACCGCAATGCCGTAGGGACTTGCAAACAGCGCATCAGTGCCCACGCCATCCGTGCTACCGCCTTGTCCCAGAGTGCCAGCCACCGTCGTGACCTGCCCGTTGCTTATTTTCCGAATCACCGAGTTGCCTTGATCGGCCACATAAACATTGCCCATACCATCCACCGCTACGGCAGCAGGGTTTGCAAGCAATCCTTTTCCGGCCAAAGTGGTGACCGTGCCCAGCCCGGTCGCGGGATCAATGATTATTTTCCGGATCAAACCGTGTAATTCATCGGCGACGTATAAAGTGCCCAAGCCATCAACCGCGATGCCATAAGGAGCGTTAAATCCCGCGTTAGTGCCTACGCCGTCGTTTGAATTTTGACTGCTTGCACCCCCAGGCAGACCACCAGCCACGGTTGTGACCATGCCCAGCCCAGTCACGGGATTGTTGGTTATTTTCCTTATCGCATGATTCTCAGTATCCGCGACATAAACATTGCCTGCGCCATCGCACGCAACGCCGTGAGGATGCCCAAATCTTGCGTCACTACCGGGGACGGCCGGGCCCAGATTCGGAAAGATGGGAGGGCCCATATTCGGGTAGTCAGATTCTCCCGGTTTTCCGGCTAACGTGCTGACCATCCGGCTGCTGATCACTATCTTCCGTATGGTATGATTTCCCGTGTCGGCGACATAAAGATTGCCCATGCTATCGGCCGCGATACCGGCCGGCTGATTAAATTGAGCCTGGCCGCCCATCCCATCATTTGTGCCAGAGACTCCCGCCGTTCCGGCCAAGGTGGAGACGGCTCCGACTCCACCGCTAATCGCTATTTTCCGTATAATATTATTACCGGTATCGGCGACATAGACATTTCCTGCATTGTCGATGGCAATGCCGTAAGGATTGTTAAAACTGGCTGCTGCTCCGTTTCCATCGGCGCCACCTTGAATCCCAGCGGTTCCAGCCAGCGTGGAAAAAGTGTAGGACTGCGCCATCATGGAAATGACCGGGGCCAGCCACAGGCTGGCACAAGCCAGAAACTTCAATGAAAATATTTTCATATGGGTATGATCCGTATTCTGAGGGTTCACTAATTGTCCGCGTTGATTTGTTGTAACTGTGACCAAAACACTGCTCATGAAACTGTTTCCACTTTTGCCCCCGCTCCGTCACCCTGGCATGTGACTTCGTTTTTGTTTCAAACAGCTTGGCGGGCGGCAGTAAAAAATATTTCCGGAATGATGGCGTTTGCGTATCTGCTTTCCCGGACCGGCAATGGCGTTGATTTAGGCGTGGGAAAAGTCTGGCCGTGGCAGTTTCACACCGTTGCCTCATCCCGATGCAGTGGTTGGCCCATGCAGGCATTGCATCACAGGTCACAATAAAGTCAACAAGCAAGTCTGCTTCCCGATCAGGTCCTTTTCGGCTTGATGCGCGCGACCTTGCCCAACCCGGTCCGAACATGAAGTGATAGTGATGAGCTGGCGCTTGCCGCTGAACAGATCGGCAAGCGTCGCCTAGCCAGCCGGCCCGTCGAAAACATATTCCTTCCCGATCTTGGTCCAGGGCGGTCCGCGACGCTGAAGATCTATTTCACCGCGCAGTTTTGAGAACCGTTTTCCTTCAGCAAAGGTTTTTTGTGAACGCCAGTTTTGGCGAGTTGTTTAAGCACTTGCCTAATTACTGGCACTTCTACTGACAGTGGCCGTCCACCGTCATTTGGGAAATGTGGAGCGGCGCGCACCGGCCCGACCCCTTCGATCATGTTCAACGCGACAAGCGCTTCCCGGGAATCCATGCGGTTTGATAACGGCTCAACCGCAACGCGGCAAGAAAGTTTTTAACCACGAAAAACACAAACCACACGAAAAGGGGCGGAACTTTTTACAGAAGGGAACGAAGGGGGCGGAAAGACGTGACACGAATTGACGCGAATGGCTCAGGGCGGGGGCAGGCAGCCGGCGTTGAAAATCAGAATGTCATTTTTCCAGTGCCGATCCTTTCATTAAGGACGCCGGCAGCGATCTCTTTCAGTTGGCCGGATGATGGACTGGTCCCCGGTTTGATCTTGGTTGCATCCATCGGGGGCGCATTGCTGGTTTGCGTGTTTGTGGCACCGAACACACCGAACCCGGCGGCGGCAAGGCTTATGGTTATCTCGCCCAAAAAATCGCGTCGGCTGTAGTTTATTCCTTCGAGCATCTCGAGCAATTGGATCGATTTCATAAATCGGGTGATTTTTTAGCAATCAGACCGGCCGGCCGGCGCAATGCCGGCGGGCCGGACTGCGGGGAGGGTCATACCAGGTTGATGGCAACCTTGACGTTTCCGCGGATGGCCTTGGAATACGGACACGTCTGGTGCGCGGTGTCCACCAAGGTCCGGGCGACATCAGGTGCCAATCCTGGCAGGCTGACGTTGAGGCGGGCTTGAAGGTGAAAGCCAGCGCCGTCGGTGCACAAGCCCACCTCGGCATCGATGGCCGTTTGGGCGGGCAGCGGGATTTTCATTTTGCCGGCCACCAATCCCAGTGCTCCCTCAAAGCAGGCCGACCAGCCGGCGGCAAACAACTGTTCGGGATTGGTGCCGTTGCCCGGGGTGCCGGGAACCGAGAGTTTGATGTCCAAGCGGCCATCGGAGCTGCGGGCGACACCGCCATCCCGGCCGCCCACGGTGTGTGTCTTGGCGGTGTACAGCACTTTCACGGGCAAAGCCGGGGTGCTGGGTCCGGTTGGTTTCGTTATGGTTGCATTCATAGTTTGTTTTTCTTTCGTTTCTTGTTTGTTGGTTTGTTTGGTTTGCTTTTTTCAGGAGCCGGAGCGCTTGCGACGACCAGCCCGCTAAATCCCTTTTTTAACTTTGGAAAACCTCCTCCGTTTGGTGGCTGGCCGGGACCGGCGATGACTCGGCCGCATTGTGCTTGGTGTCCCGCAGGATCGAGGCAATTTGCGCCGCCGTCAGCGATCCCAGGGCTTCGAGTTGCTTGCCGTCACCATAGGTGCGGACCGCGTAGCCGGCGACTTTGGCAAAATCATTCGCAGCGAAACCGAGGTCTTCCAGGGATTGCAGCAGTCCGTTTTCCTTCAGCCAACGCACCAGGCCATTGATGAAACCCTCGGCGCGCTGCCCCTCGGTTCCGGTCGCGCCGAACAAACGGGTTCCGAGCTGTGCGAGCCGGTCGATGGCGCGCCCCTCGGCCAGCAGCCAGCGGAAATAGGCTGGATACAGCGTGGCCAGGCCGCGGCCGTGCGCCAGTTCGGCCTTCGAGGCGCTCAGGGCGTGTTCGATATAGTGCAAGACGTAGTGTGACGGTGTGCGCCCGGCATTCTGATAATCGTTCAGCGCCAGGGTGGACGCCCATAACAGGTTGCCGCGGGCATCCAGGTCGCCCGGATTGGCCAGCAGTCGCGGCAGGGTTTCCAGCACGGTGGCAAAAACACCCTCGGCATAACGGTCGGCGAGCGGCGAGGCGTTGCCGCCCAGCAGGTAATTCTCCAGGACGTGGCTGAGGATGTCGGCGGCACCATCCTGCGTCGTCGTGCGCGAGAGGCTGGCGGTGAAAGCGGGGTTGAGCCAGGCCGCCTGCGGCTTGAGGAAGTCGGCCATGAGGATGGATTTTCCGCCCACGCGCCGGTTGGAAATGACCGCGAACGGCGTGACCTCGGACGCGGTGGCCGCGGTGGTGGTCACGGCCGCGACCGGCAGCGCGCCCTGTAATTGGAACGCACGCGGCTCGCCGACCACAAAAGGCCAGATGTCGGCCTCGGAGGTTGGAGCGAGGGCGGCGATCGCCTTGGAGGCATCGATCACCGAACCGCCGCCAACGGCCACCACGAAGTCGGCCTTGGCCGCCCGCAGTTCGACCGCGCCGCGATTGATCGTCTCGGCTTCCGGGTTAGGTTCGATGCCGCTGAAGAGCGACACCTTGACGCCCGCCGCCGCCAGCGCGCCGGTGACCTGATCGAGGATGCCAAGACGCTTGACGGTGCCGCCACCGGTCACCACGAAGGCATGCTTGCCCAGGCGGGACGCGGCGGCCGCGAAGTTGTTGAGTTGATCCGCACCAAAGAAGATGCGGGTAGGAGTATGGATGGCGAATGAGTTCATAATTTTATTTTCGTTTGTTTGATTGTTGTTTTTGTTTCACACCCCGCACCGCGGGCTGTTTATCTATAACGATTGTTATATTACGCGAGATTGACTTCCTGTCAACAACAAATATAATGATTGTTATATGAGTAACGTGAAGGTGCCAGAAACGACCCGGAAAACCCGGCGGCAGTTTGACCGGGAGGCCGCGCTGACCACCGCCATGGAGCTGTTCTGGCGGCATGGCTACGAGGCGACCTCCATGAGCATGTTGCTGAAGGCCTTGGGTTTAACCGCCCCCAGCCTCTACATGGCGTTCGGGAACAAGGAACGGCTTTTCCAGGAAGCGGTGGGCCATTACAACCGGCAATATGGCGCCAAGGTGTTCGCTCCCCTGAAATCGGCTGGCACGGCGCGCAAAGCCATCGAGCAGGTGCTTTACAATTCTGCGGACCTGGTTGCGTCCGGGAAAAATCCCCATGGCTGCCTGGTCAGTTTCGGGGCCATCAATTCAGCCGATCACACGGCGGTGCCTTCTTCGTTGTTGAAATCGATTCGCAAGATTGTTTTTAACAACCTCCGGGAACGTTTCCAGAATGCGGTCGCGACGGGTGAGCTGCCGGAAGCCACGGACACCGCGAGGCTGGCGAGATATTATCAAGGTATTCTGGGCGCGATCCAGTTGTTGTCATTGGACGGTGCCACGCCGGCGGAACTCCGGGCCGTGGCGCGGGATGCCTTGAAAGCCTGGCCCGGGAAAGAAAGTTTGACGGGATCAACAAATTAAGAGCGTTCCTACGCAATCCAAAAAACGGAGGATGGTGGAAAATTGCATTGTATTCCTAGGGACGAGCCGTCTCCTCCCGCTCCGTCCTGCAATCAATGACGAATGGAGCGGGCGTGTTTCCCCATTTTCATTTTTTGAAGTTTTCGGGAGTAGGTAGATAACGCAAATCAGGTCAAAAGCGGCAACTGGCCTTACCTGGTTGCCCCATTTTGCCGGCGCTGCAATCAACACGATCGCCCGTTTTCAAAAACAACCATTTTTCCAGACATCTCCAATTTGCGCTATCTACCTACTCCCGAAGTATTTTTAGGTTGGACAGCCTTTGTCCAAGCGAGGGCGGTAAAGTTGAAGGAAAAATGAAGAATGTAGAATTACAAAGCCGATGCGAAATGCGAGATGCAAGATGCGGAGGGCGCGCGGAGCGGCGGGCCCCATCGTGGCGGGCGAGAATGGAGGTCGGAATGAATCGGAATCTATTCGGAATGAAGGTTGTTCGGGTTGGGGGTAGGATGGGATGCGGAAATGACGAATGACTAAACCATAATCACTAATGAATGACGAAGCACGAATGACGAATGGGGGCGGGAAACGGGATGCGAATACCGGAAGAGTCCAAGGTCCGGGGGGTTGGATCGAGACCGGACCGCCCGCCAAAACTGGAAAGCGCGGGCGGGGACATCGCAGCGCAATGTCCCTACCACCTTTGCGAGCATGCGGGAGGGGCTGGAAAAAACAGCCAATAACAGTGATTAACAGGCAAAAACAGTCAGAGCGTGCCGCACGGGCCGGCATGGGGTCTCGCGTCTGGCGTCTGGGATGCGGACGAAGAGAATCAAGGTAAATCAAACCACTTTTTTTATGAGACCGAACGACATTGAACACGCGGGCGGGCCGCCCGCGCTCCGAAGTCATCTTCTCCCCCAAACCCGAATTTGCCAAACCCGCCCTTTTTGGGCATCCTAAGGCGTGAATTTTTTCGTCCAACGCAGCGAGCTCCGTGACATCTACGACAAGGTCGTCGCCGGTGAACGCATTACCGAGGCCGACGCCCTGCGCCTGTTCGAGACCCGCGACCTCAACGCCCTCGGCGCCATCGCCGATTTCGTCCGCGCGAAAAAGAACGGCAACCGCGCCAGCTACATCATCAACCGGTACATCAACTACTCGAACTACTGCATCCTCTCCTGCCAGTTCTGCTCCTTCGCCCGCAAGAAACGTGATGCCGACGGCTTTCAATTTTCCGTCGAGGAGATCGTGGAGAAGGCGCGCCAGGCCCTGAAGCTGGGCATCACCGAACTGCACATCGTCGGCGGGCTGCATCCGTCGCTGCCGTTCAGCTATTACACGGACATGCTCAAGGCGTTGAAGACGCTGGATGCGCGGCTGCAGTTGAAATGTTTCACCGCCATCGAAATCCTGCACCTCGCCTGGCTCGCGAAAAAATCCGTCGAGCAGACGTTGATTGAACTCAAGGAAGCCGGCCTGGAATCGCTGACCGGCGGCGGCGCGGAAATTTTCCGCAAGGAAGTCCGCAGCGCCATCGCCAAGGGCAAGGAATCCGCCGAGGAATATCTCGATGTTCACCGCACCTGGCACAAGCTCGGCGGCCGCAGCACGTGCACGATGCTCTACGGCCACGTCGAGAGCCTGGCCGACCGTGTGGACCATCTGCGCCAGTTGCGCGCGTTGCAGGATGAGACGAACGGTTTCACCGCGCTCATCCCGCTCGCGTACCAGCCGGATGACAATGACATCCCGGTGGAGACGCCGCCAACCGGCTTCGATTCGCTCCGCACCATCGCCGTCAGCCGCATCTATCTCGACAATTTCCCGCACCTCACCGCGTACTGGGTGGGTCTCGGCATGAAGCTCGCGCAGGTCGCCCTGAGCTACGGCGCGGACGACATCCACGGCACCATCATCGAGGAACACATCTTCCACATGGCGGGAGCGACGTCGCCGCAATTGCAAACCGAGGCGGACATGATCAAGGCCATCCGCGAAGTCGGCCGCACGCCCGTGCAGCGAAACACGTTCTACGAACCGCTCAAGGTGCTGGAAAATCTCCCCGCCAACGAGGGCACGGATAATCCGGCGCACTCCAAGGTGCTCGAAGACAATCTGGCGACGGCATAAACACATCCCTCAAGGCCAGGAGAACCGGTAAAACCGCTGCGGGTAGTTCGTGGCGTTCAGATCCACAAACTGGAGGGCATTGGTGAGGGCGGGAGCAGTGACGGTGCCGATGGTATCCCAGTTCGTTATCAGCAAGTTTGTCGTGGCCAGAACGGTGTAAGTCTGGTTGGTGATGCCGCTGCCGTTGATCTGGATGGAACCGTCACCGAGCGTCTGGGCGCCGGCCAATACCGGTTGCGTCGGCAGGTTCGTCTGGGTCAGCACCACATCGTTGCCCGAGCCGCCGTGATAGCTGATGGTCAGATGCGTGCCGTTGTTCGCCACCACGGCCGAGCCTTCCGGCAATCCCGCAAACGTGCCGACGACCACGTCGGCCGCATCGTTGGTGATGATGACATACTGGTTGTTCACCGCGCCCGCCGTCCCCAGCGAAAGCTGCAGGGCGGCACCGCCAAGGTTGACGGTCCCATCCACGTTCAACTGGCTGTAGCCGGTGCCGGCGTTGGTACCGTTGATGATGACCGCCAAACTGCCGGACGCGCTGAAATTCACATCGCCGCCGGTGAGGATGCCGGGGCTGTTACCGGGGGCAACCACGCCGTTGCCGGTGATGGCACCGACGGTGCCGGAACCGGCCAGCACCGCCCCGGCTTCCACGGCAACGGGAATCAGCGGTTGGGAACCGTTGACGACGACCTTGCCGCTGAACACATGCGTGATGCCCGCGGTGTAAGTGCTGTTGCCGCCGATCGTGAAGGTGCCGCTGCCGGTTTTGCCCACGGTAAAGCCGCCGAGGTAGCCGCTGCCGGTGAAGAGGCCGTCAAACTCGCTGCTGCCGTTGTTCAAGCCGAGATAGATCCAGCCGTCCACGCCAAAGTTCACCGTGCCGGTGCCGCGCAAGGTGTCCGTGTAGGTCGGGAAAGTTGAAAAATCAAACAACCCGCCGCTGTTGACCAGGATGTCGGCCGTATTGGCCGTCTGTAGCGAGTTTGTCAGGCGCACGGTTGAACCGCTGTTGATGACAAGGTTGCCCGGCACCGCCGCAATGCCGTAGGCTTTGCCCAAGATCAACGTGCCGGCGCTCGCGGTGGTGGTTCCGGCGTAAGTGTTCGCCTGCGTGCCGGACAGCATGTTGGTTCCCGGGCCGACTTTTATGTAGCCGCCGACGCCGCTGATCGCGCCGGTCAAGGTCAGGGAGGAGCCGGTGAACTGATTGATTGTGCTGTCGCTGCCCAAAGTGATGCCGCCGCCCCAGGAACTGCTGCCGCTGCAGGACAACGCGCCAAAGGAGTAACCGGTGCCATTCAAGACCAGCGGTTTCAATCCGAAGTCCAGGCCGTTGCCGTCCAGAAAAAGCGTTGCGCCGTTGCTGACGGTCAGCGGGGTGTTCGTGTTGCCCAGCGCCGTCGAGGTCTCCGCCCATAAATTGCCGGCATTCACCGTGACCGGGCCGGTGAACGAATTGTTGCCCAGGAGGGCGACCTCGCCGGCACCGTCCTTGATCAAACCGCCGCCACCGCCGCTGTTGGCAAGATTGGCGCTGAAAACCATGTCCGGTGAAAAATGATGGCCGGAGTTGGTGATGACATAGGTTCCGTTGTAAATGATGGCGTTCCCGCTGATCACGGACTGCGCCTTGGTGCTGGCATTGACCGTGATGTTGCCGCTGAAATATAAAAAGCCGGCCCCGGCGGTGATTTGCGCACCCTTCAGGCTGATCGGCCCGACCCATTCATCAAACCCGGCCAGATCAAAACGGCTGGAATCAGCCAGCGTGATCGGGATCGTACCATTGTATATTTGGAAATGGTTAAGCAGACGAACCGTGGTGTTGGTGTTCAGGACCAGCGGGCCTGGAATGGCGGGGGTTTGGAAAGGTTTGTTCAGCAGCAAGATGCCGTTGGTCACCGTCGTCGTGCCGCTGTAGGTGTTGGCGGTCAGGCCCGAAAAGGTCAGTGTTCCGGGACCGTCCTTGACCAGCCCGCCGGACCCGCCGATCGGCCCGATCAGATTAAGCACGGTGTTGGTTTCAATGGCAAACGCGCCGGCGGAATTGAAGTTGAAATTGGCCCGCCAGGTGTTGGTGGAAGGGCCATACACAAAAAACGCGCCGCCGGTATTGCCGCCGTTGACGGTCACGGACTGGTTGGTGAGGTTGATATTTTTGCCGAGGGCGATCTGGCCCTGATTGTTGATCGTGAGGGTGTTGTTGATGTTCCCGAGCGCCTGTGAATTTTCCATGTAGATCGAGCAGATGTCATCGACGACATAATTGCCGGTGTAGGTGTTTGCAGCTTCCCAAAAGACGCCGAAGAAGGTGGCGGTGGAGTGCTGCACGATGTTCGCGTTACCGCTCACATTTGCCCACATGCTGAGGCCGGGATAACCATTTACTTGCAGCGGGTCGCCGTTCCCCCGCAAGGTCAGGGTGCCGCTGCCGGTATTGAGGTTGCCGTAAATGCTGGCACCTTCGCCGCTGGCGTTGGTGACCGTGATCGTGGTGTTGGGCGACAACAGCAGGAGGCCGGTGCCGGTGTAGATTGAGCCGCCATCCAAGGTCAGGTTTGGGCCGATGGTTTCGGTCCAGTTGTTAAGATCCAGGGCACCATCTTCATAGATGGTGATGGGCACGGTCTCGGGGATTTCCTCGGGTTGAAGGTTTTGCACCGTGGGAAGGGGCCCGAACGTATCGCCACCGATCACCAGCGGTCCGTTGAAGGCGCTGTAGCCCGCCACATTCAACTGCAAGGTGCCATCGGTGACCAGCGTGGTGCCCGTGTAGGGATTGGTGTTCGGACATTGATAGATCAACGTGCCCATGCCGGTCTTGTTCACGCCCACGACACCATCGATGATTCCTTCCAAGGTCAGGGTGACGTTGCTGCTCACGACCAGCAGGACATTGTTGTTGGTCAGGGTGATGTTGTTTTCAATGATGTTGGTCACCGCGCTGTTGGTGGCGGTGATGCTGTTGCTCACGGCGAAGGCGCTCCCGCGCAGGTGAAACCCGCTGCTGCCGCCGAAAAAGATCTGGCTCAATGTGAGGCCCGCGATGTTATTGGTGTTCAGCACATTGGCCGCGCCCTTGAAAATGAGCGTGTCCCCGTTGCCTGGGGTGCCAACGCCGCCCCAGTTCGCGCTGTTGCTCCAGAAGGCGTTCGCCCCGCTGCCTGACCAGGTCAGGGTATTGCCGTGGGCTGCGATGGTGAACAGAACGGCGAAGCCGGCCGCAATGAATCGTATGCTTTTCATAGGTTTTTCCCGGGTTGCCGGTCCGGCTGCATGCGCAGCCAGTCCGGTGTCATCTGGTAATGCGAAATACCAGCCAAAAACGGATCAGGGAACTGGGGATTTTTTTACGGACGGGAAGTGGCCAGCTCGGGCCGGTCTGGAAAAGGGGGCTTCAAAGACCCGGCGGCGGCTTTTGAGCGGCCTTAATTTCGTGAAATAACCACGCCCGGGCATAAGCCCAGTAACGCTTGGCCGTCGGTTCGGAGATGCCGAGCAGTTCCGCGGCTTCGCCCAGCGTCAGGCCGGTGAAGTAACGTAATTTCACCAGCTCGGCTTTGAGCTTGTTCTCCACGGCGAACTTTTCGAGCGCCTCATTGACCGCCAGCAGCTGGTCGTCGTCGGGCGTGGTAAATTCCAAATCCGTGAGCTCGACCCGTTGTTGTCCGCCGCCATGGCGCAACGCGGCCTTGCGCCGGGCGTTTTCGATGAGGATCCGGCGCATGGCCTCGGCGGCGGCGCCAAAGAAATGGGCGCGGCCGTCCCATCCCTTGTTTTCGTCGCCGGTAAGACGCAGCCACGCTTCGTGAACCAGCGCGGTGGGCTGCAACGTGTGCCCCGGATTTTCCCGGGCCATCTTGTGCGCCGCCAATTGCCGCAATTCCTGGTAAACCAGCGGCAACAGCTCGTCCGCGGCCCGGGGGTCGCCGCGCCCGGCCGCTTCGAGAATGCGGGTCGCCTCGCTCATTTTGTCCCGTTATTCATGTTGGTCAGGGCCTCCGCCTCCGCCGGCCGGTTTTCCTGCCGGAGAACTTCCGCCAGGTGACGGATGGAACGGCTGACATCGTTGCTGGCGTTCGGAGTGTAGGGGAACGTTTGCCGGAGCACCAGCGATTGGCGGAACAGGGATTCGGCTTCCGCCAGCCGGCCCTGCTTTTCCAGCGCCACCCCGAGGTTGCTGAGCGCGGCGGCATAGAGCGGATGCGTCTCGCCCACGGCCGCGCGGTAGGACTCGATGGCTTGATGGTCCACCGTTTCGGCCTCCGCCAGCCTGCCTTCCTTGGCCAAAATGCCCCCCAAGTCCGTGAGCGAATTAGCGACCTCGGTGTGATTGTTGCCATACAGGTTGGTCTGGATGGTGAGCGCCTGGCGGACCACGGCTTCCGCTTCGGAAAACTTTTCTTCGCGGGCCAGCATGGTGGCCAGGTTGTCGAGCGTGTTGGCCGTTTGCGGGTGCACCTGGCCAAAAACTTTTTCATCGGTCGCCAGCGACTCGTGGAACATGGCTTCCGCCTCGGCGAATTTGCCTTTTTTGGCGAGCAGATAACCCAGGACATTGAGCGAGTCCGCCGTGCGGGGATCGTCATTGCCCAGCAACTTTCTTTGCATCGCCAGCGCCTCGCGTCCGGTGGTTTCACCCTCCTCCAATCCTTCGCTCTGGAGCACCAGGGACAGGGTGAAGAGCGACTCCGCCACGTCCGGATGTTCCCGGCCGTACAATTTTCGCCGCAGGTCCAGGGCGCTGCGCGCCGCCGCTTCCGCCCCGGCCAGCTTGTTCTGGCTGCGGAGCGCCCCGGCCAGCCCGTTCAAGGAATCAGCCACCTGCTTGCTTTCGCTGCCGTATAGCCGTTTCCGCAGGTCCAGGGCGCGCCGGTGCATCGCCTCGGCTTTTTCATACTCGCTGATCGCCTGGTAAACTTTGCCCAAGGTGCTGCACACTTCCGCCTCCACTTCCGGCTCGTTGGCCAGCTCCTTGCCGATGCGCCCGGCGGTCTTGTCCAATATTTCCCGCAGCATCGTCGTGTCCCGCCCCAGTGCCACGGACGGGCCGACCCCGTCCAGCATCTCCTGCAAGAACTGCGCCACCTGCTGGCTTTTGACGGCTTCCGTGTCGGCGCGCTGGCGCGCTTCCCGTTCCCGGAAAAACATCCACGTCGAGGCGGTCAGGCCGGCCGCCAGCGCCAGCACCACGGCGCCGGCGGCGGCAAAGGCCAGCTTGTTGCGCCGGACCGCTTTTTGCAGCCGGTAGAATCCGCCCGGCCTGCGCGCTTCCACCGGTTCATCCCGCAGATGACGCTGGATGTCCGCCGCAAACCCGTTGGCCGTCTCATACCGGCGCGTCCGGTCTTTTTCCAGCGCCTTCATCACGATCCAGTCCAGGTCCCCGCACATCAGGTGGATCAACCGCGGCGCCTGGGTCTGGCGCTGCCGTGCCACCGTCGTCAGGTCGGAGTTTTGCATCGTCCGCAAACGTGTCGAGGGCTGTGCCGGTTCCTTCTCGCGGATGGTTCGGCGCATGGCATCCAGGCCGGCCTGCAAAAGTTCCTTCGTGTCGAACGGCGTCTGTCCGGTCAGCAATTCGTAAAGCAGCACTCCCAAACTGTAGATGTCACTGCGCGTGTCCACGTCCAGGCCGCTCATCTCTGCCTGTTCCGGGCTCATGTAGGCCGGTGTGCCGATGAACTGTTCGAAGGCGGTGAAAACGGTATGGTCCGTCAGCCGTCCCGCCGTCGCCTTGGCAATCCCGAAATCAATCACCTTCGGCACCGGCACCCCGTCATGCAGCGTCACCAGGATGTTCGACGGCTTGATGTCCCGGTGGATGATGCCCTTTTGGTGCGCGTGCTGGATGGCCCGGCAGATCTGGGTGAACAGGTCCAGCCGCGCGCGGGGCGGAAGCTGGTGCTCATCGCAGAAATCCGTGATCCGGGTGCCGCGCACCAGTTCCATCACAAAAAACGGGCGGCCGGTCCCGGTCGCGCCGGCATCCAGCACCTTGGCGATGTTCGGATGATCCATCAATGCCAGCGCCTGCCGTTCGGCTTCGAAGCGGGCAATGACCTGCTTGGTGTCCATGCCCAGCTTGATGACCTTGAGCGCCACCCGCCGCCGCACCGGCTCTTCCTGCTCGGCCATGTAGACCACGCCGCAACCGCCCTCGCCGATCTGTTGGAGCAGCTTGTAGCGGCCGATCCGGTCGCCGGGCTTTTCCAAGACCGGCGTCTCCACGGTTGACCGGGACGGGTGATCCGCCGGCAATACGGGTTCTTCCAAGAAGCCACCAGCCTGTTCATACGCGTGCAACAGGGCTTCCACCCGCGCCTGCAACGCGGCATCGCCGGCGCAGGCCTGCCGCAGGTGCGCCGCGCGCTGGTCGGGCGGCAATGCCAGCACGGCCGAAAACAAGGACTCCTCTTTATTCAACTCGTGCATGCAAGGGATGTTGGCTTCATATACCAGTTAATGCGAAATCAGTGAACAAAATGGTGCATGAAATCGGCGGCAATCATTTCTCACTTCCACAAAAAATTCGTGCCAATCCGGGAAATCCACGGCAATATCCGGCGGCGGCCAGCAAAACTGGGAAGATATTTATGGATATGAAAAAGAAAATCCTCACGGTCGGATTCACGGCATTTATCACCGCGGCCATGGCGCAAACACCGGTGGATGGCTCGCACTATGCCGCCGGCTCGCACGGTATCAAGGGCGGCTCGACCCCGGAACCGGGCCTCTATCTCGAGGATGAAAACCTCTTTTACGCCGGCAACTCCAGCCAGATGCCCGGTCATCACACCTTCGTTTACGTGCAGGCGCCGCAACTGACCTGGATCACCGGCTGGACGTTTCTCGATGCCAGTCTGGGCATGGATATCCAAGTCCCTCTCGAATACCGGGAGGTCAGCTATAGCACTTCGATGGTGATACCCTTTGGGCGGGTGGTTAATACAAAGATAAATGATGACCAGTTCGGCCTGGGCGATATCAAACTTGAACCCCTGATTCTCGCCTGGCACTGGCAGCATTTTGATACCACGGCCGCCTATTCGTTGTTTGTCCCCTCGGGAAATTTTTCCGCCGGCCGCCTTGCCAATCTGGGCGATGATGAATGGGCGAACATGATCTCACTGGGCGGCGTCTGGTATCCGGATGACAAAAAAACCTGGGCCGTGTCCCTGTTGCATCACTACGAAATCAATTCCTCACAGGTGGGCTCGATTTCCTCCGTGACCCCCGGCGGCGGTTTCCCGGCCTACACCTACCACAAGGTTCCCGGTTCCGTGTACACTTTGGAATGGGCCGTCAGCAAAACCATCTTGGACAACACGGATGTGGGCCTGTTTGGTTACTACCAAAAGCAATTCACTGATGGCAGCGCGGCCACGGTGACCTTCCGCGATTCCGAAGTCGCCGGCATCGGCCCGGAAATCTCCACCACCATCCCCCGCTGGAACCTGACCGCCTCCGTGCGCTATGCGTATGAATTCACGGCCTATGACCGCCCCAAAGGCCACACTGTGAATCTGGCGATCACCAAGAAATTCTGACCCTTGCCCTACGGCCGGGTTTCCTCTCTGCGGCTTTGCGTCCGCACATCTTTGCGCTAAAATCCACGCACATGTCTGACGAACCCAAACGTTTCCGCATCGGCTCGGTGCCTTATCTGAACGCCGCGCCGCTCACGCGCGACCTCGGCGAGGAACTCATCTTCGCCACGCCCGCCAAGCTGGCCGAGATGCTCCGCCGCGATGAACTGGACGCCGCCCTCGTCAGCATCACCGAGGTGTTGCTCAACGACCGTTACGACATCCTCGATGGTATCGCCATCGCCTCGCTCGGCGAAGTTTACAGCGTGCTGCTCGCGCATAAAAAACCGCTCGCAGAAGTGAAGGAGGTCTTCTGCGACACCGCCTCGCTTACCAGCGTGAACCTCCTGAAGGTATTGCTCGCCGAGCGCGGGTTGAAACCGGAATTCAAGCCGCTGGAAAATTACGAGGCCGCCGCGGAAAAAGATTTTGTCCTGCTCATCGGCGACCGCGCCATCGATTTTCAACGCGCCCCGCACACCTGCGAGATTTTTGATTTGGGGCTGGCGTGGACGGAACTCACGCAGCTGCCCTTCGTCTATGCGGTCTGGGCCCTGCGGCGCGGCGTGGAAAACAAGGAATTGCGCTACGAACTGCGCGCCGCCAAAAAATTCGGCATCGAAACCCTCGACTACCTCATCGAGACGCGCGAGGAATTCGACAAGGATTTCCGGCGCGATTACTTCGAGTGGCACATCCACTACCACCTCGCCGAGGATGAAAAGCGCGGCATCGCCAAATTCTGCCAATTCCTAAAAAAACACAACCTCGGCCCCGTCTTCGAGCCGAAGTTTGTGAATTGAAAAAATTCCGCCGGAAGAATCACGCGATTCCTCCGGCGGAGTCGTAAGGGATCAAAATTATTTCAGTTTGCTCTTCGCGTCCTCTGGCACTTCAACCTTGGTCGTGCCGATATCCTTGAGCTCAACGGTCGTGGTGCGGTCGACGTCGCGGTTGTTGCCGTTGAAATCGATCGAGCCGGAGACGTGGAGCTCATATTTCGCGAGCTTGCCGTCCCTCACCCAGAATTTCACCGAACCCTTGGCGTTGGAGATGGTCGGGCCGTCGCCACCGGGCGGACCAAAGGTGAGTTGCGCCTTGGCGCCGTCCTCGGTCAGGTCGCCGGCAATGGCGTCATCGGCCTTGGCCAGTGCTTTGGTGCCGTCGGCGAGTTCTCCCGCCTGGGTGGCCGGAGCCTTGAAGTTCTGCAGCATGCGGGCCATGAACATCCGCGGGTTGAATCCGCCGCCGCCGTCATCGGCGGCCAGGTCGGCCAGCGATTGCCAGCCGTCTTGCATCTTGGCCGCGCCTTTGCCGCCACCGGTCAGCACGGCATCGGTCACGTTCGTGCCGCGGGTCATCTCCAGCCACGTCGTGCCGCCGGCGGTTTTGCCGTCGGTGGGACCGGGTCGGAATCGTGCGTTGCCGCCACCACCACCGGTGGGTGCCGCCGTGGTGGTGCGCCAGCTGTAGTTATCCGCGAGCGCCTTGGCCGCGGCCTTCACATCGTCTTTGGGCGTGGAATCGGCCGCAAGCAGCGAGCCGGCCATCAGGACGAAGATGCCTGAGAGTATGGATTTTTTCATGCGTAGCCTTTCAATTGGTTTGTTGGGGAGCGAACCGAGTCTCCGTCAAACCTTTGGCTGACGCCAGAAAAATCCGGCTGCGCATGGACCGGCTTACCGGGTCAGAACTTCGTCAGTTTCTCCAGCTCCTTCACGCGCTTCTCGATGTCGCTGCGCTTGGTCTTGGTCGTGGTGTTCAGTCCGAAGCCTTCGCAGCAGAACGACGCCACCACGCTGCCGCAAACCATCGCGCGGCGAATGTGTGCGTCCACCGAGCCTTTGGCCGTCGCCAGGCAACCCATCATGCCGCCGACAAACGAGTCGCCGGCGCCGGTGGGGTCAACCACGCTGTGCAGCGGGTAGGCGGGACAGATGAAATACCCGCCGGGTCCCGA
>DATHQS010000336.1:0-4493 GCA_035482455.1 Candidatus Acidiferrales bacterium | reverse complement strand
GATGATGCCGGTCTCATTGTTCGCGGCCATGACCGTGACGAGGCCGGGCTGTTCCTCGGCGAGTTCCTGCGTGAGCCAGTCCATGTCGATCACGCCGTCGTGCGTGACGGGGATGTTTTTCACGCGCTTGCCAAAATAATGTTTCGAGGAATCATCTACGCAGGGATGCTCAATCGAGGAAACAAAAATCTTTGCCGTGGGCGGAAGCTTCTTGGCGAAATGGTGCATCACCATGTTATTCGCTTCGGTGGCGCCGCTGGTCCAGACGAGGTCGAGCGGGTGGCAGCCGAGGATGGCGGCGAGCTTTTCGCGCGCGTCGGCGAGGACGATGGCCGCCTTCGTGCCGAACTGGTGCATGGACGACGGGTTGCCGCCGAGCTTCTCGGTGACATGCAACCACGCTTCGCGCGCCTCGCGCATCACGGGCGCCGTGGCGTTATAATCGAAGTAAATCATCGGTCTGACAGGATACTTTTTGCGGCGGCGCTGGCGAGTTTTTTATGGGCGCTGGAAAAGGCGAGTGAATCCAGTTCTTTGGGAGAAAACCACGCGCCGTTTGCCGTTGGCGTGGCTTTTCTAACGCGTACATGGAACGCCTGCAAGGTGATGCGATAGCGGGTGATGGAATGTTTCACGGTGCAAAGCGGTGAAAGTTCAGGGGCCGATACGCTGAACTGGGTCTTGAAAAGGTCGCCCGGTTTCATCGGTTTGCCGTTGGCTTCAAAATTGGGGAATTCCCACAAATGCGCGTTCACCACCCCGGCGGGGCGTTGCCGGACGAGGAACTTGCCTTTGTGTTCGATGGCGAAGGCGGTGAAGTGCCGGGCCGTGGCTGCCTCGCGCTTTCCGAGGTTGGGTAACTCCTCCGTGCGGCCTTCTTTGAACGCGACGCACAGTTTTTGCACCGGACAAAGCAGGCATTGCGGGCTGCGGGGAGTGCAGACCAGCGCGCCAAGTTCCATCAGCGATTGATTGAGATGCGAACAGCAGAGTTTTAAATTTTTAATTTTTAATTTTGAATTCCGAACCAGTTCTTCCGCCAGCGTCCAGAGCCTTTGATTGGTGGCCTTCTCCTTGGGATTTTCCTCGATGCCAAAGATACGCGTGAGCACGCGGATGACATTGCCATCGAGGATGGGCGTGGGCTGGTTGAAGGCGATGCTGCAGATCGCCCCGGCGGTGTAACGGCCGATGCCGGAAAGCGCGAGCACTTCCTCAAACGTCTCCGGGAATTTGCCGTCATGCCGGGCGACGATGGTCTGGGCGGCTTTTTGCAGATTGCGGACGCGGGTGTAGTAGCCGAGACCTTCCCAAAGTTTGTGCAATTTGTCCGAACCCGCGGTGGCGGCGGCTTCAATGGTCGGCAACTCGGTCATCCACCGGTTCCAGAAGGGAATGACGGTCTTCACCTGCGTCTGTTGCAGCATGATCTCGGAGACCCAGATGGCGTAGGGATCATGAGTGCGCCGCCAGGGCAGGTCGCGGGCGTTGGTGGCGAACCAGTCGAGCAGGAGCGGGACCAGCTTTTGCAGTTTGGAATTGGCGGCGGCAGTCATTTTGTCGGCACCACGAAATACACCAAAAACGCGAAAAATGAACGGAGAAAGATTGATTAACACAAGTGTTTTAAAATCCTCAAATCCTGCCCCGGAGTGCGCCCGTCCCCGGGCACAGCAACTCTCGTCAACCAAGCCGCGGGAAATTCACGGAAGCTCTCCGCACTTTGGATATTGCTGCGGCAGGGGACGGCCGCACTCCGTGTTTTGAATACACGCGCTAAATGTTGTCGCGTGCATGTTTGCCGGTTGCATCTTGACACTGTCCTTGTTTGGAGTTCCGCCTTTAGGCGGTTCGGGTGAAACGACGCGCCTGGCCGCCTAAAGGCGGAACTCCAAACGGGCAGACGCCCGCGCTTTTAAGGACAGTGTCAAGATGCACACTGTTTGCCGGTTGCGCTGTAAATCCTTTGTGTCCTTTGTGCCTTTGTGGTTATGATTTTTCGCAGTGAAGCCGCTCACCATCCACACGTGCAAGCTGACCACCGACCAGGCGTCGGCGCTGGACGCCGCCTTGCGCGCCCGCAACTGGAAGCCGCGCACGGTGCCGTATGCGCGTTTTGCCTTCGAGTCCGACAAGACGAACATCGTGTTCTACGAGAGCGGCAAGCTGGTGGTGCAGGGGAAGGGGACGCAGGAGTTCGTGGAGTTCCTCCTCGAGCCGGAAATCCTGAAGCAGGTGAAGCTGGGCTACGAAACGGTTTTGAATCCCGAACTGCTGCTGCCGCGCTTCGGCGTGGATGAAAGCGGCAAGGGCGATTTCTTCGGGCCGCTGTGTATCGCGGGCGTCTACGTGAACGAGGCGGTCATCACGGCGTGGAAGGATGTGGGCATCCGTGATTCCAAGAACATCTCCAGCGACAAGAAGATCCACGAGCTGGCCGATGTCATCCGCCACACGCCCGGCTGCGTGGTGGACAACGTGACGATTGGCAATCCGAAATACAACGAGATGTATTCGAGGATGAAAAGCGTGAATGCAATGCTGGCGTGGGGGCATGCACGGGTGATCGAGAATCTCATGGGCAAGCGTTACCAGATGAACCCCGCGCCGGTGAAGGCCATCAGCGACCAGTTTGCCGCGAGCAAGACGGTGATTGAGAAGGCCTTGATGTCCGCCGGTCGCGAGATCGAACTGGTGCAGCGCCATAAAGCAGAAGAGGACATCGCGGTGGCGGCGGCATCTATTATGGCCCGTGATGCGTTTGTTAATGGACTGACGAAGTTGGAACACCAATTTCAGACGAAATTTCCCAAGGGCGCGAGCGCGGCGGTGGATGCGGCCGCGAAACAATTTGTGGAAGCGCGTGGTGCGGAGGAATTGGCGAAGGTTTCCAAGCTGCATTTCCGGACGGCGCTGCGTGCGCAAGGTCTGCCGGAGCCGCCGAAGACGGAATGGAGGAAACGGTGAACAAGCTGTTGCATAGACAAGTGGCAATCTTTTCCTAATTTAAAATCGTTATGATGAAATATGCGGATTTAAGGGACGAGATGATCAAACAGAATGGCGGCGAAAACATCATCTCTAAAGGTTAAAGATGAAACAGCACGACTTGCTTCACGTCCCCAAATAAGATACTTTCTCAGCATGAGCACGCAGGAAATACTGCTTGAGGAAATCAAACATCAGCCGGAGCCGGTGTTGCGCGAACTTCATCAGTATCTCAATTTTCTGATACGCCAGCGCGCCACGGAAGCGCCGATGGATGGCCTCGTCGCGGACACTTGGGAAAAAATTGGGCCCGCTCCGGACGTGGATTATGACAAGCTTTAGTCGCGGCGACGTGATGAAACGGCTGCTCGGTTTGTAGTCTGACAACCAAGTTGCGACGCGGCGTGCCGGATTGAAATCCTTCCATAAAATTTCATGCCCAGCGAAATTAAAATCCCGCACGCGCAACTGGTTGCCCTCATCGCCAAAGCCCTGACCGATGCCGGCGTGCCGGCTCCGGTTTGCGCTGTTGAAGCCGAGGTGATGGCCGAGGCGGATCTTTGCGGCGTGCCGTCGCACGGTGTGCGCATGTTGCCCGCTTTGATTGAGGGGATTCGTGATGGGCGGGTGACGGCGAATCCGCAGCTCAAAATCATCCGTGAACGTCTCGCGACCTGCGTGCTTGATGGCGATAACGGGCCGGGCCGTTTTGTTTCCGTGCAGGCGATGCAGCACGCCATTGAACGTGCGCAACGCGCCGGTATCGGCGCGTGTCTGGCAACGCGCGTGTCCCATTGGGGTCGCGCCCATGCGTATGCCTGCCGCGCCGCGCAGGCGGGGATGGTCGGCATCTGCACGACGAACGCCATCCCGAACATGCTGGCGTGGGGCTCGACGAAACCTTTGCTGGGTAACAATCCGCTCGCCATCGCCGTGCCGCGCGGGCGCGGGCAGGAGCCCATCGTGCTCGACATGGCGATGAGCCAGGCGGCGGTCGGCAAAATCAGAACATATCTGCGTGAAGGCAAAAGCGTGCCCGATGGCTGGGGTCTCGATTCAGCCGGCCGGCCGACCAATGACCCGGCGGCGATTCTTGGTGGCGGGAAAGTCCTGCCCTTCGGCGATCACAAAGGCGCGGGGCTGGCGTTCTTCATGGAACTGCTCACGGGCGCGTTGTCCGGCGGATTGTTCTCTTATGAAATTGCGCAGGCGGATGCGACGGGACTGGATTCCGGTTCCTCCAAGTTATTTCTCGCCCTAAACGTCGAGGCGTTCGTGGACGCCGAACGGTTCGGTGAACGGGTGCAGGATTTGGTCGCGTGGTTGCGTGAAGTTGAGCCCGGCCTGAACATCACGCTGCCGGGCGAACGCGGCTGGCAAGCGCGTGAACAGCATCTCGCCGAAGGCATTTCCCTCCACGCGGAAATCGTCGCGCAACTGGAAGCGATCGGGGTCAGCTTGAAGCCAGGCTGAGGGCGATCGCAGTCGGGAGAGCATTTATGGAA
>DATHQS010000335.1:0-22056 GCA_035482455.1 Candidatus Acidiferrales bacterium | reverse complement strand
AGCCCCGGCAATAACCATCACAAATACGGCGGCAACTTCCTGATGACCGATGGGAGCGTGCAGGCCAGCGACGCGCAACTCACATTTTCGCTCGCGGGCAGGCCGGGTGTCGTGTTATTGAATCCCAAACCCTGACACATGAAACTCCAATGTCCCTGCGGCGCCAAATACGCCTTCGACCTTTTGCCGGAGATGGTGCAGAACCCGGTGCGGTTCGTATGTCCCACCTGCGGCCTGGATTCGTCGGAGTTTGTCAACGAGATGGTCCGCCGCGAATTCGGTGTTCCGGCCGCCGAACCCCCGCCCCAGCCGGTCGCTCCCCCGCCTCCGCCACCGGCGGCGGCTCCGGGTTCGCGGTTAAGGATTTCACATCATGAAAAGCCGGCGGAAGCGGCCCCGGCCGAGCCGGTGTCCAAGTACTGCCAGAAACACCGGGGCGTCCTTGCCACGGAAGAATGCGCCATCTGCCACAAGCCGATCTGTCCGCAGTGCATGGAGTCATTTGGATATTTCTGCTCGCCCTTCTGCAAAAACAAGGCCGATCTGCAGGGCATTGATGTGCCCGTCTATGCGGGCCAGAAATTTCAAGTCGAACGCCAGTTCTGGCGCAAGGCCGGATCGATTTTTGGCGCGGCCCTCGCCCTCCTCGCGCTCCTGCTCGGGGTCTGGGTCTGGTATGCGTGGTTTGGTTCGGTGCCGCACCCGTATTACGCCGTGCGTTTTGCCGACGATGACCGCGCCTATGCCGGCAAGACCCAGCTGGTGGGCAAAGACCAGCTGGTTTTCCTGCATGGTGGAACGTTGGCGCGCTATGACCTTAAGGCCAAAAAGCAGGTCTGGTCCTTGGAACTCATCACCAAGGAGCAGATTGCCGCCGTGGTGAAGGCCGAGAACGAAGCCAGCGCCAGGGCATCTGAGGGCGGCGGTTACAGCCGCCGCCAGTTGCCGGAAGAGATCGAGCTCGAGGCGAAAATCGGTTTGCAGGAAGCGCTGCGCCTGCGGGTCGCCGGGCAGAACATCTGGGTGGGCCAGGCCGACAAGCTCACGCATTACGACTGGGACACCGGCAAGGTCGTGAAGGAAATCACCCTGCCCGAATTTGGCGACTTCCTCACCGAGACCGGAGATGAACTGCAGATGATTGGCGCCCAATCCGTCACGCATGTCAGCCTCGCCACCGGGGAATCGCGCGAAGAACAATTTCATGAACCGGGCGCAAAACCCCTGGCCACGGCCGGAGGCAATGGCAATGCCGCCACCGGCGGATTGTTCTCCGGCGGTGACAAACCGCTCGACCCCAACAAGGTGGCGCAGCAGGCGCAGAACCTGAAACTGCCCGCGCGCACCGCCCTGCCCGCATTGATTGCCAACGCCCAGCACGAACAGCAGCTGGAAGCCGCGCTGCGCGACGACCCGCAGCATCCGCGCCCGAAGAACTCCGCCGGCAGCCTCGTCGGACGTGAAAGCTTCCAGCTCGTTTCCGGCAAGACCGGCTTTGTCCAGTTCTCCCAGACCTTGCTCGAGGAAAAGATTGTCGAGCGCACGGCCATGAAGGCGCCGCCGAAAAAATCCGCCCTCGATGGCGATGTCAATGCCGCCCACACCGGTGAGATCGCCAACGAAATGTTGAACGAGATGCAGCGCAACAGCGGCGGCGACACCGTCCAGGAAGACGAGAGCCGCTACCAGGTCATCGTGCACCTGCCCGATGCGCCGGACGCGCCCGATTGGACCGGCGAAGTCACCGGTCCGCCCCATCTCTTCGTCCTGAAGACCGTCAATGTCATCGCCGCCGGCAAGTCCGTCATCGTCCTCGACAAGACGAATAAAAAACTGTGGCAAACCTCGCTGACCTACGCCGTGTCCGGCGGGGGCGGCGGATTTTTCGGCGAAGAATCCCAATACGGCGAAGGCCCCTGCGTGGAGCATGGTGACACGCTCTATGTCTTTGACCAGGCCGTCCTAAGCGCTTTCGAATTGAACAGCGGCAATGCGCGGTGGCGCATCCCCTCCGTCGGCGTTGTCGGCCTGTTTTTTGACCCGCAGGGCTTCATCTATGTGAACACGACCAGCGGCAGCCCGGATGACATCAAATTTTCCCGCCAGATCGACATTACCAAGTCCACCGACGATATTTTGGTGAAGCTCGATCCCAAGACCGGCAAGACCCTGTGGAACATCAAGCCCGGCGGCTTTATCTCCTACCTGTCCGGCAAGTTCATTTACACCATCCAGTCTTACGACCCCAATCCTGACGACGCCGAACAGATGAGCGACATGACCCTGCAAAAACCCGCCTACCTGCGCATTGCCCGGGTCAATCCGGCCAACGGCCGCATCATGTGGGAACACTATCAGGACCGCTGCCCGATCAACGTGCAGTTCAACGAAAACTCCATTGAACTGGTTTTCAAACGCGAAGTGCAGGTGCTGCGGTTCCTGAGCTTCTGAGGCATTTCCATCAAGGCCGCTTTGCCCCGCCAACGCGAAACGTCCGGAGTGCGGTCGCTTCAGCGCCGCTTTCCCCCATCCAAACATCCACCAATCCATCCATCCGCCCGCGAAATCGAAGTAACCTCAACCGCACTTCCGCACTGCCACAACAGTTTTTGAACTGCTTTAAACCCCTCATTCCCTTACCACGCTGGCCTCGCCCTTCTGGGCGTCATAGGCGATCTTGTAGCCCAGCGGCGCATCCGGAATTTTTGCGACATACTTCGGCACCAGTTCATTGAGGGTTTTCGGCAGGCGCCCTTCCTGCACATTGTACAACTGGATCGCCTGGTTGATGAAGGACACGTCGATCGTCTTGTCCGCCGTGCGCTTGGAGTTCACCAGCGTGTTGTTGGTTATATCCGCCGGATTGGTGCTCTCGGGTTGCGAAGAGGAGGAACCCCCGTCACAACCGGACAACAGAACCAGGGCGGGCACGATTGGAAGCAGTGATTTGAAGGCTTTCATGCCCGCAAACTACCCCCCTCGTTCCCGAACTTCAATCCAAACCCGCCTGCCCAGACCCGAGACCCCAGACGCCAGACCCCAATTAGTATGTCAAAGAACAGACCAAAAACTCGTCACCCGGCACATGTCACCCGCAACTCATCACCAGGTGGCCGTACGCTGGTACTTTTTAAAATTTCATGGTCGGATTTGCTTGGATTTGCCCGGATTGATTGGAGCGCGGGCGGCCCGCCCGCGGGTTCGTGTTCATCTGTGGCTGAATAAAAGTGGTTTGATTTGGTTTAATCTGGTTTAATTTTTTCGTTTTCATTGGCCTTTTCGCATAGCGGCAATCCTCCTCGTCCTCGAATGCTTTGCGCCCTTCGCGTCCTTTGCGTGAGGACTTTCCCATCTGTGTTTCATCCGTGCTTATCTGTGGCTGAAAATAATTTTTTAAAAAGTAGGTTGAAACCGGTGGAAATCGGTTTAGACGGGTTGAAATCAGTGGAAACGGGTTTAATCGGTTGAAATCTCCCTCGCCCCCGCGATGGCCCGCCTGTCGCGCCGAAGCGAAGCGAAGGCGGATGCGGCACCCGCCCAAAAAGTTTAGGGTCCAACAAAGGCTAACCAAGGCTAACGGAGCTTGCACCACAACCGCTTGCCGGCCTGCACCCCGCGCAGCAGGCACCCATCCATTCGTCATTTGAAATTCGTCATTCATGGTGGCAGTACGCTAGTACCATTAGGTTTTAGTCCTTCGTCATTTTCCCGCGCGCCTGTCCGGTCGCGCCATATGTGCAGTATGTGTCGCACACCCCGACCCTACCATAGATGGTCAAAACTTGAATTTCTCCCGGGAATGTAGAATGCAGATTTATGCCATTTATTTTCATTTTTCGGGAGTGGGAAGGGGGGCCGCCGGAAAAGATCCTCAAAAAATCACAATCGCCCTGCAAACATTGGGCATATCTTGTGTGACAATAAGCGCAGCTGGCCGCAAATATGCGGATTTGCTTGGAAATCGAACGATTTTTGAAATCCAAAAAAACGTCCCCATTCTCGTCCTCGAACGCTTTTCCCACCCTAGAAGGTAGGGCGCGCCGCCCCCCCATCCCCCGTAGCAGCCGACGTGAGTCGGCTCAAACACGGCCCGAACACCTGTCCCGGAAAAACATCCCCATAAATCAAACCGACAGGGTGCTAATTGCCCTTCCGTTATGTTGCCTGACCGCTTGAAAGTCTTTTTGGCTAAGCATTATTGCACGAATATACAAACTTTTTGTATATTCGCGCAGTGCGTAGCCAGATCAAAATCGCGTCTGATACCCTCTTCGAAATTGCCCATCGCCCCTTCCGAAAGGGCTGAAGGCCCGCAATATTACAGAAGGCCTAGGAACAACACCCCCTAAATTCACAAGTGCTGCAAGCTCGCAACACCCTCCTTCACCTGATTACCGTCCGGTTGGCGGCCATACGCAAGTACCCCTGGGAAAACACCTGCACAAAAATCCCACAACCCTTAAGGTGGTTGCGTCACTTATCGCCCTTCGCAAGCAGGAATTGACGCTGATATATTTCGGGCGCACACTCGCAATCGTGCCGCCGACAAAACGACCATTTGTTCGGTGGTGAAACAGCGATGAGTTTGGTAGCTTGCACTTGTGAAAACTGTGGCCATCGAAAAGCCTAGAAGTCGTCAGGAGGAACTTGGACAATTCCTCACCGCGACGTCTGTGGCTGACTTCATGGCTTCAATGTTTGGGCCGCTCCCAAAAACTGTGCGGTTACTGGACGCTGGTGCCGGTGCTGGTTCGCTCACCGCAGCGTTTGTCTCGCGTTTGTGTCAAAATAACGAAGGTGTCTGCGCCGTTGAAGCGACGCTTTATGAACTTGATCCTGAAATATTGGAAGCGCTTTCCGCAACAATGCAGGATTGTCAACAACGCTGCATATTGGCGGGCATTCACTTCACGTTTATCATTCATTCTACTGACTTCATTCAAGAAATGTCGGGGCGACTTGCGGGTGATTTATTTGGCACCCTGCCACCCGTTTTTGATGCCGCTATTGCGAATCCGCCCTACCGCAAAATTAACACCGACTCTCCTGAGAGACGAGCTTTGCGATCTGTTGGCGTCGAAACCAGCAACCTCTATACCGGTTTCATGTCGCTCATCCAACGATTGCTGGTTCCCGGCGGACAACTCGTTGGCATCACCCCGCGGAGTTTTTGCAACGGCCCCTATTTCCGTCCATTCCGCGAAGACTTTCTGAACCAATTGGAACTGCGCCGACTGCATATTTTTGAATCCCGCCAAGCTGCCTTCCGTAACGATAGTGTGCTTCAAGAGAACATCATTTTCCATGCGGTGAAGGGACAGAACCCGCCTCACGAAGTGATTATTTCTAGCAGCAGTGGGGAAGAAGGCGGCGAAATCACTGAAACCGTCTTTCCTTTCGCGGAAATCATTGATCCTCACGATGCTGAAAAGTTTATCCATATTCCCTCTGCTGCCAGCCACGCGGACGCCAAGGAAATTATGGATAGCCTCAGTTCCACCTTGGCCTCACTAGACGTGACAGTCTCGACTGGGCGAGTAGTGGATTTCAGGCTCAAGGGCGCCCTTCGGAAGGAACCTGAACGCGGCACGGTGCCACTCCTCTATCCTTGTCATTTCAATGGCGGCACGGTTCATTGGCCAAAACTCGGAGCCCGCAAACCTAATGCCATTCTTGATAACGATGAAACGCGGCCGTGGCTTGTGCCCTCCGGCGTGTATTTGCTCACAAAGCGTTTCACGTCAAAGGAGGAGCGTCGGCGCGTCGTGGCTTGCTTATTTGACCCAGATCAAGTGAAAGCTAAGAGGGTCGGGTTTGAGAACCATCTGAACTATTTCCATGCAAACGGCCATGGATTGGACCGCAGTCTGGCTATGGGGCTTTTCGCGTTTCTAAATTCTACCGTAGTGGATCAGTATTTTCGCCGCTTTAGCGGACACACCCAAGTGAATGCCACTGATTTGCGCACCCTCGCCTATCCGAACCGCGATACTCTGCAAGCTATGGGTCGAGCCCTGAAAACCCTCGCCATTTCGCAAATTGAGATCGACCAACTTGTCACCAAACATCTTCATGCCAGCTGATAAACCCAACCGTAAAGGCCCTGCCAGAAAACGGCGGTTGGCCGAAACCATCGAAGTCCTCAATGCCTTGCAGTTTGGCCCCAAGCAACGAAACGAAACCGCCGCTTATACTCTGCTTGCTTTGCTGAATCTTCAGCCCGATGTCCCATGGGCTGAAGCACAGGCTCCGTTATGTGGCATCACTCCAATCATTGAATTCATCGCCACAGCCTACGGTGTCCGGTACGCACCCAATACCCGCGAAACCATTCGCGACGATGCGGTGAAATTCTTCGTCGAAGAGGGTCTATTGCTGCGCAATCCTGACGAACCCGGCCGACCGACCAATAGCGGCAACACGGTATATCAAATCGAACCGACCGCCCTCGCGCTTCTCCGCAAGGCAGGAACCTCGGATTGGATTCCCGCATTGCAACAATATCTCGTCAGTCGTGAAAGCGTCAAACATGAGATTGCCAGAAAGCGAAATTTGGCCCGCGTGCCGGTGACATTGCCCAATGGCTCTAAAGTAGCCCTTTCACCCGGCGGCCAAAACCCGCTCATCAAGGCCATCATTGAACATTTCTGTACAGCTTTCGCTCCCGGCGGCGTGGTTCTTTACATCGGAGATACGGAAAACAAATTTGTTCATTTGGAAGCACAAGGTTTGGCGGCGCTTGGAGTCTCATTAGATTCTGCCGCGAAGATGCCTGACGTCATCATACACTACACCGCCAAAAACTGGCTCCTGCTCATTGAAGCCGTTACCAGTGCGGGTCCGGTGGATGGCAAGCGGCGCAAGGAACTCAAGGATCTGTTTGCTGGCTGTAAAGCCGGTCTGGTTTTTGTAACGGCCTTTGAGAACCGCCACACAATGCAATCATGCGCTTCGCAAATCGCTTGGGAATCTGAAGTATGGATTGCAGAAGATCCCGACCACATGATCCATTTTAATGGTGATCGGTTTCTTGGCCCATATCCAGATGTGGCCACGAAACACTAACAAAATACTGCAAATCGGAATCTAGCCGAGAAGCCCGGCAATCTCGGCACGGTCCTCCCATTTTACAAGATCGTTTTTTGATGATGCTTTGAGCATGTCAATTTGCCATTTGAGCTTGTCAGCTTTGTATCCGCCTGCATCAGTATTTAAGATAGGTATTGTTCGTCCGATGTGGCTGGCTATACGTCCCAATTTCCAAACGTGCTCAAAGTTCATTTTTGTCACTGCGACGCTTCTTAAGAAATACGGCAAATCACTACCGGTAACATAGGACACGATCCAGATTTTATTCGATTGTTCTATCACGCCGCTAAACTTGACCCCAGGAACTTCTTTAATTTCGTGACGAGGCCTGAACCTTAGTCCGGTCGGAAGCGCAGCTCTAATAAAACTATCAGCACTGCGTTGAAATCTTTCGTCAGGCTCAACATCGGGTTCGTCGTAGCTAGCCGCGACAAGAACATTTGTCGCCGTCATTGCAAACGCAGCCAAATCAAATGCGATTGAGCTGATTAAGTTTTTCTTTTCACAATCTTTAAAAAAGATTTTTTGCTTGGCCGTGCTCACTCCTTGTTCGATGCTAAACTTCGCCGAAAACCGTCTAGGGATGCCCGGATTTCATCGTCGGGAAAGGGACAGTATTCTGAAACGATTTGAGAAATGCTGCCACCATCATGAACGATGGTTTTTCCGTCTCGTTCAGTAATGAATAAGGAAAGCAAAGTCGAATCAGGCAGCAAATACGGTGTAGATATTTCAATCGTATTGCCACGCTGTTTGCACTGCCAAAGGGAGTTAAAATCCTTTTGAATGCGTTCTGTGATATGACAATTAATTTTAGTCATGAATAAAATTTAATGCTTTGGCTTGGGTCGTCTATCAACAATCCCAAATCATCGGCGTTTAATTTAACCGTGACAGATGCTCCACTTGAGGAAATGACATTTGTTTCTTGGCAGAAAAGATTGATTCCAGATTTAACATCTTCAATCAATTTGACGTTTTTCGTGAGGGCAGCAGTCTGATATGCCCTCAAAACACCGCCTGAGTCAACTTTGTGAAAGTGTGGCGTCGGCACCAATCGATCACGCAAGCCTTTCCCACGTTCGCGATTCATATGCGGCCTACCCATTGAACAAAAACGCAAACAAGGCTGTTCCCCAAAATAATCAGCAAAAATTCGAGCAGAATAGTTTTTACGGTCTGTAACTGAAACATCAGCGTGAATTTTGCAGTCCCCTTTCGGTAGCCCAGATTCAATCGGCAATTCTCCGACGTATCTGTTCCGAGGCTTTTGCCCGTTCTTCGGTTTTTCTTGATCTAAGTTAAGTGCTTCACCTTTTGCGGGCTTTTTCCGTCGCCGGAACTTTTCATAAACGCGGAAATCTTGTTTAATTTTTGGAAAAGTTTCGGTGGGCATCGTCTTTTTAGAATTCAGGCGATGATTCGCCAATTTTTACTATGTGTCAAGCTAAGGACATTTGGATGAAGGGTGGGCCGCTCTCAACACATGAAAACAGCCAGTTCAGGAAAACTGACCTGAGCAGCCAATGGAGATTTTTGGCCAACAAACGCCCTCACTCACTTTTTTCCAGTAACGACTACGGTCCGACGACCGTCGCCACCGCCACCGGCTTACCCATCCTCGCCTTCGCGATCTTCTGGATCGAATACATCAGCCCGATCGTCACCAGCATCGCCGCCGCCACGATGTATCCCAGCAGGTCGTAATGTTCCAACCGGCCGGAACTCGTCTGCACCACTATCAATCCCGCCAGCCCCGAAGCCATGCCGCCGGCAAATTGTTGGACCGATGAATTCACCGACATGTATGCCCCGCGATCCCGCGCATCCGGCACCGCCGAGATGAGCGCCCCGGCCGACACCATGCGCGCCGAAATGCCCATGAACAGCAGGATATTCACGAGGATGACCCCCCACAGCGGCGTCAGCCCCAGATGACAGTAAATGATCACCATCATCGTGCCCCAGATCGAACCGAAACAAAAAATGGGATATTTGCCCACCGAATCGCTGAGCCGCCCCAGCAACGGCCCCACGATGATCGAGCTGATGCCCGTGACAAAATAAATCGTCGGCAGATGCACCAGCGAGATGCCCAGGTTGTTCACCGTAAATGCCGAGCTGAACGGCATCAGCATGAAACCGCCCGTCGCCAGCAGGATCGTCGCGGCAAATCCGCGCAAGTACATCGGCCGGCTCACTGTTTTCAGCAGGTGTTGGAACGCATTGCGGTCATGCTTAAGTTCCAGATGCGCGTCGATGGGTTTCAGGCCGAAAACGATCACCAGCCCGACCGCCGCCCCGATGCCCGCGATCATCAGGAAGGGCGCATGCCAGTTCCACTTGTTCGAGAGATACAACCCCACCGGCAACCCCATCACCTGGCTCGCCGCAAACGCCGTCTGTACCACCCCCATCACCCGCCCGCGCTGTTCCAGCGGAAACAGATCCGCGGCGATCGCCATGCCGATCGACCCGATCACCCCGCCAAACAGCCCCGTGATGATGCGCGCTGCGAGGAGAAAATGATAACTCTGCGCCACGCCGCACAGCACGGTGCCCAGGATGAAGCCGGTGTAGAAAAACAGCAGCAGCTTCTTGCGGTCGAACTTGTCCGCAAATCCCGCCGTGAGCAGGCCGGAGATGCTCGCGCTAAAGGCATAGACCGAGACCAGCAGGCCAAATTGCGACGGCGCCACGTTCAGTTCCGGCAACAGCACCGCGCCCAGCGGCGAGAGGATGAGAAAATCAAGGATCACCGTGAACTGGAGAAACGCCAGCAAAGCGATGACAAATTTTTGGTACCCGGTCAGATTCATCAAAAGACCGGAAAAATAAGCTCAAAGCGGCCAACTGTCACCTCACGATTGAAACAAATGGATTCACCTCCGCCATTTGCCCGCGCGCCGATCACTCGTGCGGCTCCTACCCATACGCAATTGTCACTTCGCAATTTATATTCACGTTAATTGGCGCAATTCGCGTCGCTTTTCCGGTTTCAGGTTTCCGCTTTCCCGCTTTCTCGATTTCCGCTTTTCAGCGCAAGCGCTTTTGCCGCCAGATCCCGCGCCTGCCTGATAAGATTTAAATCTTCCGCCAAATCCCCAAACCGCAGCCGCATCGCCCCGCTCTGCTCCTGCCCCAGCAACTCACCCGGCCCGCGCAGCTTCAGATCCGCCTCCGCGATCTTAAACCCGTCATTGGTCTCCTCCAAAATTTTCAAGCGCGCCTGCGCCTCCGGATGCTTCGCATCCGAAACCAGGATGCAAAAACTCTCGTGCGCCCCGCGTCCGATGCGCCCGCGCAATTGATGCAACTGCGCCAGCCCGAAATGTTCCGCGTTTTCCACCAGCATCACCGTCGCATTCGGCACATCCACGCCTACCTCGATGAGCGACGTCGCCACGAGCGCCTGGATTTTGTTCGCGCGAAAATCCGCCATGACCGCTTCCTTGTCCGCCGCCTTGATCCGCCCATGCAACAGGCCCGCCCTGAAGGGCGTCAGTGCCTTTTGGACGTTGGCAAACTCCTTGGTGACGGCCTTGATGTCCTTGTCCGTGTCCGCCACCTCCACCCGCGGATAAACGATGTACGCCTGCCGCCCACCGGTCACCTTTTCGCGGATGAAATCAAAAACCTTCGGCAACTTGTCGGCCGCCCGCACAAAGGTTTTGATCGCCCCGCGCCCGCCGGGCGATTCATCAATCACCGAAACATCCAGGTCACCGTACAGCGTCAGCCCCAGCGTGCGCGGGATGGGCGTGGCCGTCATGACCAGCAGATGCGGGTAATTCCCCTTCCGCACCAGCGTCTCGCGCTGCGCCACGCCAAACTTGTGTTGCTCGTCAATGATCACCAACCCCAACCGCGGCAACTCAAACCCGCCCGTCAACAACGCATGCGTCCCGATAAATATCGAGGGCTTCCCGCCTTTTCCATCTTCTATCTTCCATCCTCCATCCTCGTTGCTCTTGCGAGAACCCGTCTGCACTTCCACCTTCACCCCCAGCGGTTCAAACCATTTCGAAAAATTCCTGAAATGTTGTTCCGCCAAAATTTCCGTCGGGGCCATGAGCGCCACGTTGAAACCGCTCTCCAGTGCCATCAATGCGCTGCACGCCGCCACCGCCGTTTTGCCCGAACCGACATCGCCCTGCAACAGCCGCCGCATCGGATGTGCGCCGCCCATGTCCGCGCGGATTTCCCGCAGCACCTTCGTCTGCGCCTCCGTCAGTTTGAAGCCAAGCTGGGCTAGGAACGGCTTCATCAACCGGTTGTCACCGCCGCACGGCAAGCCCTTCGACAGCGCCTCAAATTTTTTCCGGCGCGACTGGATCTGCGTTTGCATCTCCACAAATTCATCGAGCGCCAGCCGCTGCCGCGCGATCCCCACATCAATCAGTTCCTCCGGAAAATGGATCATCCGCACCGCATTGGCCCGCGTCGGGTATTGCTTCAAGTCCAGCGCAATGGCGGGCTCTTTGATTTCACCCTCATATTTCTCCAATGCCCGCCAGATGAGCGAGCGTACCACGCGCGCCGTCAGCCCTTCCGTCAACGGATGCACCGGCACGATGCGGTTGACGTGGACAAACTCATCATCGCCCGGCTCGACCAGTTCCGTTTCGGGATGCGTGAACGTGCGCGGCTTTTTGTCGTCATCCAGCTTGCCGTAGATGAGAAACTCGCGCCCGACGGCATACCAGTCCGGCATCCACGCCTGCGCCTGCCACCAGCGGCAATGCAACCGCGTCGTGCCGTCTTCAAACACACATTCAAACATGGAGCGCGTCCCCTTTTTGAAACGCTTGATGCCGGCCGCGACAATCGTTCCGCGCACGGTCGCCGCCTCCTTGGGCTTCAACTCGCGGATCGGGAGAAATTTCCGGCGGTCCTCATACCGGCGCGGTTTGTGGAGCAGAAGGTCTTCGACGGTAAAAATGTCCAGCCGCGCGAGCAGTTTCGCGCGTTCCTCGCCCACACCCCAGACCAAGGAAACGGGCGCGGCCAGTGGACTGGAATTGGTTTCCGGCGACGACATCGCGGGCACGATACTAGCCGCCAAATCAAATCTCAATCACCGTGATTTCCGGCCTGCAGTTGAAACGGAAATTGTAAGTGTAGATGTAGCCGATGCCCGCATTGACATAGAGCGGACCGGCCTTGGTTTGATACAACCCCAGGTCGAATTCATCCACCGCGAACGGCACCATGATTGGGCCGTAAAACGGGATGCGCACCTGTCCGCCGTGCGAATGTCCCGCCAGGATGAGGTCAAACTTTTGCTCCCCCAGCTTCTTCACCCACGCGGGGTAATGCATCAGCAAAATATTTTTGGCGGAATGGTCCAATGGCACTTTTGCCTGGTTGGCATGGCTGCACGTGGCGCCAATGAGATTGATTTTACCATCTGCGATCTTGAGCGACTCATCCATGAGCCACTTGCCCCCGGTCGCGGCAAAACATTTGTGTACCGGCTCGAAGGAGATCTTGCTCCAATAATCGTGGTTGCCGGGGATCCCATACATGGGCGACTTGATGCCGGCCATCAGTTCCAGCGCCTCCGCCAGAAATTTCATCTCCTCGATGATGTCCTCCGTGAAACAGACAAAGTCGGGCGAGAGCGAATTGATGGTTTTGACGACCGTCTCCAGATAGGCGCGGTCGCCTTTGTGATGGATATCCGTGAAGTGAACCAGCCGGTGCGAAATCGGGCTGGAACCGATGCGTACCCGGCGGATCTTCAACCAAGTCGGCTCGACCCACTTTGCATCCGCCGCCACAACGAACGGCGACGCCAGCACAACACCGCAGGCACCCACAATAAACTTGCGCCGGCTGATGCGTGGAAATTTCATGGCCCCGGCCGCCCGCCTTCAGCCTTCAGCGCCTCCGCCTTGGCCGCATGGATGGCGGCGCGTTGCGGGTTATTGCTTGCCTGAAACGATTCGGCAAGCTGGCGTTGCAGGGCAAACTCCACCGCGCGTCTGGTATTGGGGCTGCGCGACCAGACAAAGCCCAGCGCCATCAGCACGGCCAGCAGGACGATCACCCCGGAAAGATTTTCGCGCGTCAACCCCAGCGCACCCCGGGCCAGGCCCACGCCGCAGAGCACGGTGAACAGCGCCAGTCCGGCACCCAGGATTACCGGCGCATATTGCAACAGCAACTCCGTCGGCATCATGAAGCGATACGGCGGCGGCCTCTGGTCCGGCGGCTGGCAGATGCCCGGCAGGATGGGGCGCAGCTTTTTGTTTTCCAAAATTGCCAAAATCACCTTCGGCTCAGGCCGCACCGTCGGGGCGGCAAACAGTTCCTTTTCGTCGCCGGTCGCCATAAAGGTCTCCACGCGCTCCTCCGCGATAAGGTTCATCAGGCGGGTCTGCACCAGCAGCTGGTCAACCACGAGCTGCGAAATCTTCACGATGCACAAAAGCATGACGCCCGCGAAAATCAGGGGCAGTAGCGGGGCGATTTGCTTGCCTGGGCCGGCCGGCACCCACTGCCGCTGGAGCAACAGCACGGCAAAAATTCCTGCGATGATCAGGATGTTCAGTACATCCATGTAGCGGCTCGCCGGAAAACCGTCGCCATAATTCGCCCGGCCAAAGGCGATGGCGGCGGATTGCAGCCCGCTCCACAGCGCCAGCACCAGGATGAATTCCGCCGCCCGCGACTCGGTAAAATTTTTGCAGAAATAAAACGCCAGCAACACCACCAACGGCAGCAAGGTGACGAGGCACATCAGTTTTGGGTTCTCAATGAATGGCCACGCGAGATTGCGTGCGAAGGCGGCAAAAAACTCACCCATCGTATGCGCCCGCAGCGGCTGGTCGGCGGGCATGGAAACATTCAGGGACGCGCCCAAGGCGACCACGACGATACAGAGGGCGAGGGTGACGAGATTCCCCCTTTCCATGCGCCGGTTTTTAAGCAGCCGTAACACCATCAAGCCCCCGACGGTCATCGCTGCAAGAAAACCCGAGCCCATCGTGACCAGCCCGGCGAACGCCGCCGCCAGCCCCAGCCACCAGCGTGGGCTGCCCGGCCTGCCAAAGCCCAGCCCGGCGATGGTCCCGAGCGCCGCCAGGCTCATAAAATATTGCTGTGAATTGATGGCCCACAGGGTGTTCTCCGCCGCGTAAGGCAGCGCATAGAACGGCGCCAGCAAACCGCAGATCAACCAGCCGTTCTGCCGGCCGAGAAAAACCCAGAGCGCCGTGGCCAATGCGCAGGCAAACCCGGCGTGGATGAAACAATTCACCGTCATCTGCAGCATCGGCTCCCAACGTCCGTTCAGCGAGATAACGGTGTAATCCAGCAGGTGCGTGAAAAAGATCCGGTGCTCGTTGCTGGGCGCAAAAAAATCCCGCCACGTCAATGAGCCTTCCATCCACGGGCGGAAAAAATCCTTCGCCTCGTACCACTGGTCCCACAACGGCAGCGGCGAGCCGTACAATTGCACGATCCACAGCTTTGCGCCCAGCACAACCAGGAACAAAGCGGCCAGCCACGCGGCAAAAACTTTTGGCGAGTCTGTCTTGGGGGCGGGCGACGTCATGGAATTTTTTCCGGCAGCGGTTCGTCAAGACCCCGTGACTTCAGCATGCCGATTTCTTTTTTGGTTTCGACATCATCCGGCCGCAGCCACAAAGCTTCCCGCAGGTGCAGGCCCGCCCGGCCCGGATGGCCGGCGGAGACGAAATCCACCGCCCATTTCTTGTGGAGCGCAAAACTATATTCAACCGAATCAAAATTGCGCCAGCAAACCGTCCCGGCCAAGGCTGTCAGGCTGACCAATAAAACCAACAGCCACGCCAGCCCTTCGTTGGCGAGGGAAATGCCCGGACGCGTCAATCCCGTCACGGCAAAAATGAAGCACAGCCCCAGCCCGATGGATAAAACCAAGACCGCGTGGTTTATCAGGCCTTGCGCGAACACGGAGAATCGCCCAAGTTCCTTGATCTCGCCAACGGCCACGGATGCATCCTTTGTCGCATTTTCCACCGACAGGACAAAGGGATTTGCCGGGGCGTCCACCACCAGCGTCTCCCAACGACCGGTCAATTCCGGATGCAGTTCAACGGTGCGGTTGCCAGCGCCAACCAGCAACAGTTTTGTCGCCGGCGAACTGCAATACATCTGCACGGACAGTTTTGGCAGGCTGGCGGACATGGGCCGGCTCACAAATTTCCCGGCGGACAATGTGCCGCTCCCTGAAAAATTACCCCAAGCTTTGACGAAGGGTTGCGCCGGCTTATCTAGGGGACAGCCGTTCGTATAAAACCCCGTGGACAGCGCCTCGTCCGGCTCCAACTTCAGAGCCGGGCGCGCATCGGCAGGCATGATGGACAGCATCTTGGGTTGGCGCAGCAGGTCGATCAGCCAGTCCGGATTCCAATAGGGCACGGCAAGCTTCATGTCACTCTTCAACCAGCCGGCATCACCCGTGGCAAGAAAAGCGCGGACGTTTTCGGTTTGTACCAACCCCCAAGAGCGGCTCCAGACCAGGTACTTTTCAGTGACGCCTTGCGAAGTCAAAACCAACCCGCATAACAGAACACACACCCAGAGCACAGCACCTACCAAGGCCGTTTTTTTGGGCAACTTCCGGAAATCAAAGTCCATCGCCAGCACGAACAGTGCAGCCACACCGGCCATCGGCAGCGTGCAGAGGGCATCAAGATAACGGCTGCTGTCGGCCAATACCGCCCGGCCATACGCCAGGGTCGCTGCCTGCAAAAAGCCCCACAGCCCAAACGTCAGGACAAATTCCGCCGCCCGCGTGCTTTGGAAACCGGGCTGGAAATATTTCACCAAAAGGACGACCAGCGGCAAAAGCGACACCAAAACCAGCACCGGCTGCTGGCTGAAGGGAAAGGCCAGTCCGCTAAACAACGCGGTGAGAAAGCCGGCGAATGACTGGGCTTGCAATACCTCGTGTTGCGCCACGCTGACTTTCAACGCCACCCCCAGCGCGACCACCGCCGCCCCGCACAGGAGCGTAAAGATTTGTCCGGGCGTGGAACGATGTTGTTTTAGCAGGCGCAAAATCACCAGGCCGATGACCGCGGCGGCCGCGAGAAAACCGGAGGCCATCGTAAAGATCGCCAAGGCGGCGGCGGCAAAACCGGCAATCCAGATTCCCCCGCCCGGCCGCCCAAACCCCAGGCCAAAGATGGCCCCGAGGGAAAAGAGGTCCACAAAATACATCTGGGACTGAAAACCGTGCGTGGTGTTTTCCGCCGCGAACGGCAGCGCAAAAAACGGGAGCAGCGCGCAGCAGATCAAACCGGCTTTTTTTCGCCCGGTGCAGGCCCAAATGGTCGCCGCCAGCAGGCAACCGTAAGCAAGGTGGATGACTGAATTCACGACCATCTGAAACTGGGGGTCCCATTGGCCGTTGAGTTTTACCTCGAGCAGATCCAACAGCCGGGTGAAGACGATCCGGTGTTCGTTATGTGGGATAAAAAAATCACGCCAGCCCAGGGCGCCATCCAGCCAGGGTTTGAATAACAGCCGCGCCTCGTCCCATTGGTCCCAATACGGGATGTTGGTCGCCCCGATCTGGATGGTCCACAGCTTTGCCCCCAGTCCGACAAGAAAAAAGACCGCCAGCCACGCGGCCAGGTTTCGTTTGGGTTGGGTGCCTTGCACACGATTGACTTACTCATTTCAGGCCGGAACTGCAAGGCGGCAAAAGCGTGGATGGGATGCACGGCCAATGAAATTTCGGCGTTGCCAGAAGGGCGGACGGGGCTACATTCAGGGCCACATAGCTGGGATGGTCGCCGTCATTACCGAAAGCGAACTGGACACGTTGGGTTGCAAGAATACCCGTATAACCGTGTCCTTGGTTGACTGGAACAGCGCCACGAGGCGGGCAAGGCGTTTGACGGTTTAGTTTGATGTAGGTGAACTTTGCGTCCTTGCGTCGCGTTCATAACCGAGAAGCCACGCCAGCGTTTTTTTTCGTGGCATCTCGAGTGCTTTGGTTGGCGTGTAGGGTTCACTAATTTCTGGGACCTCTTTATGCCTGCATTACTTTTGCCTGAATTTTTCAGCAACGGCACTGTTGGTCGTGATAGCTAAGCAGAAATTCTCCCCAGCGGCTATTGCCACGACGCCGCTTAATCCATCAGGGACTGTTGCAGGATAAAGATTATTAACCATCCGCCCCCATGTAACTATTGTTCCATCTTTTTTAAGCGCCATGCTGTAGCCATGATTTGCAGCGATAGATACCACGTTGCTTAGAACTTGCCCACCGACCATGACTTGGCCTGAGGCAGTGTTAGGGGAATTTGTTGTCGGAACGCCAGTGGCCTGACCAACCTCATTAAATCCCCAGCCGATAACCGTGCCATCACTTTTGAGGGCCAAGGTGTGGCTGCTTCCGACAGCAATGGCAACCACATTGCTCAGGCCGGCCGGTGGAGTTGCTTCCTTTTCAGTTGATTCGCTTCCCCAATGTATGACTGTGCCATCACTTTTGAGCGCGACGTTTCGCGTGCCTTGATAGGTTATACCTATTGCAAGAGCAAGCACGTTACTGACATTTAGAGCTTCTATGAGTTGGCCGAACTCCGGATGTGATTTTTGACTGATCCATTCGACCACTCTTCCATCATTTTTTAATGCAAAGCTTGTGAAAGCAGCAACAGCTATTCCCATTACATTCGTCAACCCGGCTGGAGCATAATTTTCACCCCATGTAGTAATCGTTCTATCTTTTTTGAGAGCTAAACCGAATCCATTTCCCGCTGCAACAGCGATAACATCCCCCAAAATTCGACCGTTAATTTCGATGGCCCCATTCGTCAAAATTGTCGTTGTATTTCCATGCGTGAGATGGAAACCACTTTTATCGGTAAAACCACCCTCACCAGTTGTCAATACTGTGCTATCAAAGGTCGCCTCACCTCGAAAGTTTCCGCCCCATGCGATCACCGTCCCGTCACTTTTAAGTGCTAGACAATGTTCGCTACCTACGCTCACGGTTACGACATCGCTCAAAACCTGCTTGGCCGGCGCGGCCATGCCGGTGGCGGTATTCCACCCCCATTCTATAACCCAACCCGACGGTGGAGCTGCCTGAAGTAATTGTCCAAATGCGAGCAGGCAACATAATAACAGTGGCTTTTGTATTGTCTTCATCGGTTATTGATAACTTTTAATAATTGTAATTAAGGTGAGCGCACATCCGAACAGCCCAATTTGTCAACCTTCATGGTTCCGTCAGAACTTAATGTCATAATTTGATCTGTCCAACCGCTTAACGGATGACTGTTACTATCATCGCCGCCAACGCTCCATATCGGACTTATCGGCCATGTATAGGATCCGTGCTGACCGATTGGCCAGCCAGCACTCCATGCGTGGTCAAAGTGAGCATCAGAAACAAGATTGTCGCAAGTAACCGGGTGCCATGCGTTAGCCCCATGATCCGAATCATGATTTGGCGGTGCATGACTCGCAAAATAGTATGTTTTGCCAGTCGCGGCAGCTCCAGGTTCCTTTATTTGGACACGGTTGAATGAAACGGTCGTAGGTTGAAGAACCACATCCATTTCCATCCCGGCACCAACTGTGCCTACCACGTAAGAATCATGTGACCTTATTTTGGCTTTGATTCCCGAGGGTTCGAGGATATTAAAATCTTTGGTAACTGATTGTCCATGTACGGTTGCAGTTACGGTGGCGGTAGCTGCATTGCTGGGCGCTGTGAAAATTGTGCTATAACCAATTGCGGGAGAAATGCTTCCAGCACTTGTTTTCCAAGCAGTCGTTGTAAAATTTACAGAATTTGCGCCCTTTGGATCGGTGCTAAAAAATAACGTGACATATTCTGCGACGCCAACCGTTGTCCTGTCGAGGTCTGCTAGTGGACATCCACACCTTGAAATCAGATAATATTTCTGCTGACCCACAGTAAAGGTGTAATAGTCCTGGTTCTTGACCTGTGGGGTGACGATGCGGGTATCGTCGTCCTTATAGAGGCGCCATTGATTGCCATCAGCCCCCAGCGGCTGGCCATCCACGGTGATATCGGTTGAGGCCACATCGGACTCCGGCCCCCAAATGGGTGGCAAATCCCATTCCCAATATACGGCCGGGCCCAACAGATTGGGTTTTAACTTCATTCCCTGCGTGCGCCGGGCCTTGGCGCTCAAACAGAACAGGTTTTGCTGTTGGGACAAAGCCCTGCCGCCAGTATATAGCTTCATCACCGTATCCGCCGTGCGGGAATAAACCACATTGTCTTGCGCCCAGTGATGGCTACCGTCAGGAAGGGAATAAGATGTTTGACCTGTTTTTTTATCATCCATTTTACAATGTTCTTGGGCAATTGTTAAATATCCGCCGCTTTGGAAGGCTTGGGCAATCGCCAGCGGACTGGCTATGAGATCCTCATAGTCGAAGAACAACAACCCTTCGAAACCTGTGGAGGTTTCGGTACCAGCCACCATATTCGGCCATTTTGACGCCGGCCATTTATAGATTTCGACCACCGTTGACGAACCATTACGATCATCTGAAGTCCCAGACGCGCTGATGGATGAGTCGTCGGAAAAGCTGGAGCCACCACCCTTGCCATCGGTCCACGTCAGGGGTCCCGATGTCTGCACGACGTCCGACTGGAAAGAATATCTTGGCGTGCCATCCGCGTTGACGCCATGGCCGCCAGGATGGACTTCAACGTGCTCCTTACACGTGTAGCTTGCCACATATAACCGTACCGGCTTGTCCGGGCCGGTATTGGCAGCCGTCGCATTGGCGGTCCGGGGATTGAGACCATCGCCGGACAGGCTGGCATCCGGCGCTTCATCCGGAGGATAGGCTGTCATGTCAAAACTGGCCACGCCGCCCGGTGTCACCGGCACGTTGTCCGCGCTCCAGGTGCCGCCGGTATCCCCGTCATCAGGCGTCACCGTGGCGATCGCCCCATTTATCCACACGGCATAGCTGGAATCGGAGACGGTTCCCGTCACCGACACGGTGGGTTGCCACAACTGCGAGTCATCCGACACGGGATTCATGGTGACATTCATGGTGCTTTTGACCACCAAAATGTTCGTGGTGGCCGGAAATCCCGCAGAATTGGTCACATTCAGGGTCAGCCAGTTCGTGCCGTCGCCCAAGGGCAGGTTGTCCACCCAGAAGACACCGGTGCGTTCCACCACGCCGAAAACGATGTTCGTGTCGCCGTTGGTATCAGTAATGGTGGCGAAAATAGTGGCCGTCGGGTCATCCACGGTGCCACGCAGGGTGAAAGTGTCCCCGCACAGTTGCATCCCGTCCTGCGGCCAAGTCAACTGCACTACCGGATAGGTCGCAGTGGAATAGTCCAGCGTGAAACTGAAATTTGTCACTGTTTCGTTCCCCGCCAGATCCATGGCGTGAACCGTGACGATGTTCACACCATTGGTCAAACCAATGTCCAGGCACTCGAAATAGTTCGTGGTGAATTCCAACGCAACCGGGTCATGGTAACAATCGGTAACACCGGCATCCAGATTGGTGACCACGCCGAGCGCATTGCTCACGTCGCAGGAAATATGATCCAACTCCTCGGGGCTGTAACCCGCCAGCTGAATCATCGGCACTTTGACCGTGTTGTTTGCCGGGCCGGTGATGACAATCACCGGCAGCGAGGTATCTAGTTTCAACTGTTTCTCAATCCAGGTCACTGTGGCTTCGGGCGCAGGGCCCTTCAAACCGACGCAAAGCACATGCCAGCCTTCATTTGTGCCAAGACAGGCCGTGATGTCAGCGGAAGTGTAGGCGGTCCAGTTGGCGGTCGCAAAATTTGTGCTGTCCACCAGCACAGAGTAGTAATACGGAACGCCTGCCGTCACATCCAGTTGCAGGCTGGCGTTGGTGGTACCGACGTAGTTGTTGGTGACTTCGATGGAGAAGTCGATGATGTTTGGATCGGTGCCGTTGTTGTAGTCATCCAAAAATGTGCTGCCATTGGCGTCCACATTGGTGCCGCTATAGTCAAAGCTGCCGAACCAGTGATATTCCCACCAGTCGGGCAGGCCGTCGTGGTCGGAGTCTTCGTTGAGGGGGTAATGGTAGCCGAGGTCGGTGCCATTCGTGTCGGGAAAGCCGCCGTCCTGCGGGGCGTAGGTGGTCGTCGTTTGGAGTTCGGCCAGTAAAGCAGGGTCAATGGCCGTGGTTCCGGCGTCGCGGTAAGGGCTGCCGGGGGCGAGGTAGTAGTTGGCATTGGCGGCGGATTGGAAGATTGAGGCGGTTGAATAAACGGACCCTCCGACACCGGGAACTGAAATATATACAATATATTCATTGCCCGTCGGCTGAATCGGAATGCCATCATTGGGCCAAGTCGGTTCAGAAACCAGGAGGCAGTTTGTGTAGGTCACGCTTCCTCCTATTACACCATAACCGTCCAAGGTGACATTCTCGGCCACAATGGAGCCGCCCGCCCCGCTGACCGGCGCATCGCCAAATATTTCCTGGATCAACACATTGTGAAAACCGATGTTTCCACCCACGAAATCACCGTTGTCATCATAATATCCATCCGTCGAGGCGGCAATATCCACCGACAGGAACTGGCAGTTCCAGAAATCTACGTCACCAACCACATAAATCCCAGAACTGACATAATTAAAGCACATGTTGGAAAGCACGACGCTCGGACGCGTGATATTAAAAAAACCGCTCAAATCAAAGATGCTGGGGCTGCCGCTGGAGCCGTCCAAGGTTTCCCCCACGGAATCGTCATTGAACGAGGTGAAGATTGTCGGATTCCCGGGGTCCGAACTGCAAACCACCGTGGTGCTTCCGTCCAGACTCAAGGACCCTCCAACCCCCGCGTCATCAAACTTGAGAACCGCCCCTTGAAAGGTGGTGGTGCCGCTTAAACCGACGGACCCGCTGACAAAATAGGTCGTGCCATCCGCAAATGTAAAATCGGTCTGACCGGAATCAATGGTGGTG
>DATHQS010000334.1:0-6340 GCA_035482455.1 Candidatus Acidiferrales bacterium | reverse complement strand
GGCTGCTATATCGGGCAGGAGGTCATCAACCGCGTCCATAGCTTTGGGCATGTGAACAAGGAACTGCGCGGTTTGCGGCTGACGGATGATCTGAAGGTGTTACCGGTGCGCGGGGACAAGTTGTTTCACGCGGGCAAGGAGATCGGGCAGGTGACGAGCGCGGTGAAGTCGCTGGCGTTGAATGCCAACATTGCGCTCGGGTACGTGCGGCGGGAGGTGAATCAGGTCGGGAGCGAATTGGTATTGCAGACGGCTGGGGGGGAGAGTGCGGTGAAGGTTGTGGGGTTGCCGTTTGAGAAGTGATTTTAAATGGAATTTCTGGACTACACAAAACTAGCATCTTGTTCACGCATTATTATTGATGGTGACCCTGGAGCTGGAAAAACTAAGCTAGCAAAGAAATTGGCCAAAGATTTAGGGGTAAAAATTATCTCTCTCGATGATTTTCTGTTCGAAAATGGTGCACCTTATTGCGCGCAAATTAAATATGAAGCTTTGCAAAAGGTTATCTCAGAAAACCCTAGAATTATTATTGAAGGCGTATGTGCTTTGAAAATTTTATCAAAAATTGATCTGCGGTTCGATTGCCATATTTTTATACAGCTGTTTAATGGGGCCTTGGGGTGGGAAATGGGTGATTATGTGCAGGATTTAAATCGCAAAGAGCCAAACAGCAAACTTGCTAAAGAAATCGTTAAATACTATCGGGAATTCAAACCGTTTGAAAATCCAAACCAACCCGAAATCTACTACGTTTTATTGTCTAATTCGGTAGCTTAAACACCAGCACTGCGAAATTTTCTCGCCCGTTCTGCTGTTTCACGGTTTAATCTGCGGCGCATGAAACAAAAAGCTTACGCCGCCGCCGGCGTTGACATCGATCTCGGGAACAAAGTGAAGGCCACGCTGCCGCAGTTGCTCGCGTCCACGCATCGCCGCGAGGTGCTGGGCAAGGTGGGCGGGTTCGGCGGGCTGTTCGCGCTCGATCTGAAGAAGTATCGCGAGCCGATCCTGGTGTCGTCCGTGGATGGAGTGGGCACGAAGCTGAAGATCGCGTTCACGATGGCCAAGCATGACACCATCGGCGCGGACCTGGTGAACCATTGCGTGAACGACATCGCGGTGCTGGGCGCGGAGCCGCTGTTTTTTCTCGATTACCTGGGCACGGGCAAACTGGAGCCACATGTTTTTACGGAGATCATCAAGGGTTTTGCCCGCGCGTGTGCGCAAAACAACTGCGCGTTGATCGGCGGCGAGACGGCGCAGATGCCGGGCTTTTACCAGCCGGGCGAATATGACGTGAGCGGCACGATCGTGGGCGTGGTGGAGAAATCCCGGATGCTGAACGGCCAGAAGACGGTGAAGCGTGGCGACGTGGTGATCGGCCTCGAATCGAGCGGTTTGCACACGAACGGCTATTCGCTGGGGCGGAAAATTTTCTTTGAGCAGCTCGGTTACAAGCCGACGAGCAAGGTGCCCGGTCTCAAGGGCACGGTGGGTCAGGAATTGTTGAAGGAGCACATCAGCTACGGGCCGTTGGTGCAGAAGCTGGTGAAGCACTTCAATTCAAAATTAAAAATTAAAAATGCAAAATGGCCGATCAAGGCCTTTGCGCATATCACGGGCGGTGGGTTTGTGGACAATATCCCACGCGTGTTGCCGAAATCGTTGGATGTGGTCGTCAAGAAGGGTTCGTGGGACATGCTGCCGATCTTTCAGATCATCGAGCAGAAGAGCGGGGTGCCGGATGAGGAATTGTACCAGGTCTTCAACATGGGCATCGGCATGGTGGCCATCGTGTCGCCGGACAAGGCGGCGGCGGTGCTGAAGTTCATCCAGGCGCAGAAGCACAAGGCGTGGGTCATCGGGGAAGTGGTGAAGGGCAAGGGCGAGGCACGGGTGGAATAAATGCCAGCACGTGAAGCCGGAGCTTTCATTGTCGGAAGAACAGATAGCCCGGCATAACGAGCTTTATGCCGGTGCAAATGAACTGACCAAGGGGTTGATCATACTTGATGGTGTTCCGCATAGCCGGCCAGGTTTTTTTGCCAAGCGGCGACTACGCAAGGCAGTGAAACTTTATCAGCAAGTTTTGGAAATCAATCCAGCCAGCTGGCAATCGATGTTTTGTATCGCAAAAGCGCTTCAGAGTCTTGAGGAGCTTCAAGAATCGCTGGCTTGGTTTGTTCGGGCTTATGGTTGTGAGCCCGGCAACCCATCTTTGGCGAAGGAGACGGGATATGCTGCAAGCAGGCTCGGAAGACATGATATCGCCCTTAAGGCGATGGAGCCTGCAGTTAAGCAGCATCCCTCGGATCCCGCGCTGCAATGCAACTTCGGATTGACCTGTTTGCTGGCTGGCAAAGCCGCGGATGCATGCGCCGCGTTCGAGCAAACCGTCAAGCTTGAACCTCAAAATGACGTTAATAAAAAGCTGCTTAGATTTGCGCAAGAAGTTGCGTCGGGTGGGCGAGGTAATCCGAAAACAGAACAGGAAATAATCAAAGCAATCGAACGGCTTTAACTTCTTCCGCGCAAGCAAAATGCACTTTATGAAAATCAAACGACTGACGAGGCGTGCGATTTTCATGGGAATGTGCGCCGGGATTTTGGCGGCTGGCCTTGGCAGAGCGGCTGATGGCGGCAAGCTTTCTGCCGTCCAGGTTGATTTGGGCAAGCTGCTGAACGTGCGGGTTGTCACCACGCAAACTAATGGGAAGGTGCAACTGGCCGATCACAGTCTGAACCGTGGCAGCGATTCGGTACTGATCACCAAATCAGCGGTGGAAGCCTCCAAGGCGGGCAAGTTGAATCCGTTGTCAGACTCAGGATATTTCGCCGCCAACAAGGAGCATCCGGAGGTGCAACTGCCTTATGGAACGGCCGGTGGCGGGCCGCAGGTGCATCAGTCAGTGGATAAAACGGAAACGTATTTCATCCCGGTGCCGACCAATCATTATGCGCAGATGCAGCTGTTCTTCATCAGCGCGGCCGGCCCGACCCCCATTTCAGTCACACTGCAGTATGCTGATGGCGCTACGAAGCAGCGGACCACACAGGTGACGGACTTTTATTTCCTGCCCAAAACGGACGTCAAAGACTGGTTCGTGCTGGCGGAAGATTTTGGGAAGGTCGACTTGAAAGCCAAGATGACGGAATCGGTCCATCACTACATCCACGGATACAACTTGAATCCGGACGCCACGAAGTTATTGCGGCAGATCGAGGTCACCAAGGAAAACTCGGGGTCGGTGCTTAATCTGTTTGGGGCGACCGGAAAGTTGGCGGATAAAGGCAGCCGCTGAATTTCGGTCACGCGCCGGCGGTTTCGGCCTGAAGGAGTTTCAAATCGTTAAGCATTTTGATCAGGTTTTCACGGGTGACGGGCTTAACGAGATAACCGTCGCAGAGTTCGGCATAGGCGGCCATCACATGCTTCATGTCGTCGAGACCGGTGACCATGACGATTTTTGCGCCGTGGCTGGAGAAGATGCCCTGCTTGCGTTCGGCGGCCCGCATGGCCTTGAGCGCGCCCCGGCCGTCGAGCCCGGGCATGAGGATGTCCAGGCAGACCAGATCGTAAGACTGGCCGGCATTGAGGGCCATTTCGAAGGCTTCGACCGCTTCATGGCCCTGGGCGGCCACGTGGCATTCGCCATAGGGTGAAAGCAGCTTCTGCAGCGCGACGCGGCAGATAAAGTTATCTTCAAGAATCAGGACATTCATCGATTCCTTATCGGCTGTTAAAGCGTTCACCCGAGTTTATTTACCAACCATAAATTGCCATTTCCCATACATTTCTTGCCGTTGGGCCGGCTGGATGTGGGAAGTGCAGCTGTCAGACATCGCCAGAATTGGCGGCAGTTTTTCCATTCCAAACCGTCGTCGTCTGCGTAAGCTGCGGGCATGATTTCCCGTTTCGCAAAGCTGTCTCTGTTTGTGGCTGCGAGCCTGATTGCTTCCGTTTCGGTTCGCGCCGAAGTGGTTTCGGCAACGATTCAAGCGCCGCCGTCGGCGGAGACCGGGTATTTCAAGATGGGCACGACGAAGAATCCGGCCGGACATGAGATTTCGGTGAACAGCCGGAGCCTGTTGTTCGACGGCGCGCCGGTGTTTCCGGTGATGGGGGAGATGCACTATTCGCGCGTGCCGCAGGCAGAGTGGCGCGAGGAATTGCTCAAGATGAAGGCCGGCGGCGTGGACATCGTGGCGACATATGTTTTCTGGATCCATCACGAGGAGGTCGAGGGGCAGTGGGACTGGGGCGGGCAGCGGGATCTTAAAAAATTTGTGCAGACGTGCAATGAGCTGGGGTTGAAAGTCATCGTGCGCTGCGGGCCGTGGTGTCATGGGGAAGTGCGCAACGGCGGTTTTCCGGACTGGGTGGTGGCGCACAAGGACTGGAAGCTGCGCTCGACGGACACGAATTTTCTGGCGGCGGTGAAGCCACTTTACAGTGAGATATCCAAACAGCTTGAGGGTGAATTGTGGAAGGATGGCGGGCCGGTGATCGGCATCCAGGTGGACAATGAATTCGGCGGGTCGCCAAACTATCTGATGGCGTTGAAGAAGATCGCGATCGAGGCGGGGCTGGATGTGCCGCTGTATATCAAGACGGGCTGGCCGGCGATGCGGACGCCGGTGCCGCTGGGGGAATTGCTGCCGTTGTTCGGCGCGTATCCGGACGGGTTTTGGGAGCGCAGCATCAAGCCGATGGACGGGAGCAGCTGGGAGAATTTCATCTTCAAGCGCACGCGCACGGACACGGGCGTGGGCAATGACACGCTGGGCAACCGGAAGGATGAGGACACGGCGGGCACGGAGAAATATCCGCATCTGACGTGCGAGGTGGGCGGCGGGATGCCGGCCTCGTATCACCGGCGCATCAACTATGATCCGCGTGACATGGAAGCGGTGGTGATGACGCAACTGGGCAGCGGGAGCAGTTTGCTAGGCTATTACATGTACCACGGCGGGCAGAATCCGGAGGGCAAGCTTTCGACTCTGCAAGAATCGCAGGCGACGGGTTATCCGAATGATCTGCCGGTGAAGACGTATGATTTCAATGCGCCGATCGGCGAGTTCGGCCAGATTAATCCGCAATATTACTGGCTGCGCCGGCTGCACCTGTTCCTGCACGAATTTGGCGCGCCGCTGGCGCAGATGCCGCTGACATTGCCGGATGTTTTGGTGGCGGGGAAAAATGATTTGAGCACGTTGCGCTGGGCGGTGCGGTCGAGCGGCAACACTGGCTATGTGTTTGTGAACAATTATCAGCGGCTGCAGCCGCTCGGGGAGAAGCGCGGGGTGCAGTTCAAATTGAAACTGCCGGACGGGGAACTGGTGTTTCCACAGAAACCGGTGACAGTGCCGGCGGATGCGTTTTTCTTTTGGCCGTTTAACTTGAACCTCGCCGGTGTGAACCTGGATTATGCCACGGCGCAGCCCATCTGCATGGCGGAGGAGGGCGAGGTGCAGATATTTTACTTTGGGGAAACGCCGGGCGTGAAAGCGGAGTTTATCTTCACGGAGATGATCCCTGGCCCCAACGCCATGGAGCCATCCAGGACTGAATTTCACAATGTGAAACCAGGTCGCAAACCGGCGATCACAATCAAAAACCGATTGGGAGAGAAAATCCAAATCGTGCTGCTGAGCGAGGCGGATTCGCTGGCCATGTACAAGGATGCAGCGGGGAAAGTGGTGTTTGATGAAAAACTGAAGGTGTCGGTGACGAAGGTGAAAACCGAGATGGTGCAACCGGCGGGGCCGGCGAGGGAAAATCCGTTGAGCGGCGGGAAATCGCATGTGGCGATTGCACCAACGGATGAGGATTTCACGAATGCGGCGGTTTGGAAGATCAAATTGCCTGCGGACGCGCCGAATCGGAGTTCGGCGCTCCTGCGGATCCGATATGCGGGCGATGTGGCGCGGCTGACGCTGAACGGGAAGCTGATTGCGGACAATTTTTATGCAGGGCGCACGTTTGACCTGGGCTTGAAGCGGTATGCGCCGGAAATTTTCAGCGGGGAGCTGCGGCTGGAGATTTTGCCGTTGCGGAAGGATGCGCCGATCTATATCGAGCCGAAGGACCGGCCGGATTTTAGGGGGAAGGAAACGGTTTTGGAGCTGAAGGCGGTGGAAGTTGTCCGGTAGAGGTGAATGGCTGTCATGTGTCTGGCGATGCGCGCCCCCTCACGGCACGGACCGGGAACATCGCTGACACTTTAGACCGGGGAGATGGTTTACACTTTACGTGGGCTGGTGCCTTGGCGGCGGTGTTGGGCGGGGCGCAAGCCGGCGAGGTCTGTCTGGTGGAGTTCACCCAGCAAGACGTGAT
>DATHQS010000333.1:0-4382 GCA_035482455.1 Candidatus Acidiferrales bacterium | reverse complement strand
CCGAGCGGCCGCAGCCGATGACGGTGTGCCCGAGCTGGATGAATGTTTCAGCCAGCGCCCGGCCGCAACCGCGAGAGACGCCGGTGATCAGAATGGTCTTAGGTGCGGCCATCTTCCATCCTCAATCCTCTATTCTCGTTTCATCAGTCCCGCGGGTTGAACTTGGATTCCTGCGCGAGCTGCTGCCACAGTTTCTTTTCCGCGTCGGATAGCTTGGTGGGCATGACGAGCTTGGTGACGACGAAGAGGTCGCCTTCCTTGCCCAGGCCGCGACCGCGGACGCGGAGCTTCTGGCCGCTGGCGGTGCCGGCGGGAATCTTGATGCTGACGCGGCCATCGAGGGTGGGCACGGAAATCTCCGCGCCGAGCGCGGCTTCCCACGGGGCAATCTCAAGTTCGTGGACGAGGTTGTGACCCTCCACTTCGAAGTCCGGGTGCTTGGCGAGTTTGACACGGAGATAGAGGTCGCCGCCGTTTTCGCCGCGGCCGGAGATGCGCAGCTTTTGTCCCTCGGTGATGCCGGCGGGAATCTTGACCTGATGGGAATCAGCGCCGCCCTGGTGCCGCACGGTGACGGTGCGGACCGAGCCGCTCTTGGCTTCATCGAGCGAGACAAGGATGTCGCCCTCGACATCGCGGCTTTGGGGTTCCTGCGCGCCGAAACCGCCGGGCTGGCCGAAGCCGCCGCCGCCCATGCGCGAGCCGAAGAGCTGCTCGAAGAAACTGCTGAAACCGGTGCCGCCGAATTCAAATTCCTGGGTGCCGTTGCCGGTGGGGCGGCCGCCACGAAAAGATTGGCTGCCGGGGAAACCGCCGTAGCCGGGCGGGGGACGGAATTCCGCGCCGGATTTCCAGTCGGCGCCGAGCTGGTCGTATTTCTGGCGCTTGTCCTTGTCGGAGAGGACCTCGTAGGCCTCGTTGATCTCCTTGAATTTTTCCTCCGCCTTTTTCTTGTCCTTGGCGACGTCCGGATGAAATTCGCGGGCCAGCTTGCGGAAGGCTTTTTTGATGTCGGCTTCGCTCGCGGTGCGGGGAACGCCGAGAGATTCGTAATAGTCTTTGTATTTGACGGCCATTGTTTGGCTACAGGTTACAGACTTGAGGAGGCAAGTTCAACTACGGGTGGAATGACGAATGCCGAGAGGTTGGGTGGATTGCCAACTCGTGAAATAAGGTATTGGCCCCTCACCTCAGTCCTCTCTCCGTTTGAATGCGTTGGTGGTAAGCAACGCACTGCGAGTTGGAACAACTCGCAGTCCGGGGCGATCATTGGGCGCGGCGGGTGTTGTTGACGCTAAGGTAGCGGTAGACGCCGGTTTCGCCATTGGGCCGCCAGACTTTGACGAGGATCTGATCGCCCTTCGCTGCCCGGCCCAGACGAAAGGCATCAGCGGCATTGGTGACGGGCTGATGGTCGATCTCGACGATGACATCGCCCCGATGCAGGCCGGCGATGGAGGCATTGGAGGCATTCTCCACCCCGGTGACGACCGCGCCAACGACGGTCAAGGGCGCGTTCAGTTGCCGGCGGAAGTCGTAGTCCAAGTCCTGCACCTGCACGCCCAGGAGCGAATCGGCCACTGGCTTTTGCGCTGGCGGGCTGGAATGGAGGGCGGTGGCGGGCTGAGGACTTTGTTTTTCGCCCATCGTGGCGGTCAGCTTGAGCTCCGCGCCATTGCGGATGATTTTAAAGGTGGCCTTTGACCCGGGTAGGAGCTGGGAGATGGCGAGCTTGAGATTTTCCGCGCCGGAAACCGGCTGGTCGTTAACGGCAATGATGACATCACCGGACATCATGCCCGCAGTGGCCGCGGGCGAGTCCGGGCCGACTTCGGCAATGAGGCCGCCACCGGCACTGGCGGCGCCAAAACTTTTCGCGAGCCCGGCATCCACTTCCTGCAAGTCCACGCCGAGGTAGCCGCGCGGGACCTTGCCGACATTCAGAAAATTTTCCATGACATTGCGGGCAAGATTGATGGGCACGGCGAAGCCGATGCCCGCGCTCGTGCCGCTGGGGCTGACGATGGCATCGTTGATGCCGATCAGGCGGCCTTGGGCATCCACGAGGGCGCCGCCGGAATTGCCCTGGTTGATGGAGGCGTCGGTCTGGATGAAATCCTGGTAGCGGGCATTGCGGTCGGGACTGGCGTCATCGTCCATCGGCAGGCTGCGGCCGAGTGCGCTGATGATGCCGCGCGTGACGGTCTGGCCCACACCGAAGGGATTGCCGATGGCAAGGACGACATCGCCCACTTCGAGCTGGCTGCTGTCGCCCAGGGTGATGGCGGGCAAATCATGGGCTTCAATCTTCAAGACGGCGATGTCAGTGGCGGGATCGGTGACGATGACCTTGGCCGGGTATTGGGACTTGTCGTCGGAGGTGCCGACCTCGACCTCATCAGCCCCATCTACGACATGGTTGGCCGTGAGAATGTAGCCGTCGGGTGTGATGATCATTCCGGAGCCGAGCCAGTTGTCGCGGCGGGTGAACTCGCGGCTGGTATCGGGGATCCGGTTGCCAAACATCTGGCGCATCATGAGCTCAAGCGGATCCCGGTAGACGCGTTGTTTGACGAATTTGGTGGAATAGATGTTGACGACGCTCGGGGCGACTTTTTTGACGATGGGGCCGTAGCTGTTGCCGCTGGCGGGAGAGCGATCGACGGGCGTGTTGTCCAGATGGATGGCTGGCAGACCTTCCTTGGCATGGGCCACATGATGCACCATGACGACAACGGCCGCGAGGGCGCACGCCACGGATGAAAGGCCGATGAAGGTTCTGGTCAGTTTCATACTCTGAAAAAGAGACACGGCGGGCGGCCGGATGTTCAATCTTTTCAGGGGATTGCACGGGGTCATGCCCCCGCCAGTGGCAAAAAAATGGCGGACGCCGGGGCGTCCGCCATCGGGATTGTCAGGATAAATTACTTGGAGCCGTTCTGCATCTTGGCGGCATCTTCCGGCTTGATGATTTCAATTTTGGCGCCTTTGTCCATTTCGGCCTTGGAAGGAACCTTGATGATGTCGCTGGTGAGCGGCGCGGCCGGCGGGGCCGGGGGGGGCGGCGGCGTGGGGGATTTGATGTCGAGGAGTTCGACTTCGAAAACGAGCGTGGCGTTCGGCGGGATGCCCGGGCGGCCACCTTCACCGTAAGCGAGGTTGGCCGGGATGAAGAGCTTCCACTTGGAGCCGACCGTCATCTTTTGCAGGGCCTCGGTCCAGCCGTGGATGACGCCGCCGACCTGGAAGGAGGCGGGTTGCCCGCGTTTGTAAGAACTGTCGAATTCCGTGCCGTCGATCAGGGTGCCGCGATAGTTCACGGTGACGGTGTCCATGGGGCCGGGCATGGTGCCGGTGCTGGTGCCGTTGGTGAGGACGAGGTATTGCAGGCCGTCCTCGAGGGTGACGACGCCGGGGTTCTTCTTGTTGGCGGCGAGAAACGCCTCGCCATCAGTCTTGTTTTTAATGGCTTTCTCGGCCTGGGCTTTCTGGGATTTGACGGCAAATTCCTGTTTGAACTTGGTGATCTCCGCCTGCGCCTCCTCGGGGGTCATGAGCGTGGCGCCGCCGGATTTGCCGTCCTTGATGCCCTTGGCGTAGATGTCCACGTCAAAATCAACGCCTTGTTGTTGCCAGGAATGTCCGGTCAACATGCCGATGGCATAGCTGACGCGGGAATTATCATCCGTGAGCACATTGTTGGTGGCGGCAAAGGCCGCCGTCGCCGTACCGAGGCAAATCAGTGAGAAGAGGACTTTTTTCATATTGTTCAAATTGCGAACGCAGAATTTTCACGATTACCGGACAAAAGGCAATCCGCAATTGTGCGTTCCGGCGACTCTGACCGGGCGGGGCGGGGGAATGTTCAAACATTTTTGACCCCGGAGGGCAGGGGTCAATGTCGTCTTACCCATAGGGCGAACAAGGTTAACCCGGCGACGATGATGATGCCATAGAGCAGGATGCGCAGCGTCAGGGTTGACCAGTTTTTCCGGCCCTGCCCCCAAAGATAAAGGCCTAACAAGCCACACCCGAACGGGATGGCGGAAATGATGTCAAAAAATACCGGCACCCCGCCGACGGTGGTGAGGCAGCCCAGCAGAAAAAAGCCGCCGACCAAGGTGATGCAGAGTGCGAGGGCGAAGCCCCACCAAGTACCGCGACCGATCCCGGCGCAAAGGGGAACGCAGGCCACACTCAGCACGGCGAGGCCGAGGAGGATGACGGCGATAATGATGACCAGCGGCAGGACTTTGCCGATGTCTTCCGCCAACATGGGGGCAACGGGCATGGGTTGGTTGCAGCCTGCGTTCTATGGCGCAGGCAGGCAAGCATTTAATGCGAGTCCGGCCAAAATGCGCCTTGCCAGTTTCAACTGGCCG
>DATHQS010000332.1:0-27712 GCA_035482455.1 Candidatus Acidiferrales bacterium | reverse complement strand
CAGGAACTCGCTGCCGACATCCGCACCGAGTTGATCGAGGGCCTCGCCAAAGGCGGCGGCCACCTCGGTCCGAACCTCGGCGTCGTGGAACTCACCATCGCCCTGCACAAGGTGTTCAGCACCCCCAAGGACAAATTTGTCTGGGACGTCAGCCATCAGGTCTATGTCCACAAGATTTTGACCGGCCGCAAAAACCGCTTCCGCACCATCCGCCAGACGGACGGCCTGAACGGCTTCGCGCTCCGCACCGAAAGCGAACATGATTGCTTCGGCGCCGGTCACGCCGGCACCGCCCTTTCCGCCGCGCTCGGCATGGCCGCCGCCCGCGACAAGCGCGGCACGGACGAGAACATCGTTTGCATCTTCGGCGATGCGGCGCTGACCAACGGCATCTCCTTCGAGGCCATGAACAACGTCTCGCACACGACCAAGAAGTTCATCGGCATCCTCAACGACAACGAATGGAGCATCGCCAAAAACGTTGGCGCCATCTCCGGTTATCTCAACAAGCTCATCACCAATCCGTCCTATAACAAGCTCGCGAAGGAGTTTGAAAGTTTCATCCGCCGGCTGCCGAAGGGCGACGTCGCCATGCAACTCGCGCACCGCGCCGAGGGCGGCTTCAAGGGCGCGATCAACAGCGTCGGCCTGCAGCAGACCACGCAATCGCTCGATACCGACGGTCGCGGCGGCCATGGCAGCCCCGTCTTCTTCGAAGAGATGGGCATGCGCTATCTCGGCCCGATCGATGGCCATAATCTGCCGCTGCTCATCAGCACGCTGGAATTTGCCAAGCAATGCGATCACCCCATCGTCATCCATGTGCTCACCCAAAAGGGCAAGGGCTTTGACGCCGCGCTCAAGTTCCCGGAAAAATTCCACGGCCTCGGCTCCTACAACGCCCAGACCGGCGAAACCCCCGCGGCCAAGCCCGGCACCCCGCCCGCCTACCAGGACGTGATGGGCCAGACGATGCTCAAGCTCTGCAAGAAGAACGAAAACGTCGTGGGCCTCACCGCCGCCATGCCCACCGGCACCGGCATGAAGCATCTGGAAAAGGGCATGCCCGAACGCTATTTCGATGTCGGCATCGCCGAGGAACACGGCGTCATTTTCGCCGCCGGCATGGCGACGATGGGTTATCGCCCGGTTGTGGCGATCTATTCCACCTTCCTCCAGCGCGCCTACGATTGCATCCATCACGATGTCTGCCTGCAGGACTTGCCGGTGATCTTCGTCATGGACCGCGCCGGCCTTTCCGCCAACGACGGCCCGACCCATCACGGCCTGTTTGACATCTCCTACCTGCGCTGCTTCCCGAACGTCATCGCGATGGCGCCGGCGAACGAGGACGAGCTTGCGGACATGATGCTCACCTGCACGACCATCAATCACCCGACCTTCATCCGTTACCCGCGCGGCACCGCTGAAGGCGTGCCGATGAAGCCCGAACCGCAGCTCATCGAAGTCGGCAAGGCGCAGATCGTCCAGACCTTTACGAACAACAAGAAGCCCAAGGTCGCCCTGTTCGGCCTCGGCCCGATGAACACCATCGCCCGCAAGGCCGCCGCCCAGCTCGCGAATGAAGGCTTTGACTGCGCCGTCATCAACCCGCGTTTCACCAAGCCGATCGATGCCCTCGCGCACGAGACCTACGGCCACGAAGCCGACCTCGTCGTGACGCTCGAAGACCACGTCCTCATGGGCGGCTACGGCTCCGCGGTGCTGGAAGCGTTTAGCGAAAAGCATGTGGCCACCCCGGTCATCCGCATCGGCTGGCCTGACCAGTTCATCGAACACGCCACCACGCAGGACGAGCTTCGCTTGAAATACGGCCTGTCCGTCGAAAACACGGTCGCCCGTGTGAAAGCGCATTTTGCGGAACCTGCTTTGACCAAAAAGCAGCTCGCCATCGCCTGAGGTGAAATTACGTCAGTCAAAAGCTCCATCGGCCTTCACGCTGATGGAGCTTTTGTTTACGCTCCCCGTACCCAGGGAAAGCAATGGCTGAATTCTGCTCGCAGACCTACGAGGTTTACTAACGTGTCCACCGGCTGTCCCTTCTCCCAGCGGGAGAAGGTCAGGATGAGGGAGAACGGTCGCGCGGTTATAACCGTACTCGCCACTCATCCCCTCACCCCCTGCGCAAGATTTGTCCGAAACAGTTCAAAGGACGGTTGGTTTCTATCCTTGATTTTCCGCGCCTACGACGGTTTCATTAGGTTTTACATTGAAACACTAAAACTAGGATATGGCCTACACCACCTGCACTGTTCCCGCTGGCGAAAAGATCTCCATCAGCGGCGGCAAACTCACCGTCCCCAACAACCCCATCGTCCCCTTCATCCGCGGCGACGGCACCGGCCCGGACATCTGGGCCTCCAGCGTCCGCGTCATGGATGCGGCCGTAGCCAAGGCTTATGCTGGCAAGCGCAAGATCGCCTGGATGGAAGTGTTCGCCGGTGAAGAATCCTTCAAAAAATTCAACAACTGGCTGCCGGATGACACCGTGGACGCCTTCCGCGAATTTCTCGTCGGCATCAAGGGCCCGCTCACCACGCCCGTCGGCGGCGGCATCCGCTCGCTCAACGTCGCCTTGCGCCAGATGCTTGATCTCTATGTCTGCTTACGCCCCGTCCAATGGTTCACCGGCGTCCCCTCGCCCGTGAAACATCCCGAGAAGGTGGACATGACCATCTTCCGCGAAAATACCGAGGACATCTACGCCGGCATCGAATTCGCCGCCGGTTCGCCCGAAGCCCAGAAGGTTTTGGATTTTATCGCCAAGGAATTCCCCAAGCAGTTTGGAAAAATCCGCTTCGGCACGAAAGAAGCCTCCCAGCAATGGCAGTCGGCGTTGGAAACCATCGGCGCGCCAAAACGCGACGCGGGCATCCAGGTCGGCGTCGGCATCAAGCCCGTCAGCTATCTCGGCACGGAACGCCTCGTCTACACCGCCATTGGTTACGCCATCAAGAACAAGCGCAAGAGCGTGACGATTGTCCATAAGGGCAACATTATGAAAAACACCGAAGGCGCGTTTCGCGACTGGGGTTACAAGGTCGCCAAGGAATTCTTCGGTGCCGTCGAGATCGATGGTGGTCCGTGGTGCAAGATCCCCGAGGGCAAACCCGGTGCCGGCATCGTCATCAAAGACGCCATCGCCGACATCGCCCTCCAGCAGGTGCTCACCCGCCCGACGGATTTTGATGTCATTGCCACGCTTAATCTGAACGGCGACTACCTCAGCGACGCCCTCGCCGCGCAGGTCGGCGGCATCGGCATCGCGCCCGGCGGCAACATCAATTACATCACCGGCCACGCCATCTTTGAAGCCACGCACGGCACTGCGCCCAAGTACGCCAACAAGGACGTCGTGAACCCCGGCTCCGTCGTCCTCTCCGGCGAAATGATGCTGCGCTACATGGGCTGGACCGAGGCCGCCGACGCCATCATCAAGGGCCTGAACGGCGCCATCGGCAGCAAACGCGTCACCTACGATTTCGCCCGCCTCATGGAAGGCGCCACCGAAATCAAGTGCTCGCAGTTCGGCGACAACATCATCTCGCACATGTAATCATTTGCAGAAACACGAACGGCGGTGGTCATCACGACCACCGCCGTTTTGCTTTTGGAATTTGATTACCTCGCCCGTTGTGTGATCGCCATCTTGCCGATGCCGGTCAATACATCCCAGGCTGGTCCGGGGAACTTATGCATCTGCACCATCACATCCTCGAAGGCGTCGAGGAAATATTTCACATCCGCCTCGGTAAGGATGAGCGGCGGCAGCAGTTTCACCACGTCGACATTGTGGCCGGCCACCTGCGTGATGATGCGGTGCTTGTCCAGCAACGGAATCACCGCCGCCTGCGGGAACAGGCTCTTGTCGAGCATATGGCACGTCGTCCACGCGATCTTCAGCGTCAATGATTTCGGCGGACCAAATTCAATGCCGGTCATCAGGCCGCGCCAGCGGACTTCCTTCATGAACTCAAAGCGCGGAATCATCGCCGTCAACCCCTGCCCGATGAGATCGCCCATCTTCGCGGCATTGGCGATGAGGCTCTCGCGGTCGATGATATCCAGCGCCGCCAGCCCCGCCACCATCGCAAAACTTCCCTGGCTGAACGTCGAGCTGTGCACCACGGAACGTTGCATGGACGAAAAAACTTTTTCGTGGACCCATTTCTTGCACAGCACAGCGCCCACCGGCACAAACCCGGCGGAAAGGCTTTTGGCCAGCACCACGATATCCGGGTCCACCGCGCCTTCGTGCTCGATGGCGAGAAATTTTCCCGTGCGCCCCATGCCGGACTGCACTTCGTCATCGATGAACAGCGCGCCGTGCTTGCGGCACAGCTGTTGCGCCGCGAGCAGATAACCCGGCGCCGGCAGGTTCACTCCCTTGCCCTGGATCGGTTCGACGATGAACCCGGCGACGTCCCCCTTTTTCAGTTCCGCTTCCAGCGCGGAAAGGTCGTTGAACGGAATCGCCCGGCACTCCGGCAGGAATGGACCGAAACCATCACGAAAGCTCTCGTCGCCATTGACCGAGAGCGCCCCGGAACTGAGGCCGTGAAAGGATTTTTTGCAATGGATGATGGCCGCCTTGCCGGTGGCGCATTTGGCGTATTTGATGGCCGTCTCCACGCCTTCCGCGCCGGAATTCGTGAAGAACACCATGTCGAGGTCGTTCGGCATCCGCTTCTTCAATTCCGCCGCGAGCAGGCCGGAAAGCAGCGGTGCCTCCATCTTCACCATGCTGGGATATTCAGCGTCGAGAAATTCCTTGAGGATGCGGCGCACGTCCGGATGATTCCGCCCCAGCCCGAACACGCCGTAGCCGCTCAACATGTCCAGATACTTCGCGCCTTCCACATCCCAGAGATACGGCCCCTCGGCGCGCGTATAGCAACGGTCAAACCCGATGGTTTTCAGCGTGCGGACATTGGCGGGGTTGATGTGCTCGGCGTGCAGCTCGTAATTTTCACCGGCGTGTTTCTGCATGAGCGCGGCGATGTCCAACGGGGGACGCGCCGCCGCGGTATTGATCAAATCTATCTCAGACAACATTGGTCGTCCATTTTATCTGATTCCGCGGGGAAACAAAGGATTGGTTCCCCGAACCGACATTTTTACAAGCCGCTTGAAAATTGTCGGAAATGCCGCTGCGCCATGAGTTTGCTGGTAAAACGGCGTGAAATTGCTAATTTATGGATGCAAATTTTGCGTTGTCAGCCTGCGGGCGGGCCAAGTTGGTTCGCCCGTTTTGCTTTTTTGTGAACTGGATATTCGCCACATTATTGTCCGCGTTTTTTCTCGGGCTCTACGATCTGTGCACCAAGCACTCGGTGCGGGGCAATGCCGTCACGCCCGTCTTCTTTTTCAGCACACTCACCGGTGCCCTGGTCTGGCTTGTCCTGCTTTCAGTGCAAGCGGTTCATCCGGGACTCTTGCCCGCCACGCTCGTCACTGACCCGCTCACGCTCAAACAGCACCTGCAACTGTTGCTTAAATCCACCATCGTGGCCGCCTCGTGGATCGGCACCTATTACGCCCTGAAACACCTGCCGCTCTCGCTCGGCGCACCCATCCGCGCGACCAGTCCACTGCTCACTCTTTTCGGCGCGCTCATCTTTTTAGGGGAGCGGCCCAACTGGCTGGAGACCCTTGGCATCCTCACCACCCTCGCTTCGTTTGTCGGGCTGTCCATCGCCGGCAAAAAGGAAGGCGTCCATTTCACCCAAAACAAATGGTTCTGGTTCCTGATCATGGGCAACATTTTTGGCGCGGTGAGTTCGCTCTATGACCGCTACTTGTTGAACACACTGCATTTTTCCGTGCCCACGGTCCAATGCTGGTTCTCCATCTATCTGGTGGTGCTGTTCACGCCGTTCACGCTGGGCTGGAAACTGCGGCTGTGGCCACGCAACGAATTCCGCTGGCGCTGGACCATTCCCTTCATCTCCCTCGCGCTGTTGGTCGCCGACTACGCGTATTTCTGGGCCATGCGGCATCCCGACGCCCTCGTCTCCATCGTCATGAGCCTGCGCCGCGCCAGCGTGCTGGTGGCCTTCGCCGGCGGGCTCTATTTCTTCCGCGAACTGAACGGCTGGCGCAAACTCCCCGCTGTCCTCGGCATCCTCGCCGGCATCATCCTGACCATCCTCGGCCGGGCAACGCACTGATTTTGCCGGGCGGCGAATCCCAGCCTCATACTTCCAGACGGTCGCCCTCGCGCGCCACCAGGGCATAAAGCGCGGGCATCAGAAAGACGCTGATCAACAGCCGCGTGAGCAGGCCCGCGACGATGACCAGCGCAAACGGGCGTTGCGTGTCCGTACCCACGCCGGTCGCCAGCGCCGCCGGCAACAGGCCCAACGCCGCCACCAGCGCGGTCATCATGATCGGCCGCAGCCGCAAGATTGCCCCTTCACGGATGGCCTCGGCGAGGCTCATGCCGCCCAGGCGAAGTTCGTTCACATAGGAGATGTAGACCACCGCCGTCAGCACCGAGACGCCAAACAGGGCCAGGAAGCCGACGCCTGAGGAAACCGAAAACGGCGTGCCGGTGATCCACAGGGCCGCCAAGCCGCCCACCGGCGCGGACAACACCACGCCCAGCACGGTGATGAACGGAAATTTGATGTTGCTGTAGAGCATGAACAGCAGCAGGAAGATCAGGCACACGGTCAGCGGCAGGATGACGTTCAATTGCCGGCTCGAGGCCTGATATTCCGTGTATTCCCCGCCCCAATCCAGCCGGTAGCCCTGCGGCAGGGTGATCTGCTGATTGACCTGTTTGATTGCATCCTCCACCGCGTCCGCCAGGGACCGTCCGTCCACCGAAAACTGGACGCCGATGTAGCGCGAATTGTCCTCGCGATAAATGAACGAGGCGCCGTTGCCCACCCGGATGTCCGCGAATTCCTTCAGCGGAATTTGCTGGCCGCCGGGTGTCGGCACCAGGATGTTGCCAATCTCTTCGGGATTGTCCCGGTATTCGCGTTCCAAGCGGACGACCAGATCAAACTGCTTTTCGCCCTGCACCACCTGGGTGGCCACGTCGCCGCCGATGGCGGTCGTGATCAGGCCGTTGATGTCCGCGACGTTCACACCGTAACGCGCGATCATGGCCCGGTTGATCTTGATGCTCAGGCTGGGCTGCCCGAGTTCCTGCACCAGGGTCACATCCTTGATGCCGCGCACACGCTCGAGGACTTGTTTGATGGCCTTGCCCTTTTGTTGGAGCGTGTCCAGGTCGGTGCCGAACACCTTGACCGCCAGGGCGCTTTTCAAACCCGTTTCCGCCTCATCCACGGCATCCTCCGCCGGCTGGGTGTAATTGAAATTGATGCCGGGAAAGGCCTGCAACTTCTGGTCGATGGCCTCAATGAGCGCGGCCTTGGTGCGATACTTGCCGGTCCATTCCGAGTAAGGCTTGAGCCCCACGTAAAACTCCACGTTGAAAAAACCCGTCGCGTCCGTGCCGTCATCGGGCCGGCCCAGTTCCGAGGCGACTGTCGTGACTTCGGGAAACGACCGCAAAATATCCCGGACCTGCGGCGCGATTTTCGCCGATTCGTCGAACGAAATGGTGTACGGCATCGTGGCGCGCACCCACAGCGCGCCTTCATCCAAATGCGGCATGAACTCGGCACCGATGCGCGGGACAAGCAGCAGCGAACCGGCGAGTAAAAAGACCGAGGCAAACGTTGTGCCCCAAGGATGCGCCAGGCTGAAGTCCAGGCCCTTGATGTAAACGGATTTGACGGCTTCCAGGGCTTTATTCCGCCGTTCCACCACGCCCTTGCGCATGAATATCGAGCACAGCACCGGCAGCAAGGTTAACGTGACGATCAAGGAACCGACGAGCGCGAAAATCATCGTGTCTGCCATCGGTTTGAACAGCGTCCCGGAAGGCCCGGACAAAACATAGATCGGCAGGAAGCTGACCACGATCACCGCGACCGCGTAGAACAGCGGACGGTCCACCTCCGCCGCGGCGTCCTTGATGATTTCCATGACGTTCAACGGCGTGCCCTTGCGCAGGGCGATCTGCCGGAAAATATTTTCCACCATGAAAATCGCGCCATCCACCAGGATGCCAAAGTCGATCGCCCCGATGGACAGCAGGTTGGCCGAGGCGTTCTGGAGATCCAGGCAAAGAAACGCGAACAACAGCGACAGCGGAATCGTGATGGCGACAATCAACCCTGCCCGGAAGTCGTAGAGAAAAAAGATGAGGATCACAAGGACCAGCAGCATGCCGCGCACGAGGTTTTGCTCCACGACCCCCGTGGTCAGCTTGACCAAATCCGTCCGGTCATAGAACGGAACCACTTTGACATCCTTGGGCAAAATCTGCTCGTTGAGTTCCTTGGTCTTCGCCTCGACCCGCTTTAGGACATCCTGGGTTTTTTCGCCCGTGCGCAGCAGGATGACGCCTTCCACGGCATCGTCCTGTTTCTCATAACCAAACTCGCCCAGGCGCGGGGCGATGCCGATGACCACGCGGCCCACATCCTTGAGCAACACCGGTGTGCCGTCATGCACCGCCAGCACCACGTTGCCGATATCCTCCAAAGTCTCCATGCGCCCCAGACCGCGCACATAATAAAACTGGCCGCCTTGCGAATAAAACCCGCCGCCGGCGTTCCCATTGTTCGCCCCCAGTGCGCTCTCCACCTGCAACACTGACAAACCGACCCCGGCAATCTTGGTCGGATCCAGCAGCACCTGGTATTGCATGGTACCCCCGCCAAACCCGGAATCATCCGCCACGCCTGCCAACGACTTATAGGCGGGTTCAATGACCCAATCTTCAAAGGTCTTGAGTTCCATCGGCGACCGGTCGGAGCTTTGCAACACGTACCGGTAGATCAGGCCGGAAGGCGACGACAGCGGCGATACCGACGGCGCCACCCCGCTCGGCAGGCTGAGGCCGGACAACCGGTTAAAAACTTCCTGGCGGGCGAAATTGTTGTCCGTGCCATCGCGATAAGTGAGGATGACATCGGACAATCCATAGAGCGAGATGGAGCGTTGCGTGGTCATCTTCGGAACGCCGTTCATCCCCACTTCCACCGGCACCGTGATCAGCCGTTCCACCTCTTCGGCCGCGTGTCCGGGCCATTGGGTGATGATTTCAACCATCGGCGGCGAAAGATCAGGATAGGCGTCCACCGGCAGGCGTTCCAGCGAACGCGACCCCGCGCCGATCAACGCGATCGTCAAGAGGATGACGAGAAAACGTTGCCGCAACGAAGAGAACACGATCCGGTTCATGGCCGAAGCCGTCCGCGGCACGGTGATGCTGGGAGGTATTTGGTCGCTCATTGGCTTTGCATGAATTGAACAAACAGGCCGCCATCGCTCACGATCTGGTCGCCGGCTTGCAGGCCTTCGGTGATGTCATACTGGTCGCCCGTGCGATACCCCAGGGTCACATGCCGCCGCGCGAAGCCGCCGTCGGTTTGAACGGCATACACAAACGGCAGGTTCTCATCATCCCGCAAAATCGCCGCCGCCGGGACCAGCAGCCCGGTGCTCTCCTGCTGCGCCCGAATCCGTACGCGGGCGTACATCGATTTTTTCAGGAAGTCGCCCGGATTTTCCACCACCACCCGCACCAGCACCGAACGGGTGTCGGGATTCACCAAGGCCGAGATGTTGTCCACGGTCCCAGAAAAACTGTTGGTCGCGATGCCCGCCACCACTTCCGCCGAATCCCCCACGCTGACGGAAGCCAGGTCGGAACCGAATATCTGCGTCATAACCCAGACGCGGGAAAGATCGGCCACCGTGAAACACGGCGTCGTGCCCGCGGTCAGCAGTTCTCCGGGTGTGACGAGCTTTTCCACCACCGTTCCCGCGATCGGCGAACGGATTATGCCGCCGGGACGCGCCACCGGCAGGCCGGCCTGGAGGTTCGTGATGACTTGCGGGTCAACATTCAACGAAACGAGCGTTTGCAGTGCCGCATCGCGGTCCGCCTCGGCGTTGGCGGCGTCGGTTTGCGCCTGTTCCTCTTCCCGCTGGGCAACGCCGTTATGCTGGATCAGGTCCTTGTCCATGTCTGCCACCCGGCGAAGGGTCTGGGCGGTGGCGATGGCCTTGCGATACGCGCTGATGGCCGTTGCAAAGTCGGGTGAATCCACTTCCGCCAGCGGGTTCCCGGCCTTCACCTTGTCACCGGGAGACACCAACAGTTTTGTCACCGGTCCGCCGAAAGGTGCCAATACGCTGGTCGCCTGATCATTGTCAAAGTCCACCGTTCCCGTGGTCTCGGTCGTCTTGTGAAACGGCGATGGCGTGACCGTGTATATCTGGATTTTTTGCCGCTGTGCCGCCGTCAGCGTCACATTGCTGACCGTCACTGATGGCGTCTCCGGTTTATTGTCGGCCTTGGGTGAACAGCCGGTGAAGGATACGCCCGCGGCAATTGCCATGACAGCCATGCCGATGGTGCGAGGCAATCTGACTTGCTGTTCCACCTGCGACATCTTGTGAAATGATTTATTTCTCATGTTTATCCTTATTAAGATCTGCCCGCTGCCACCACCCGCCGCCCAACGCCTGAAACAGCGCCGCCGTGTCCGCATAACGGTTGGCCTGGGCTTGCACGAGGTTGATCCGGGCTTGTTGATACGCCTGTTCCGCGCTTAACAGCGCCACGTAGCTGATGTAGCCGTCCTTCCATTGTCGTTGGGACAGATCCAGAGTTATCTGGGCGTCATCAGCGGCCGTGGCGGAGGCCTTCAGGCCCTCGGCGTCCTGCTGCAACGCTGCCAAAGTATCGGCGACATTTTGAAACGCGGTCAGTACCGCGCTGCGATACTGCTCCGCCGCTTGGACATAAGCCGCCTTCGCCGCGCGCTCTTGATGCAGCAACGTACCGCCTTCGAACAGCGGTACCGTCGCCGCCGCGCCCAGACCCCAGAAACCCGTGCCCGACGTGAACACCTTGTCGATGGACAGCGCCGTGCTGCCCGCATTGGCGGTCAGCGTGATATTTGGCAGCCGGTTTGCAGTGGCAATGCCGATCTGTGCACTCGCCGCATGCAGGTTCGCCTCGGCTTGCAGCACATCCGGACGCTGGGCAACCAATTGCGACGGCAGGCTCACCGGGATTTCCTCCGGCAATTGCAGGCTCGCCAGGTCAAATTTTCCCTCAGGCGACTGGTTCGGAAACCGGCCGGCCAGCACGGCCAGCAGGTCACGCAGTTGCGCCTCCTGTTTGAGCAGTGGCGGCAGCGTGGCGATGACTTGCGCCAGTTGCGATTCCTGCGCGACCACATCAAGCCGTCCGGCATAGCCCTTTGTAAATTGGTAGCGCAGAATTTCAACCATGTTGGAGTTGAGGCCGATGAGTTCGCGGGTGGTATCGATCTGCGTCCGCACCGCCGCCTCCTGGATCGCCGTGACCACCACGTTCGCGGTCAGCGTGGTGTACGTCGCGATCATCTGGAACCGGACGCCCTGTTCCTGCGCCCGCAAAGACTCCATGGACCGGCGGTTCGCCCCGAAAACATCGGGCGAATACGAAACGCTGACCTGCGGCGTGAACAGGTTGTATTGAAACGCATTTGAACTGGGCGTGGGTGCGATGGTCCCCGGCTGCTTCTGGCGGCTGGCCGAAAAGCTTCCCGAGACATTGGGAAAATAAGCGCCGCGTTGCGCCAGGACATTCTCCCTCGCCACGGACAACGCCGCCTGCGCCGCCTTGAGGTCGGGATTGTTGGTGAGCGAAAGTTCAATCAGCTCATTCAGCGCCTTGGAATGAAACAGCGTCCACCAATCGCCGGCGATGTCGCCTCCGTTGGCAAAGCGTTGGGCCACACCACCGGCGACATTCGTGGTGGCGACCGTGTCCGACAACGGATGGCCGGTATAATCGCCGTCCGCCGGAGCCGCCGGCCGCTTGAAATTGGGCCCCACCGCGCAACCGGCCAGCAACAAACCGGCCATGGCCGCGACAAATGCCACGCGCCCGCTGCTAAAATTATTCATGCTTTCACGATCTTCCAAACGGCCCATGCCCAAAGGCAAAACGCCGAAATGATTCAGGTTAAACAAACGAACCAGCCCCGGCCCGTGAAGGCCGGTGAACTTTCAGGAATCGAGAAGTGAAACGGGCGGACCGCGGCCGGCGGGAAGATTCCCGATGGCCGGGGTGAAGACGGAAAAATCAGACTGCGAAGTTGTCTCAATGAAAACCGCCGGCGCTATGGCGGCGATTTCCACCGTGGCCGAATCCACCTGCCCGTGGGCGAAGAGCGTGACCACGCATTGATGGTTGGAGGCGTTCGCGTCCTGGTGCAACAGCTCATGCAGCGCGGGACAGGCCGCCATCGCGTCCAACAGCAGGACAACAGCCACCAGCAATGCGGCGGTAAACGCCTTGCCGTGCGGTCTGAAATGATGCGTTACAAGTTGCAACTGATTCGCAAAATTTCAAAAAAACAGGCTTGGCGCAAGATTTTTTGGCCAGAACATCAAAGTCCGCTGCCGGTCTCGTGCCGGTCGGATCACCACATGTTGGCCAGTATGTCCAGCAGATGACTGCCTAGAACCAACAGGATTCCGGTAAACAACAACCACCCGCACCAGGATAACGAGCCGGCTTTGGCGTCGTTTAATTTTGCGCTCTGCTCCCTGGTTTTTAAAAGCAATTGTATGACCGCCAGTTCGGCGGCGTCCTCCGTCACGTCGTCTGGCTTCAAGGTTTCCCAAAGTGTGTCGCCGCGCGGATAGCCGGCGTAGCCCTTGAGACGCAGGCTGTAAAATCCGAATAGCAGCGAAAGCCCCAAAGCCGCCAGCGCCAGATGGCAGGAAACTTTGGCCCAAGGCGAAGATGACCCCAGCAATTGCGCCAGGTCCGTCATTTGATATCCCAGCACGATGGCTGCGCCCGCCACGAACTTCTCCGCCCGGCCGATCAGCAGCCGGGTCCGGTCGCCTTCGGCCGCCATCGCCTTTTCCGCCGCCTCTTTTACAATTGTGACTTTGCTCATACGTCAATGGTTCATGGGGTGCGCTTTTCAGGCTTTAAGGTGAAAGAAAAAGATCAACGCCGAGACCACGCCAAAGCCGGCGGCGAAAAATCCCAGCACCAGGCCCTTGTGATGCTTGAAAATTTCGCCCAGCACCGCGTGAACGGCCAGATATAAAAATCCGCCGCCGGCGTTCGCAAGTGTCAACGCCAGCCAGACACCGGAAACGTTCCGCAGGACAAACCAGCCCAGCAAGCCGCCCACAATGGTCATGGCTTCCACCGCCGCCACGAGGCCCAGCATTTTCCAACGCCCAAATCCGCCGCCCAGCAGCAGTGCGCCCAACGCCAGCCCTTCGGGAAATTTATGCACACAGATGGCAAACGTGATGGACAAATTAACCGGGGTGGCCTCCTCATTTCCCGCCGCCAGTGCCAGCCCGTCCACGCCGCAATGGAGGGACAGTGCTATCATCATGGCCGTGGCAAACTCGGCCAGGCGGTGGGTCGTTGCCTCGTCAAAATGGCTGGCCGCGCACGCCGGACAGATGTGATAGATATATCTGGTGATGAAGGCGAAAAGAAAATAGCCCGATCCCGCCGCCAGCAAAAACTGCCACCAATGCAGCGCTTCCAGACATTCCGGCGCAATGCCGAAGATGGCAACCCCCAGCAACGTCCCGGCACCGAGGCTGATGAAGGCGCAAAGCTGCTTATGGGTCCGGGCCAGCCACGCGCTCAATGCGCCGCCCGCCATGGCGATGGCCGTGGCCAGGAGTATTTGCGACAGGATGGATACCGTGGTGTTCATTGGTTTTGGGCTATGCAGACATTACGTTGATTTGCTAGCGGCATCCGCCTGTGCACGGTGGCGATAAGAGGGTAAATTGATCAATGTTCCGGTGTGACTTCCACCTTATCGGCATCCATGCGATAAACGCTGGTAAGCGCGCCGTCCATGCGCTCCGCTCCGACCCGCAAAACACCTCGTGCACGGACTACGTTGTATTGTTCCCAGTCCACACCGGGTGATTTAACGCGGACTTTTACGAATTCATGGATTTGCGTCACCCCGCCGTAACAGCAGGCCGGCGGATTGCGCGACAGCAGAAATTCAGTGACTTTTCCGTTTTCCATCTGTGCCGGGATCATGAATCCATCCACCATCACCTCCCGGCGGTCGAGCGCCTGGATGTTTGCCGGAATCATCGCGTTAATCTGTGCGTCCGCCCACGCGCCATTCGTGTTGTTTTCCAGTTCGGGCAGGAGGGCGATGTTGTAGCCCGCCAGCACGTCAAAGCCAATGCTTGCGCCGTTGGTGAACGTCAGGGCGGCGGGCGGATTGGGCTTTGGCAATTCCATCATCACATTGGTTGTGACCATAGGCGGCATGTTGGTTTGCGAAATAGCAGCCGCTATCGGCGCACTGGTGGCGGTTTGGCCGCCGTAACCGGAAGCGTTTGGATCATCCGGCGAATTGCCCGCATGTGCCGCCTGGATGCAGAGAATGCAGGCGGGGCCGGAGACCGGCCATATGAGGCATAAGCTGAACAAGGTGAGAATAATTTTATTTTTCATGGTTTTATCTGGCGGAAAGCAGTTGGTTGCAATCGAGAGTGTAAATGCCGACGAGCTGGCCATTTTCGCGCATCTCGCCCACATGGAAAGTGCCAAGCGCCGTAACCGGCACATCCATGACCGGCTTGACGCCCCTGCCCGCCATGCGCACTATGACCCACTCGTTGACGCGCGGTATCACGCCATAACAACAGGCGGACTGGTTCCGGAGCAAAAGAAAATTGCTGGTCAATCCCCCCTCCACGCGCACTGGCAGCATGAAGCCGGTGACACCAGCCGGTTTCTCGCTCAACGCCTTCACTGGACCCGGCACTTGCTCCCGTGTAAGCCGCGAGGCGACGGCTGGGTTGACACTGGCGTCGGCAACCTCCGGTGTGACCTTGAAGGGAAATGATGCGAGCGTGGCAAAGGTCAGGTTGAGATATGTCGTGCCGTCCTGCCTGATGATTTCCGGCAATGAATTGGAATCTACCGACACCAGCTTTGGACGGTTTGCCGGCGCAGTTGCCGAGATGGAGTTGGACAAGGCCGCCAGTACAGTTGTGGCCGGATTGAAGGCCGCCTTTGTGGCAGCCGGATCAATTGCCTCCCCGCGCTGCACTTGTGCCTGCACCATCGCCAGTGGCGAACCCGTGCGGATATTCAGCAGCACCGGCACGAGCAGCAGCATAAACACGGCAAAGGCCAAGGCCATGCTGACATAGCTTCGCCGGTTGGCCGCCGCCATTTTCTTCGCCTCACGCTCACTTTTGCTCTGTTGCATCGGCATCGTTTCCTTTCGGGAAATTGAACACGACATTCGTATAACTTTTCCCACGCACGTTGATTTCCTTTATCGCGGCGTCAAAGCTCGTCAGGGTTTTAAGCCAATCCGCCTGCGCCTCAAAGAGTGAGGTGTCGCCGATTTTTTCGCCCGTGGCGGAGTTGGCGACGGCCTTCAAGGTCAGTGTTTCATCCCGTCCCGGAACCTTGGCTGTGATGTCAAACGACTCCGGCTCAATGCGGATGAAATTCTCCAGTTCTCCATCCAGCACATACGCCTGCAATTTTCCGGCGGCCGCGTCCAGCACGAGTTCAACATGGTACTCCTCGTCACCCAGCACGACCGGCGTGCCGTGGTGCGGTGGGTGATGTTCATGCTTGTGGACCATCCCATCGCCCGTGGCTGGGACATTTTCAGTCTTGGAACATCCGCCAATAAATCCGGCGGCCAGTCCGATGCAGAGCAGTATGATGAATTTCATTTTTGGTCTGGTTGAGGTTCAAGAGTGGGGGGTGAGATTTTCCGCAACGTCCGTGCGGTAGGCTTTGAATGCGGGGATGATTCCCGCCAGCGCGCCCAGCGCAACCAGCATGGCGGGCGCCCAGAGCATCACCGCGTTAAATTTCCACGGTTCGATCACCACGCCGGTTTGCGCTCGCATCACGCCTGCGACAACAGTGACGATGATGGCATAAACCACGAAGCCCGCCGCCATGCCGATGGCGGAAATCATTGCCGCCTCCAGCAGAATCGCGGTGAAAATGGTGAAACGTCGCGCACCCAGTGCGCGCAGGATGGCGATTTCCCGACGGCGCTCGTTCATCGAATTGTAGATGCCCGCCAGAATTGACGCCGTGGCGACGATGGCCACCAGATACGAAACCAGCGACAGCACACGGTCAAACCAGCCGATCTTGTCGAACAATTCCGCCATCACGCTGCCAATCGGCCACGCGAAGGTCAGCCGGTTCCCCTGCTTGTTATACATCATGTCCATCTGGAACCCGGCGATGGCACTCCCGGCCTTGAGCTTCACCAGCACCGCGCTTACATCTGTCGCGGCGCGTGGATCGTGTCCGCTCATTTTCTGGATGCCTTCCAAAGGAATCCAGATCACGCGGTCGGCAGGTGTGTTTGACGGCTTGAGGATGCCCACCACAACGTAAGTTTCCGCGTGCTGGTTCTTTTCATTGAAGATCAAGCCATGAAAGGGATGAAAGGTGTCGCCAACCTTCAAATTCATTTTGCGCGCGACGAAATCTCCCACCACCCCCTCACGCCGTGCCGGGTCGAACATCGTGCCACCCGGTTGCAGTTCAAATTTTTTGCCGGGTGAATACTCTGCCTTGTCGAACAGTTCCGGCAGCGTGCCGACCAGCCGGTAGCCGTGGTAGTTGTCGCCCACGGCCAACGGCACAGCGAGTTCCACGCTCGGATTCTTTTTGATGTCCAGGTAATCCGACCATGCGAGATTGCCCGGCGAGGCTTCGAGGTGGAAAATCGCATTAAGGACGAGCTGCAGCTTTGAACCACGTGCGCCCAGCACCGCGTCAAAGCCCGCATTCACTCCCGTAAATGTCGCCTGCGACTGCTGCTTGACCGCCCATACCGACATCAGCAACCCGCCGGCAAGCGCGATGGAAAACGCCGTCACGCATGTCGACAGCGCGTGCTGCCGCAGGCTTTTAAAAACGATGCGCCAGATGTTCATACAATCGCCTCCGCCTGTGCCGCCCGGTTGATGCGGTCAAGTTGCTGGACATGGTCGAACCGTGACAACACTTCACGGTCATGACTGACGAGCAACAGGGCTGCGCCATTTTCACGGCACGCTTCGCGGATCAACGCCAGCGATTCCCGCGCATTTTTATGGTCGAGATTGCCGGTCGGCTCGTCCGCCAGGACCAGTTTTGGTTTATTCGCCAGGGCGCGGGCGACGGCAACACGCTGTTGCTGGCCGGTGGAGAGCTGGCGTGGACGATGATGCAGCCGGTCACCTAACCCGACGCGCTTTAACAAACCTTCGGCAAAGCTCCTGTCAACGCCCTTTCCGAATGCCATGCCAAGCAGGACATTTTCCAGGCAGGTGTAGCCTTGCAGCAGATTGAAAGTCTGAAAGATATAACCGATCTTTTCCGCCCGCAGCCGGTCACGTTTCGATTCGGCAAGCATGGCCATGTCCGCGCCATCCAGCAAAATCTTGCCATCATCCGGTTTGAGGATTCCCGCGATGAGATTCAGGAACGTCGTCTTGCCAGAACCGCTTTCACCTGCCAGCGCAACTTGTATCTGTGCATCGAGCGAAAAGTCCGGCACATCCACGATGAGTTGATGCCCGCCGTCAGGCGTGGCAAAGGATTTTTTCAATCCGTGAATGAGCAGCAATGGTTCAGGCATATCATTTCAAGCGTTAAGCGGTTTACGGCGGAACAGGAAGCACGCCAGCCCAAGAAAGGCGCCGGCATAAGCCATGCCGTACAGTGTGACAAAACCAACGATGTTCCATTTGACCGGCGGCCAGTCGTGGATAATGAGGTCGCGCAGGTCGTAAAATTCCAGGTGCGGCATGGCATAATAGGCGGCAAGCGCCACGGCCTGCGTCGGCCCGTTCATGTGCAATGCCAGTTTGCCGAGATGCCGGCCCAGCATGAGAATGCCAACGATGATCACGATATTGATGGTGGCATTGGATGAAGGCGCGGTGAAGACCAGCGACCCGCACAACACCATGGCCACGATGATTCCGAGCATGATCCAGTGCAGCCAAAACGCCTGAAAATGTTCCGGCAACCGCCAGCCATCGCCGCGCGAAACGGCGGTCACCACGAAAAAGCCGTAGAAGGCCAGCAACGCCACGCCGCAGGCAATCCAACAACCGGAGAATTTTCCCAGGATGAGTTCGTTACGGCTCACCGGCTTTGAAAGCAGGGAAAATAGCGTACGGCTTTCACGCTCGGCGTGAAGCTGCCGTGCCGTCAAGGTGACGGCGATGACAACAGAACAGATCCACACAAGCAGCAAACAGATTTCCTTCATGTAGCGCACCGTCCTCAAGTCGCCAAAGAAGTTGACCGAACCGGAAAGCAGCGTGAGCAGCACGGTGATGATCAGCAGAACATAGGCGTCCTTGCGCCGGATGAGCTCCTTCAGGACGATGCTGGTGATGACAAAAATGTTGTTCATGGGTCAGGCGGTTTTGAGTTTGGGTTGATAGCCGATGACACGGAGAAACAGCTGTTCCAGGCCGCAATCATGTTCCTTGACGAGCGCATCCACCGCGCCGATGACCCGCAACCGTCCCTCGTGCAGGATCGCCACGCGGTCACAAACGGTTTCGACTTCACCGAGTTCATGGGACGAGAACAAGACCGTTTTGCCCTCATCCTTGAGGCGGGTGATGATCTCGCGTACCTGCATCCGGCCAACGGGATCAAGCCCGCTGGTCGGCTCATCGAGGATGAGCAGTCCGGGGTCGTTGATGAGCGCCTGCGCAAGCCCGATCCGCTGCTGCATTCCCTTGGAATAGGTTTTGATGAGCCGCTTGCGTGCATGGTCCAGGTCCACCAGTTTCAGCACGGCATCCACGCGCTGGTCGCGTTGTGCCTTGGGAATCTTGAAAATCCGGGCGTAGTAGCGGAGCAGTTCCTCGGCGGTGAGAAATTTGTAGTAGTAGGTCAACTCGGGCAGGTAGCCGAGATTTTGCCGCGCCTGCGGGTCGCGCGCGCTGCGGCCAAAAATGCTCGCGTCACCGGCCGTGGCGTTCGTGAAGCCGAGCAGCACATTCATCGTGGTCGTCTTGCCCGCGCCATTCGGACCAAGCAGGCCGAAGATTTCGCCGGAACAGATTTCAAGGTTCAGATCGGCGACGGCGGTTTTTGCCGGAACACCGCGTCCGGTCGACGGGTATTCCACCCGCAAGTTTTTGATTTCAATGGGATGGTTGTTCATGGTTGGGCGGCTGATTTCTGTTGGAGTTCATCAATCTGCTTCTGGATTGCTGCCGGGTCGGGGGCGGTCCGTTTAAGCAGTTTCAAGTACCCGATGGCTTTGGGAATGTCATGCTGCTGCTCCTCCAGCTTCGCCAGCGCACCGGTGATATGACCGAACAAAAATTTATCCTGCTCGTCCTTGCCCGTGTTCTCCTTGCCCCAATTGTCGAGTGCGGCCAGATACAGATTTCGCGCCTGATCCGGACTGTGCCGGCCTTCGTTGTAAAGCTGCCCCAGTTCAAACAAGATCGCCGCACTGCCTGGGTTCTCCCGTAGTCCGTCGCGGAGAAATTCTTCCGCGTCATCCAGCTTGTTCATCCGCACGCGCAGCCAGAAGGCGGTAACGAGGTAGGTCTCAATGCGATGCGGGTCGAGTTCCGCCGAAATCTTAAGCCACGGCAGGATTTCCTTCACCTGCGAGCTGTCGCCAAGATCGCCAGACGCACCGCCCTGATCAAGATGGGTGTGATGGGATGGGAACATGTTGCGATTGACACGCTCAATCCAGTCATGGGGGGTACCGAGAAAGCTGTCTTCATCCCCGGTGTTCTTGCTTTCTGCCGCGCCGGAATCCTCGGCCATGTGCGCCGTTTTGAACGGTGCGTTGTTGTCGTAGATTGTCGGGTAATAGCCGCTGTGGAAATAGGCATCGGCCTTGGTGTAAAAACTCATGGCGAACATCCGGCGGCTGTCGCCCAGCCACCGTGCCACCGGGTCGTCATCACCCGCACCATTGGCGACAAGCCGGGTCTCCAATTGCGGACCAACGCGCGCCGCGAGACAAAACGCCAGCACCAGCAGCAAAGCAATGATGAGTAAATCCCGATGCCCTGAATTGGTCAATGAGCGGGCGGGTTGCTCTTTAATGTCTGTCATGGATTGCCTCCTTTTTGTTTCTGCACCTGGCTGGCCAGGTCGTTGTATTTGGCCACGACATCGTTCCGGTCCTTCACCTCGTCGTTGTACTTTTTCACGAAGTCATCGCGCTGGGCCACGAGATTGGTGATGGCTTCGTTCTGTTTCCCCAGGTCGGCGTAGGCGTCCTTCAATTTCGACGTCAACGTGTCCACCACCTGTTTGTATTGCGTGACCTCATTGGTGAGATTCAGGTTTTCGAACTGCAGCTTGCTGATCTCCCGCTTCTGCTCCACGACCAGCAGTTCGTTGGTCGCGGCGGCCGATTTGATCTCGGTGATGCGCAGGTCCATCTGTTCGATCTGGTGGCCCAGCGTCGCGATGGAGTTGGTGTCATTTTGGATGTCCGAGTTTTTTTGATAAACGATCCCGTTCAAGGTCGTGATCTCCTCGCGCTGGACGGTTTGTTCATACCATTGCCAGGCACAGAGGCCGCAGAGCGCCAGCGCGAGCGTGATGAGCAGGTTTTGTTGAAAATTCTTCATGGTTGGTCGGGGGCGGCTTTGACGGCGATGGCAACGCGCTGGATGCCCGCGTGTCTCACAAAATCCAAAACATAGACCACCGAACCGTGCGTGGCATCCTTCGCGCCGGTGATATAGACGGGCAGGTTTGTGTTCAGGCTGTAACGGTTCGTCAGCAGCGTGTTCAGGTCGGAAAATGACATGGCCTTTTTATCCACGGAAACCTGGCCGTCGCGGTTCACAAGCAGGTTGATGATGTCCGGTTTCGTGCTGGAAGTCGCGAGCGTCGCCGTCGGCAGGTTGGACTTGATGGTGCGGACGATCTGCATCTGCAAGCTGATCATCATGAATGACGCGAGCAGAAAGAACATGATGTCGATCAACGGGATGATTTCCAGCCGTGACTTCTTTTCTGAAATGGGCGAGCGGATTTTCATGGCGCGGTTGAGTTTTGGTTGCCGGTCATGAACGCGACCTTCTGGATGCCTGCGCTGCGGACGGCCTCATAAACATTCACCATGTCGCCATGCAGCGTGTCGCGGTCGCCGCTGATGTAGACCGGCAGGCCGGGGTTGGCGCGAAATCGGTTGCTCAAAACCAGGCTCAATTCCGGCAGCGTGATCGTCTTCTTTTCCAGCCAGACCGTGCCCGACTTGTCCACGGCGATGTTCACCATGTCTGGCTTGTAATCCTGCCGCGCCTCCGTGGCCGGCGGCAGGTTTACCTTGATGTTCGCGGTCCGGCTCATCTGCAAACTGATCATCATGAACGACGCGAGCAGAAAGAACATGATGTCGATCAGCGGAATGATGACAATCCGCGCGCGACGTTTCGGGATGGGCGATGGCAGCTTCATCAAAATTTCAGTGCCCGCCCGGCTGGCCTGCCGGCGCGGTTTTCGTCAGATGCACGGTGTCATGTCCTTTTCCCCCGCCGACCATCACCTCGACGTTGGTCGCCGCCGTTTCCAGGTCGAATTGCAACTGCGTGACCTTGGCGGAGAAATAGTTGTAGGGGATCAATGCGAAGATGGCGATGCCGAGGCCGCACGCCGTCGCGATCAGCGCCTCGCCGATGCCGCCGGTGACGGCCGAAACGGAAAGCTCCGCGCTGCCGATGTTCAGGAAGGCGCGCATCAGTCCCGTGACCGTGCCCAGCAAACCAAGCAACGGGGCCAGCGTGACGAGCGTGTCCATCACCGTGAGGAATCGCCCGGCGCGCTTGAGTTCGATGCCCGCCGCCAGCTGCAGCGCCCCCAGCAAGGAGCTATGCACGTGGCCGACATGGCCAAGGCCGTGATGCACCATGCGGATGACCGCGTCTTCCGAGCCGTCGGAAATCTTCTTTGCGGCGGCGATGTCGTCATTTTCCAGCGCGGCCAGCAGTTGTTCCAGCTTTTGCGGGTCGCGCTTGCGGTTTTCGCGCAGCCACCAGAACGTGCGTTCGCCGACGACGGCGACGGCCACGATGGCGCTGGCGAGGATCGGCCACATGATCGGACCGCCTTTGCCAAAAAATTGAAAAACGATGTTTGCAAGCATGGGATTCATGGAATGTTGGTTTGGTGAATTTAGTTTAGTTGGAGTTTGTAAGTGATCTCGGTCTCGAAAACCTGGCTGCCCGCACCGGCCGGCAACCGCCAATGGCGTTTGATGAATTCAACGCTGCCGCGGTCCAGCACCGGGAAGCCGGAGGATTCCTTGACGTCCACGGAAAGCACATTGCCCGCCGCGTCGCCGCTGAGCATGAGGCGCACCGTCCCCTGCTCGCCTTCTTCCAGCGCGATTTTTGGATAGGACGGCTGCGGCCGGTCGCCGCCCGTGCCCGTGCTGCTGACGGCATTGATCTGCGCCGCCGTCCGCAACGGCTCCAGCGGTGGAGCACTGGCGAGATTGGCCGGCACCACCAGCGAGCCGATGGTGGGAACCGCAAAGCTGATGTTGGGTGCTTGCGGCATGGCCACCGCCACGCGCGGCGTGTCGTTTTTATCCTCGTCGGGATTTTGCTTTTGCTCCGTGGCCTCCTGCGGAGGCAACGTCAACGGCTCGACGACGACAGGGATGACTTCGGCGATGGGCGGCACCGGCTTGATGGCAATCAGCCCGCGTTTTGCACCGATGATTCCGATGACCAAAAAAAAGATGCAAACCGAATTCGTCCACGCCAGCTTGAGTTGCGGGTCACGACGGGCCGCGGACAGGCAGAGCCGCGCCAGTTCGCCTTTCAGCTCGTAACCAGGACTCGTCCGGTTTGCATCCATGTTTTTCATCGGGTCATTTCAGAACACATAGCTGATCGAGCCAAAGAAGCCGATGCGTTCGCCGAACGACGCGGCGTTCACGCCCACGCCGCCGCCATCGCGCAACTCATACGAATTGTCCGTGACGTTCACGATGTCCAGGCGGGCCTTCAAAAGTTGCGTTTTGCCAACCTTGAAAGTTTGTTCCGCGCCAAGGTTGACCGAGTAATAGCTGGGCACGCTGCCGCCATTCGGGACGTTGTTGCCCATGCTGTCGGTTGCGTCCGTACGCAGGCCGCTGCCGTAAAGCGCGTCCACATAGACGCGGGTGCTGTTCTTTTCACCCTCCTTCCACGTGTAAGCCGCGCCAAAAGAGCCGGTCACGCGCTGGTCGTGGTCGAGATAAATCCAGTGATTTTGGACATACGCCAGATCCGAGCCCGGGCCACCGGGGCCGAAAAGGAATTGCGAGGAGTTCCAGTTTTCCCCGCGGGCCACCGACAAGGCGAGATTTGCGTAGGTGGAAAAACCGCCGTGCTCATAACTGCCGGTGGCTTCGACACCATAGATTTCCCCTTTGGCGTAATTGAAAGCCGAGAGGATAAGCGTCTGGCCGAACAGGCCGTCGTCCAACTGGTTGTGGGCATGTTTGTAATAGCCATCCAGGCCCACTGTCAGTCCCGGCGCGAGCTTCTGGCTGATGCCGACATCGTAATAATCCGCGCGCTCGGCCTTGACCGGATCGTCCTGGTCATTTCCGGTCGAGTTCGAGGTGCCGTCGAATTTCGCCACCGAGCCGCCGGAAACGCCTTCCACCGGCGGCGGGGTGAAGTAGCGCGAGTAACCCGCATGCAAAGTCGTCGACTCGCGCGGCTGCCAGATGAGGTTGACGCGCGGGCTGATCTGCCATTCGTTGTCGAACGATGAGTTGAAGACGTCGAAGCGTGCGCCGTAGTTCAGCGTGACCTTGTCCAGGACTTTCCACTCATCCTGCAAATACAGGCCGGTGAACAAGCCGTGGAGGTTGCCGTTGTCCGTGATGGGAAACGCCGGGCCGGTCGGGGTCCCCGCACCGTTCTCCGCAAATACGGTGGTGGTCGAATCCTCCACCACATATTCGCCCAGAAACATCCCGCCCCCGCGAATCGTATGTTTGTCGTTCAGCTGATAACTGCCGTCAACCTCCACCCCGCCGCTGTAAAGCTTCCGTTGTACATCACTGGCCACGCCGTTGAAGTAAAGGTCGCCAACCGGGTCGGGCGTGAAATGGACGCTGCTGTTGCGCCCGAAGAGGGAAAGCTGGTAATCCAGGTCGCCCGCCGTCTTTTGATAGGTGACGACGCCGTAATAATTCTGTTCGTTCTGATTTTCATTCAAGGTTGATGAATCAAAATTCATCGGCAGCCCGCTGCCGGGCGTGTTCCAGGGGGTGTTGCCGGGGTCCGACGCGGTGCCGGCCGGCAATCCCGGCGTGTTCGGAATTTGAAAATCACTGTAAGACGCGCTGCCGATGAAACTCACACGGCTCGTATCGTCGATGAGGTAGGACATATAGGTGAAGAACTTGCCCTGGTCCGTGACGTCGTGGATGGCGCTGTGGCTCGCGGTCGGATTCTCGATGCCCAGCGCATTGTGGTCATAGCTGCCGTTGACGAAGTAATTGAATTTCCCATCGGCTCCGCCGTATTCAAAGCTTGGACGGACCGTGTCATAACTGCCGCCATATACGGATGCCTCGCCACCGTTATCAAACGCGCCGCTTTTGGTCTGGATGTCGATGACGCCCGCCGTGCGGAAGCCATATTGCGCCGGCAGCGAGCCGGTGATGAGTTGCATGGAGTCCACAAAACGCGGGTCCAGTTCCAGGCCGAACCCCGAAATGCCCTCCGGCAACAACACGTCGTTGATGCGGTATTGCAAGTTCGCATGTTCGCCGCGAACGTGCAGGCCGTTCGACGCGGCGTTGTCCTGCGCCACGCCGGGTGCGCGCAAGATCACCTGCCCGAACGGCGCGTTGCCGCCTTGCGACGACGATTCGATCTGCTCCTTTGTCTGTGTGTAGGCCGTTGCGCCCAGGTTGGGCATGATCTGGCTGCGCGCCTGGTTCAACTGGCCGACCACCGTGATTTTGCCAAGGTCGGTCACGTTGGTGGAACCGCCCGATACGGCCAGGCCGTTCGTCTGCGCCTGTGCCGCTCCGCCGCAAGACAATGCGACGAGTGAAATGACCGACCAATAAATGCTGCGATAACTGTTTTCCTGCTGGGTTGAATTTTTCATGATCTTGATGGATTAATAATTCATACGACTTCGCGAAGCCTTGCAGGCATCCGCGCCCTGCATGACGCCCATGGCGCAATGCAAAGGTTTTAATTTAATTATGGAAACAATTTCAAACCGGACGGATCACGCCGGTTGAAACCGATGAATCAAGAAACTGCAGGAAGAACGGGCGGAGCGCGGCCAGCCGGAAGATTTTGAATGGCCGGGCTGAAAATGGAAAATGCGATCTGCGGGGTTGCTTCGACGGGAATGGCGGTTGCAACCACCGGAACATCGACCGCCGCCGAGTCTACCTTGCCGTGGGCGAACAGCGTGACCGCGCACTGATGTTCCGGCAAACCCGCGTCATGGTGAATCAGTTCGTGCAGCGCGGGACAGGCCGCCATCGCGTCCAGCAGCAGGACAAGACCGGCCAGTAACAAGGCGATACCCGCCTTGCCATACGGCTTAAAATGACGCTTTCCTAATTGCAAACCATTTGCTTTTAGCAAAGGTCATGCCGCCCATGCAAGCTATTTTGGAAATTTTCCAACTTAAATGCCCACCAGCGCCGCACCCAGCACACCCGCCGAATCACCCAGTTGATGTTTCATGATGGGCGTCTCCAGTTCATCCGTGAAAACATATTTCCGCACCGCCGCCACCCCTTCGGTATACACGGCGGGGAAATTTGAGACACCCCCGCCCAGCACAACCATGTCCGGATCAAGGATGTCGATCAGGTTGGCGATGGCACGGCCGAAGCGGTTAAAAAATTCCTGCATAAACTCCACCGCCTTTGGTTCCCCGGCAAAATAATCGCGCTCCACTTCCTTGAGCGGGCGCCGCACGCCGAATTTTTCCGCGTACCGGTTCTCCAATCCGCCGCCGCTGATGTACGTCTCCGTGCAGCCGCGCTGGCCGCAGTAACACAGCGGCCCCTGCGGGTCGGTGCTCATGTGCCCCCATTCCCCCGCGATGGCCTGCGCGCCCGTGAACACCTCGCCCTTGTACACAATGCCGCCGCCGCAACCGGTGCCCATGATGACGCCGAAGACCAGCTTCTTTCCCCTGCCCGCCCCCATCAACGCCTCGGCCATCGCAAAACAGTTCGCGTCATTCTGGATCTCAATCTTGCGGCCAAGCATCTTTTCCAGGTCGGTTTTCACCGGCTGGCCGTTCATGCAAACGGTGTTGGAATTTTTCAGCAGACCGGTGCGCGGCGAAATCGCGCCGGGCGTGCCGATGCCAAAGGTTGTCGGCTGCCCAGGAACCGTGGCCACCAATTCGTCATGGATGGATTTCAGCCGGTTCAGGATGTGCTGGTAGCCGTGCTCCCGTTCCGTCGCGATGCGTTTGCGGGTGATTTCCTTGCCGTCCGGGCCAAGGATGACGCCTTCGATTTTGGTTCCGCCAAGGTCGATGCCAATGCGATACATGGTAAAATTCAGGTAGAATTTAATTCTGCCCAGATGATGGCGTTACCAATTTACTTGCCGCAGCACTGCTTGTATTTTTTGCCGCTGCCGCAGGGGCACGGGTCATTGCGACCGACCTTCGGACCGGTTTGCTTCGGCTTCGGCTTCGGTTTATTAAGGTCATTGGCCGCCTCACTCACGATGTCACTCGCCTTGTTTGGTTTGCCTGGCGTCTTGCCGCCGTCCATGGGGCTCGGCGGCGGTTCATGTTTTGTGCTGGTCGGCGCATTGCGCATGAAATTCTCGAACGCCATCAACGACGACGCGCTGCGGAAGACGTTATGGCAAATTTCCGTTTTGATGTTCACCATCAACTCGTCAAAGATCTTGAACGCTTCCGCCTTGTATTCCAGCAACGGATCACGCTGGCCATGCGCACGCAGGCCGATGCTCTGGCGCAGGCTGTCCATCTCGTACAGATGTTCCTGCCACATCTTGTCAATGGCCTGCAAAATCGTGTAGCGCTCCACCGTCGTCAGCTTCTCCGGCTCCTCAAAACTCACCTTGAGTTCGTAAGCCTTGCGGATGGCGTCGCTGATGAAATTGCACACGGCGAACTGCGCCTCGCTCAGGCCGCCAAACAGCGAGTCCGCCACGGGCCGTTCCTTGCCGGAGTGCGCGGCCTTCACGATTTCGCCTTCAGGCATGCCCAGCGGGAAATTCAGGTTCACCCAGTCCGCGAGCTGGCGGATCTTCCATTCCTGCACATCGGTCTCGGCGGAGGTGAACTGTTCCACCTTGAGCACCACGACCTCCTCGATGATGTCCATCAGGCGGTCGCGCACGTCATCGTTGTTGATGATCTCGTTGCGGAAGCCGTAAACGACCTCGCGCTGCTTGTTCATCACATCGTCATATTCCAGCGTGCGTTTGCGCTGCTGGAAGTTGTGGCCCTCCACGCGCTTCTGCGCCTGCTGGATGGAACGGTTCAGCAAGGTATGCTTCAGCTCTTCGCCTTCCTCCAGCCCCATGCGCTCCATCAATTTCACGATGCGGTCGCTGCCGAACAGGCGCATCAAATCGTCTT
>DATHQS010000331.1:0-5138 GCA_035482455.1 Candidatus Acidiferrales bacterium | reverse complement strand
GGCGCCATCTTGAGCAACGGCAGCAGCGATGGTTCTGCCGGATGCTTGATTTGGGGCAGCGTAGCGACCGTCGCGCCGCGACGCCGGAATATGTCCGCCAAACCCCCGACGCCATCAAACTCCGCATGGCGTAAAAAGATCCACTCCGGCTCCGTTTTGCCCGGTGCAATCCGCCCAAACCGGATGCCAATATATTCACCCAGCGCCTCGGCAGCGACAAACCACGGGGCGATTGGATCAAATGTTTTGGCGCTCATTGAGGCATTTTATTGAACTACGTTTACGAATTTTTCGCCAACTGTTCATGCCCCCATCGCAGCATACGCTCGGTGGTTTCCCAGCCGATGCAGGAATCCGTGATGCTCACGCCGTAGCGCAGGTCGGAAAGATTTTTCGGGATGGGCTGGTTGCCCTCGCTCAAATGGCTTTCCACCATGATGCCGATCAGCGACTTCGTGCCGCCGATGCGTTGTTCGATGACGCTGTGCCAGACGTCTTCCTGCTTGGCGAATTTCTTTTCCGAGTTGGCGTGGCTGCAATCCACCATGAGCACCGGCGGAAGTTTTTCCGATGCCAGCTTCGCCTCCGCCGCGCTGATGCTCGCCGCGTCGTAATTGGTCATGGCGCGGCCGCCGCGGAGGACGACGTGGGCGTTGGGGTTGCCGTTGGTGCGGACGATGCTTGTCACGCCCTCCTCATTGATGCCGAGAAAACTGTGCGAATGCCGCGTCGCGCCCATGGCGTCGATGGCCACCTGCAGGCTGCCGTCCGTGGAATTTTTCAGGCCCACCGGCATGGACAGACCGCTGGCCATCTCGCGATGCGTCTGCGATTCCGTCGTACGCGCGCCGATCGCCGCCCACGTGACGAGGTCCGCGATGTATTGCGGCACGATCGGGTCCAGAAATTCTGTCGCCGCCGGCATGCCCATGCCCGTGATCTCCAGCAACAGCTTCCGTGCGCGCTGCAAGCCCGTCTCGATGTCCTGCGAATTGTCCAGGTGCGGGTCGTTGATGAGGCCCTTCCAGCCGATGGTGGTGCGGGGTTTTTCGAAATAGACGCGCATGACGATCTGCATGCGGTCGGCAAACTCTATGCGCAACGCGTTCAGCTTGGCGGCGTATTCCAGCGCGGATTTTTCATCATGGATGGAGCAGGGGCCGATGACGACGAGGAGGCGCGGGTCTTCCTGGCGCAAAATGCGGATGATGCGCTCGCGGCTGCGGGCGACGGTGGCGTTGATCGCCTCGCTCACCGGCGACACGGCCTTGATGGCGCGCGGCGACAGCAGCGGGACGATTTCTTTTACGTGTAAATCCTGCGTCCGGTACATGGGGGGAAAGTATAGCACAGGACACGGACAGCAAAAGTCTAATGTCGGGCAACGTCCCCGGCCATACACAAAGACAGCATCCAACAGCATCCAGCAACCAGGTGCCTGCAACCTTCAACTTGCTTTCTACTTCAAGGCTGCGGCTCCGGCTCAAGCGTGAATCCCGATCTGCCAAGATTCGCTGCAGCGCATGGCCGGGCCGGCAAGGTCGTCCTGCTCAATCCCACCAAAGGTCGAGTTTCTTGGTTTTCGGCAGCTGCTTCTCCAGCAGCGGCAGGTCGATCTCCTCATCGATCTGGACCAGGTCGGGGCAAAGATCATACGCCTCGCGGACAAACGCCGCGATGTCTTTGGGCAGGGTGTCGAACTTCAGCGTGACCGTGTTGTAGTCCACGCCGCTGATGCGGAAGGAACAGACCTTCTGCCACTGCTTCAGCCGGGTGATGATGTCCTCCGTGCTGATGTCGTAGTTGTCGCCGTTGGTTTCCGCCTCGACCAGAGGCGCGAACACGTCCTTTTCTTTTTGCTTCGCCATAATTGTGGTGGTGTGTGGATGTGCCTAACCTGCCTTTTTCAAATTTTCCTGCACTCTAAATTTTACGATTTTGTTTATCAGGCCAAAAGGAATGGGTTTATCCAATGGAAACTGCACCGAGCCCTTTGCGCCCTCATAAACCGACAGCTCCTGCTTAAATTGCCCGATTCCAGAAGGCGTGGGATAAAACCCGATGTGCTTTTTGAACGCGGCAAAATGAACCAAATTACCTTTCAGGGTGAAAGTCGGTATTCCATAACCAATCTTCTCCTCAGCGCGTGGCGCCGCTTTTCTAATCGTAATCCTTATCTTTTCCAGAATCTCCCGGACATCCTTCGGGAAGTTGCCGATATACTCGTCCATATCCTTGGCTACGATTCGCTCAGTTTTCATGATTTTCTCCTGCGTCAAAATTTCCGATCGTTTTATGCCGTCCATCATCCCCCATGCGACGGCGGTTTTGCATATTGAATTTAGTTTATCCAGCTATCGTATAATGGGCAACGCAGCTTGCAGCCTACCCTTGACCCGCGCAGTGAGTCTTTGGCCATGGCCAAGAAGTATTCCCGGTCAAACCCGTTGTCTAGCCTAAACGCCAGACCCGCATCTCGCATCTGGCATCCCCTCACGCCTAGTGCGCCGCCACCACCGGCACCGTCAGCTCCGTCGTCGTCAGCTCGATCGGCATCCCGCTCGGGGGCAGTTGGACTGTCAGCTTCGCCTGGCCCGGCACCACGCCCTTCGGCAGCTCAAACTCCGTCGTGTAGAACTCCCAATAACAGCAACGTTGCGTCAAATCATACGAGACCCGCAACGGCTTGCCGGCGGTCGGCCATTCGATATTCAACACCGGCACCACAAAACGGGGCAGGGCGTCGATGCTCAGCCGCGACACCGCGCCCGGCCCGGACCCGGGATTGACGAAACACAGGCTCAACCGCTGATGCGCCTCGCCGATCGTGAAGGCATCCCGCCGCAAAATCTTCGGCGTGAACGGCCCGCCCAGATGGATCACCGGCGCCTGCTCGCGGTTGGTGGACCAGAACGTGCCGAACCAGCCCGCATACATCGGCATCTTGTCGTCCACGGAGAGCGACAACCCGTACTCGTCCTCCTTGTCGTTGTAATTCCAGCGGCGCAGATCAAAACTCGTGTGCCGCGACCCGTTGGTCGGCGTGATGGCCTCCAGCAAATAATCAAAATCCCAACGGGTCGCGTCCAGATGCCGGTCGTTGCTCGGCTCGATGGGCGGCCCGTCATCCGTCAGGTCGCCATTGGCATTCTTGTCCACGAACAACCGCCGGCCATCCTCCACCATCCACACCTTCACCTCGCCGTTGGTGCCGAGAGTGATGAGGCTGTACTTGGGCGTGGATTGATACGCCGGCTCCTTGCCGATGCTGTGGTCAACCTGGCTCACCGCATTGGTGGCAGCGCGCGCCTGCTCCAAACAGGGCAGGGCGCACCCTAACGCGGTCACCATGGCAAAAAGTAAACGGTTCATGTTCATTTCCTTTGATTGTGATTGTCGCCTAATGTAAAAGCTGGATTGTCTGGCAGGCGCATCGTTTACATCTGTTTTATTGATGTCGTGTATGTTTTCGAACAGGGAGCAGCCAACAAAACAGGCTCAATATTGCGACGGCAACGACGGGAAGCACGGCCCAGTGGATGGATATGTCATGCCAAACAATCATTGGCGAAACCTTGCTGGCAAAACCGATGAACGGGTAACCTGTGAACTGCAGCACAAGGGCAACAGCAATGCTTCCAAAAAAGAAAATCGCACCCAGTCGTTTTCGAGCTGATGTTTTCATGATGTGTGTAATTATTTAACGTAAAACCCGGGCCGCCCGCTCAAGCGCCAATCGCTTCATCTGATAAAAGTGGAAACGAAAAACGCCATGAGCAACAGCGTGGCCAGCCAGCAGATAAAACAAGCCAGGACCGTCTTCCCCCACGGCCAGGGTTTTTCCGTCCGGCGTGAAAACGAGCCGACCAGGCCGATGGTGATGGTCAAAGAAACGCCCAGCATGGATAAAATGATGCGGGTCCGCCCGCCGCTCCAATAATCAACGCCATAGCGGTAGAAGCTCATCAGCACCACGCTGATGCAAAGCCCCACGCAAACCACAAACGCCCGGAAGTATGAGTTGGTGAAGATCATGGCTCTGGTTTTACTATCTGCGCTCCCAGACATTTGTTGTTCCACCGCCATACGGATGCTGCCACTCGTCGTCACTGGCAACCGCTAAATGCATACGATCTAGCACGATAATCGTGTTGTGAAAGCGGTAGGGGCCACCCTGAGAAAATATATTGGTTGTCCCTGGCGCATAATAAACCCCGGTGTGTTTGATTTCCGTGATCAAAACGCCGCCCCGAACCTGCCACGTTCCATTATTTTTTACATCACTTGCATCTGTCTTCACGCTGGACTTAAAACTGCCATCCGAATTGAACGTCAGCTCGGCGGAATCACCATGTGACCAAGTTCCGATAAGTTGTTCCCGCAGGTTGGTGTCGCTGTGGGCGCACGCGGTTAACAGCAGGCTCAAACCGACAAATACGAGCGCGTATCGTACGATGTGTTCGATGCCGCCTAACGAAAAAATCCCGTCAACGGGCCGCTGCCTGCTCGCGATGCAAACCCCGCTGCCTCGGGCATCCCGACTTGTCGGGATCCGTTCCGTCGAAATTGGCTCCGGCGGCTGGGACCGTTTAGTGATGGTCATATCTTTGTGATAAATCTTTGGCAATAGCGACGCTGTCCACCATCTCGGGTGTGTGCATCAAGGCCGTAATCCCAACGTCGAAACGGCCGTCGCTGGTCGTGAAAGTCACGATCGTCGTGTCCAAGCCCTGGACTAAAGCCCTGGACCCGATCTTGGGAAAACTCGGGTCGTTGTTTTTGTCCTGGTTTACCGAACCGAGAATCAGAACGAACATGTTCGTTTTCATCTGTTCGTATCTTTCGCCGGTCAAAAGCTCTCTGCCTCGCGCAATCCGCACCTCGCAGTATCCATCAAATGTCAAAACCATCTGCTGTCCCTCTTGGCTGATTTTCGGGGCTCCGATGGGAGATGCGCCATTGCTTAGGTGCCTGTTGATCAAATCAGGCGTCACCAAGGAGCAACGGTGTTAGCTGGCAAGCTGAAAGTTTTCATTTTTGAGGAGGTGATTCATCAATACGACGAGCTTGCGCATACAGGCGGTCATGGCGACGAGCGGTTTTTTGCCGGCGGCACGGAGGCGGGTATAAAACGCTTT
>DATHQS010000330.1:0-7578 GCA_035482455.1 Candidatus Acidiferrales bacterium | reverse complement strand
CGATGGCCGAGGGAAGTGTAAAAAACCCTGCCCGTGCCGTAATCCTTGCACCAGCTCACCGGGAAATGGCCCGTCTGTTCCTTGTGCTCCGGGTGCTTGTCCATGATGAGCAGGTCATGGACTTTGGTCGCGTCGTAATTTTTGAACTGGTAGATTTCCTCCTGCTGGATCGTCCATGTCGCCGGGAGCGATACGGTAGAAGGATTTTTCAAATCCTGGTTCAGGCAGTCCACGCTGACCTGCGGACCGTGATGTTGAAATTCGCCGCCGATCATGTCGATGAACTCGGGCCAGCCGTGAAACGTGTCGGTGGCCGCATGCAGGCCGATGAATGCGTGTCCGGCCTTGATCCAGTCGAGAAAGCCCTGCTTGTCGGGTATCGGCAGATCACCCGTCGTGCTGGCAAACACCACGCCGTCGTAGTTTTTCAGGTTCTCCGGCGACAGTTTTTGCAAGGCAGTTTTCAGGGTTGCCTCCCACTTCGCCTCGTCCACAGCGAACACCGCCTTCTCGGCGTCGGTGGCGTCCTGCTTCAACGCCGCCGGCTTGCCCGGCGGCTGCTGCACAAAATCCACGGTGAACTCGCCGCTGTCCTTGCCGAGCTGTGTCAGCATCTTCTCCAGCGTCGGGATGGAAGCATGACGGAAACCGGTGGTCGTGGTGACGACCAGGAGTTTTTTGGGCGCAGCCTGCAAGGTGAGGGCCAGCAGCGCGACGGATAGGAAGGTGGTGATTTTTTTCATTTCAATTTTTGAGTGCAAAGTTTCTCAAGGATCGTTCACCAGCGGCACCGGGCGCGCCCAGATGTTGCGGAAGGAGACGGAATTGTTGTGATATTGCAATGCGATCGGCAATTCCGCCGCGTGTGCCGTGTATTTGCCGGGGCTCTTCCAGTTGGTCGCGCCACGGATCGCCTGATGGTTCTGCACCACGACGCCGTTCAAGGTCACCGTCACATAAGCGGGGGAAATCACCTCGCCTTTGTCGCCAAAATGCGGCGCGGTGAAGATGATGTCGTAGGTCTGCCATTCGCCAGGCGGGCGGCAGGCATTGGCGAGCGCCGGGTGCTGGCCGTAGATGCCGCCGGTGGCGCCGTCGGCATAGGTTTTGTTCTGATAGCAATCCAGCACCTGGATTTCATACAACCCCATGAAAAACACGCCGCTGTTGCCCCGGCCCTGGCCTTCGCCCTTGCCCGGGTTCGGTTCCTTGAATTCGAGGTGAAGCTGGATGTCGCCGAATTTATCGGTCGTCTCGATGTCGCTCTTGGCGGAAACCATCACGCCGTCTTCCACCCGCCACGGAGCCTCGCCGCCTTTTCTGTCGCGCCAGTTGGACAAATCTTTCCCGTTGAACAGCACCACGGCGTCGCTGGGTGGCGCGGCCTGCTGGCTGAAAGTGCTGCCGGGCGTGACCACGGGCGGCTGCGGCCGAGCGGGATCGTGCACGTGCCATTTGCCGTCCGGTTGCAACGGCGTGTCTTGAAAGCCGGCGACACCATCGATGGTGACTTCGACGTTCTTTGGTTTGTCCTGGGCGTGTGCCGAAATGGCGGCGACCGCAAAGGCTGCGATGGTGGTCAAGATGAGATGTTTTTTCATAAATAATGTTTGGGCCGGCTTAAAGCTTGGGAAATTTGGTCCATTTGCCGTTGGACGCGGCGGACTTCACGGCGGTTTCAATGAACGCCATGCCTTCCACGCCATCATCCACGGTCGGGAAATCGAAAGAGCCGCGCTTGCCGGCGATGTTGGCGCGGATGGCGGCGACAGCTTCCAGATAAATGTTCGCGAACGCCTCGATGAACGCCTCGGGATGGCCGAAGGGCAGGCGCGTGAACTTCTTGGCCACGTCGGAAACGTAGCCGTTGCCCCGGCGCAGGATGCGCGCGGCTTCGCCCTTGGGCACGAACTTCAGTTCGTTCGGATGTTCCTGCTGCCAGGCGAGCGAGCCCTTGGTGCCGTAGACGCGGATGTTCAGGTTGTTTTCCTCGCCGCAGGAGATTTGCGAGCAATGCAGCACTCCCTTCGCGCCGCCCTGATAACGGATGAGCATGTTGGCATCGTCCTCCAGCTTGCGGCCGGGGATGAATGACGTGAACTCCGCGCACAATTCTTCGATGCGCAGGCCGGTGATGTAGCGGCCGAGATTCTCCGCGTGCGTGCCGATATCGCCCACGCAGCAGCTCGCACCCGCCTTTTTTGGGTCCGCGCGCCAGGCGGCCTGCTTCTGGCCGTCCGCCTCGATCTTGTCGAGCAACCAGCCCTGCGGATATTCGGCGACAATCTTCAGGATCTTGCCAAGCTGGCCGCTGCGGACGAGTTCGCGCGCCTCCTTTACCATTGGGTAGCCGGTGTAATTGTGGGTGAGCGCGAAAACTTTTCCGCTCTTGCGGACGGTGTCGCGCAAGGCTTTCGCCTCCTTCACGGTGAGGGTCATCGGCTTGTCGCAGACGACGTGAAAGCCCGCTTTGAGAAAGGTGGTGGCGACCGGCGCGTGCAAAAAGTTCGGCGTGACGATGGACACGAAATCGATCCGTTCGTCTGCGGGCAAAGCCGCCTCGCCGCGCGCCATCTCGGCGTAGCTGGCATAGACGCGTTTCGGGTTCAGAAAAAGCTGTTCGCCCGTGGTCTGGGAGTTTTTGGCGTCGGAGGAAAAAGCGCCGGCCACGAGTTCGATCTGTCCGTCGAGATTGGCGGCCATGCGGTGCACCGCGCCAATGAAGGCGTTCTGCCCGCCACCGACCATGCCGTACCGAAGTTTGCGTTTGCTAGCCATATAAAATTGGATTGGGAAAAACCAAGCTAGGGAAATGAGGCCGCCGAAACAAGCCGCGAAATCAAAGTTGCGGGTTTTTGAGTACGAAGAGTGAAGGCGGATTTTTCGATTGCCAAGGTTGGTGGAACGCGCTGGCCTGCTTGGCCGTGTATTTTTTCATGGCAGATGAGGTTCATGGGATGGATTTTGCAGGGCGTAAAAAAATTAACACTCGGATTCAGTCGGATTCAGTCGGATAAATTTCCAAAACGGCAAAAATTGCCGCTCGTGGCCGCTAGTTTTTAAATTGGTTAAATTTTTATGGCTTAACATAACTTAACGAAGGTTGACCAATATTGATTCCCAAGGCTTTGCCCGCGTTCCCCCCGCCGAGACGCCAGAACCTTGGCGACTCGCCTCCCTCAACTCTCAACCATCGACCATTAACTAAATCCAGTTTCATACCGCCATTCTACCACCCGGGATTGGACATTGGCTGTCCAACCCCCATAAAAATAAAATCGCTGCGGGAGAACCTCGCTTGGATTTTCTTACCCTCCAACCGCACGTTTTCTTTGGCCTGATTTGGCACCAGTGGTTTTCTCCGGGGCGTCGCCGTTGATCTCCGCTTGAAGCCGCTCCACCTCTCTCAACAGTTTTAGAAATTTTTTGCCAAAATCGGTCAGATGATATTCCACGCGCGGAGGGATTTCCGGAAATTGCACGCGTTCGAAGACCCCGGCGCGGTGGAAATTCTTCAGCCGGTCGCCCAGGACTTTTGCGCTGATGCCTTTGATGTGACGTTCCAGGGCACCGGGCCGGTTCACGCCGCTTCCTACGGCCCGCAGCACACTGATGGTCCAGCGGCAGCCGAGGACATCCTCCAGCAGCATGTCCACCCTCCCAGATTTGAGTTTGGGCATGATTTTCAGAAATTTTTTGTCGCTGGCTGTCATAAATTTACACCGATTTGTGGTTATCCCACTTCTTTATGCCCGCTATCGCGGTTTACTGATCTCGTGCAGGTTGGGAACGTCGCCATCAGCACGGTGCCGACACAATAACCGCAATCACAAAATAGAAAAACGAAAATGAAAACTGCCATCATCATCCTGTCCGACCCCAAGGCCGGTGACGAAGCCCTGGGCCGCCTTTTTAATGCGCTGGCCATCGCCGACGAATGTCTGAAATCCGGTGACGAGACCGAAGTGGTTTTCAACGGCGCCGGCACCCGCTGGCCCGAGGAACTCACCAAGCCGACCCATCCGGCGAATGGACTCTATAACACCGTGCGCGAGGCGGTCGTCGGCGCGTCGTGCGGATGTGCCGCCGTTTTCGGCGCGAGCAAAGGCGTCGAGGCCTGCGGCGTTCCGCTGCTCAAGGACAAGGCGCTGGCGGGCACGCCGGGCATTTCCAACCTGCGCCGCTATCTGGCCGAAGGCTGGCAGACGCTGATTTTTTGACAGCCCCTGGTAGCGGACGCCGCGCTGCGGCGTCCCCGTCGCCGAGCGAAGCGTCAGGCGACGGAACGAAGCTGTTGCATTCCAAACCCGGCATTCTATAAAAAATTATGGCCACCAAATTCCTTGAACTTGCCTTTACCGGCTCGGTGCTGAAAGCGCAGCAGCAGTATTTCGGCAACTCCCAGCGCCTGCCGCCCGCGCCCGGACGCGATGCGCTGACGGAGGACGAGGCGCAGTTCATCCGGTCGCGTGACAGCTTCTATATGGCCACGGTGACGGAGAAGGGCTGGCCCTACATGCAGCATCGCGGCGGGCCGCCGGGATTCCTTCGGGTGGTCAGCCCCACGGAACTGGCGTTCGCCGATTACAAGGGCAACCGCCAGATGCTATCTACCGGCAACCTCGCGGCGAACGACCGCGTTTGCCTGTTCCTCATGGATTATCCGCAGCGGACGCGCCTGAAGATCCTTGGCCATGCCCGAGTGGAGGACGCCCGGAAACATCCGGAACTCGTCGCGCAACTCACGGACCCGGCCTTGGAGCGGATCGTGGAACGGTTCTTTTTCATCGATGTCATTTCGTTCGATTGGAACTGTCCGAAATACATCACACCCCGTTATACTGCCGCCGAAGTGGAGGCGGCGGTGGCGCCGTTGCGCGAGCGCATAGCCGAACTGGAAGCCCAGATCAGGAAAGAAAAATAATTTATGAACCCACGCCCGCCCTTGCCGCCATTCACCGAGGAGACCGCCCGCCAGAAGGTGCAGGCGGCCGAAGATGCCTGGAATTCCCGCGATCCGGAGCGCGTGGCGCTGGCCTACACCGAGGACACCGAATGGCGCAACCGCGCCGAGTTTGTGCGGGGCCGTGCGCAGGTGGTGGAATTTCTGCGGCGCAAGTGGAGCCGTGAACTCGACTATCGCCTGAAAAAGGAACTTTGGGCCTTTGGCGGCAACCGCATCGCGGTGCGCTTTGAATACGAATGGCACGATGACTCAGGTCATTGGTACCGCTCGTACGGCAACGAAAATTGGGAATTCGACGAGCTAGGCTACATGCAGCGTCGCTTTGCGAGCATCAACGACATGCCCATCAAGGAGGCGGAGCGGAAATTCAGGTGGGAACGGAAGGGGTGAATTTTAACGGGCGGCGGCTGTGTCGGGAGCAAGGGACCAGCCGCAGCGGGTAATTTTGCAGAGCGCGTCGGAAAGTTCTGAGACGGTATGACGTTCAGGCGCGCTGCGGCTGGGCTCCGCCACAGCCGCCGCCCGTTAAAGGCACAGCCGTCCGTATGCATCCCGATGCTTGGCACTGTTCCACGGCCAATCTTTCGGCTCGGGCACGAGCTTGGCTTTCACCGGGTTGTTTTCGATGTAACGAACGATTGTCTGTTCGTGTTTGATATTGCGCACGTAGGTATCGAAATAGCCGGGAGCCCAAAAAGCGCCTCGTCGTTTTAACACGCGATTGGCTTTGTTAGACGTGTGCTTCTTCCATGACTCGACAATTTCCGCCATCGGCACGGTCTCCATTTTGAAAAGAACATGGACATGATTGGACATGATGACCCACGCGCGGAGTTCGTAACGGGTGGCATGAAAGATTTTTAACGCATTCTCAACCAGGGCCGCGATTTTAGGGCTTCTCAGGTGCCGCTCTCCATGCCCCTTATCGAGATAATTTTCCAATTCTGCGCGTCGAACCAGGTCATCTTCGATTTTCAAAAGATGCGCCCACTCGGAACGGAGGGATTCTGGAAAGCTGTCCGCCAAACGAAAAGTGACAAACTGAGTAAGCCCGGGTTCATCGCGATGCGGCAGGTAGCCAGACTAATTCCATCCGTTGAAGCCGAGCATGGCGTCTGCCTGTTTTGGCGGTGAAGAATACCGGCGTTTGTTCGCGATTAATTCGCGCACGCCCGGATTGTGGGGCAAGCCAATGCGACGTGGTTTAACGGGCTCATTCACGGCAGCATTGAATCCAAGTAGTGCACTTGTCACAAGTTGATACTTTGGCGGGAACGGACGTGCGGAATTTCAATGGGCGGCGGCTGTGTTGGGAGCAAGGGACCAGCCGCAGCGGGTAATTTTGCGGAGCGCGTCGGAAAGTTCTGAGACGGTATGACGTTCGGGCGCGCTGCGGCTGGGCTCCGCCACAGCCGCCACCCATTGAAAGACGCCTGGGCGAAGTTGGATAATACAGAATGCCTGATAGTGTGTTGCCGTTATGATTCAACGGCAACAAAACACCTCTGGTGACGATTGCCAAGCATTTGGTGATGCTGTCTTAAGCAGCTTCAGATGATTCGGCGACGTTTGATGGGCGGAGTTGATCAGTAATGATATGCCAGTTATCCCGATACGGTTCCAAATCTTTAATCTCATATCGGCAATCGTAAGATTCAGGATTCTGGGGACGTTTCCAACCGATTGTTTCCATCCAAGCCGAATAGCATTTCGTGGCGATTTGTTGCAATTGAGCTTGGGTCAAAACGAAAAATTGGTCTTTGCCGTCACCAGCTTCTGCAATGGCGACATGAACATAAATCAAGTTTGGGTTCTTCAATGCGCTCGCGCCATGCATGATTTGGGCTTTGGTTCCAGGGTCTAACGTGAGTTGCATCCTTTTTAAGCTCGGTACCAATTTTACCATTCTTTGGCACGGAAGCTTTTATTCGCAGGGCTAAACATCATACCTTGATATGCGGATGAACAGAACCTTACCGTTCTGGTATATGAATATTAGCTCACATTGTTCAGTCAAACTCATTCGATAGTGATTATCTTTAGGTGTTACACGGGAAATCGCCCACGGTAGTTGTCCTCTGGATTCCCTCTTGATTTCCCTCTTGACTACATTCGCCTCACCCTCCCTGACCACGGGAATAGCGTTGGTATTGAATATTTCGATGTCGCCTTTGATAAACGTATTTATGGCCTTGTCAGCGATCTCGATGCTTACGTCTTCATCAATAGAGACCTGAAAAGGCTCTCTGTTTGTTAACTCATATCTTCTATAAAATAGCGATTGCTTTCCCTCATAATCGTTGGCCCAAAAACCGCCTTCAACTCTGGTGTCCGGTCTGCGGATCATGCCAGGGGCGTTCGTCCTGTAGACTTCGATGGAATCAAAGCGCGTGTTTCTGCCATCGATCAATTTTCTGCTCGAAACTTGAAATCCAAATGGGATTCCTCCTGGTAAGCCTATAATTGTTTTGATTTCGGCCACATTGGCTAGAGCATTTCAATAAAAACTGTAGCCGTTTTTTAAGGGTGTGGTAGGCTGGTCCCATGCGAACAACCTCTCTGGATCTGCGTGAACGGATCCTGGCCTCCTATGACAATGACGAAGGAACACG
>DATHQS010000329.1:0-19546 GCA_035482455.1 Candidatus Acidiferrales bacterium | reverse complement strand
GACGCATATCGTGATCGTTCCGAAGAAGGCGATGCCGCGCATCGCGGAGGCGGAAGAGGATGACCAGTCGCTGCTGGGGCATCTGATGTTGAAGGCCGCAGTCGTGGCGGAGGAGGCGGGCTTGGCGAAAACCGGCTACCGGCTGGTGATCAACAACGGGCCGAACGGGGGTGAAACGGTGCCGCACCTGCACTGCCACATTTTGGGCGGGCGGCGTATGCAGTGGCCGCCGGGGTGAGGGGCAGTTAGGTATCAGTGCAGGCGAGCAGATTAAACATGGGTAAAAACAAGGCCGATGGAACCGGCCACCGGTAAAAAACATGGATAACCCGATAATCATATTTTTTGTCTTAATGCCCTCATTGATCGTGGTGCAGGTTTATTTTCTGGTGCGCAAGATGAGCGAGCCGGAAAAGATGCTGAAGCCGATCGAAGGCGGCCTGAGCGCGAACCGGGAGCGGTTTGTCGAAAGCCAGAAGACGTGGCTGGATTCCAATGAGTTGCAACGGCTGACCAGTTTTCAGTTTGGCGCCATCCAATCCGTGGTCTTCCAGCAAAAGGGTGCGCAGCGGTTTTTCATTTTTCATTTTCATCAAAAAAACACGTTCGAAATCGAGAGCCGCTTTTCTGAGGACTCGCATCTGGAAACCAGCAACAGCGGCAGCTCGGGGATGTTTCCGGCCCGGCCGAAGGTTTACAAGCAAAGCTTTCCCGGGATGACACCGGAACAACTATGGCAACGCCATCTGGAGGGAGAAGCTTACGCAATGGGGAAATTTTCAATCGCGTGGCATCCGCTAAACCAGCCCTACGAACAGATCCTAATCAACTCGCTGCGGATGACGATGAACTATGTGCGGTCGATTCCGTTCTATCCGTTCCGGGCGTTGTACTGGTATTTTGTAACGCGCAACTTGGTCAACAACCGCACCATCCAACAGCAATTTTCATAGGTGTTTTGACGCCTTTGGTAAGGCTGGTGACGCGGCTTCAGTTTTATGAGTAGAGATGGCGAATATGGCCAAGTAGTTGATTTCCAGCGAAAAACGTGAAAAACCGGCGCCCCCCATTTGTACCCAGTACTGGTGACAAGCGTTAAAAAGGGGATGTGTTAAGCTTTTGGCGTTGGAAGTAGTGACTCCAACGAAGAAATTTAGAATGTTGTTCTTATTGAGCCCGGAGTAGTGTCCGGGCTCTTTTCTTTTTGCAGGGGCTTCAATTTCAATTGTTGGGTGTGCGCTGGGTGGCAGTGTACCTGTTTGCATGGTTGAACAAAGGGTGTCCATCAGGTATGCTGTTTTGACTATGACGTTGACGGAAAAAATACTCGCGCGCGCGGCTGGCAAAGCCAAAGTCCAGGCCGGCGACAATATCTGGGTGAATGCCGACGTGCTCATGACGCACGACGTTTGCGGGCCGGGCACCATCGGCGTGTTCAAACGCGAGTTCGGCAAGGACGCGAAGGTCTGGAACAAGGACCGCATCGTCATCATCCCCGACCACTACATCTTCACCGCGGATTCCAAGTCGAACCGCAACGTGGACATCCTCCGCGATTTTTCACGCGAGCAGGGCATTGAATATTTTTACGACGTGATCGATGACCAGAACGGTCATTGGGTCTATGACGCGGCGAAAGGAAACATGAAGCGGCAGTACGGTTCGCGTTACGCGGGCGTGTGCCATACGGCGTTGCCGCAGAAAGGCCATACGCGTCCCGGTGAAATCCTGTTCGGCACGGACTCGCACACGTGCATGGCTGGGGCGTTCAACCAGTTCGCGACGGGCATCGGCAACACGGACGCGGGCTTTGTGATGGGCACGGGCAAGCTGCTCATCAAGGTTCCGGAGACGATGCATTTCCGGCTCGAAGGCAAGCTGCAGCCGGGCGTGATGGCGAAGGACATCATCCTGCATTGCATCGGCGAGATCGGCTTTGACGGCGCGACGTACCGCGCGATGCAGTTCGACGGCGAAGGCGCGTTGAACCTGTCGATCGACGACCGCATGACGATCGCGAACATGGCGATCGAGGCGGGCGGGAAGAACGGCATCTTTGAATTTGATTCGCGCACGGCGGAATATGTGGATGCGCGGGTGAAGTTGAACGGCACCAAATCAACGTATGAACCGGTCGCGCGCGACAAGGACGAGAAGTTCATCTATGAACATGTCGTCGACTTGAGCAAGCTGGAACCGACGGTGGCGTGCCATCCGGATCCGGGCCAGCGCAAGAAGGCCAAGGAGATGGACCAGAAGCTCGATCGCGCCTATGTGGGCTCCTGCACGGGCGGCAAGACGAGCGATTTTGTGGAAGTGGCGCGGGTGTTGCGCGGCAAGAAGGTGGTCATCGACACGTTCGGCGTGCCGGCGACGCCGGAGATCGTGCGCGACCTGCAATCGACGTACTGGGGCAACACGACGATCTGGGACGTGCTGGTGAACGCGGGCGTGCAGATGACGGAGAATGCCGGTTGTGCCGCGTGCCTGGGCGGGCCGGTGGACACGTTCGGCCGCATCAACAAGTCCGGCATCAATTGCATCAGCGCAACGAACCGGAATTTTCCAGGTCGCATGGGCGACAAGGAATCGAAGGTGTTTTTGGCGTCACCGGCGACGGTGGCGGCGAGCGCGCTCACGGGCAAGGTGACGGATCCGCGCGGGCATTTGGGGAACTAAGTCATCCAAATCATTTCACCGCCTGCAGTTTCGCCAAGTGCGACGTGCAGGCGGTCTTTTATTTGTGGATGAAGCTTTCGAGCTCGGCGATGAAGGGATCCGAACCGCCGGGCGCATAGCCGACTTGGCGGCCGAGTTCCTTGCCGGAGGGGTCGAGCAACACACAGGTGGGAATGATTTTGAGCTGATATCTTTCGGCAAGCGCTGCGTCGGTGCGTTTGAGACCTTCAGGCTGCGGCGTATGATCGAGGAAATCGACCTTCACGAATTTGAGTTTCCGGGTGCAATACTCGATGAATTTTGGCGTACCCAGCACTTCCTGGTCAAACTTGGTGCTGGCATCGCTTGCGTCGGAGCTGGTGAAATCAAGCAGCACAAATTTATGTTCGGCCCCGGCCTGGGCCAGCAGCTCGGACATTTTGTGTTCCCAGGCGGCTCCATTGGTGGCGGGGGCGTCGGCATCCAAGCTCGTGTCCGGCGGCTGCGCCGCAGGCTGGTGGAGCAGTTGTTCGTGATACTTCGCCTTGTTCTCGGCCTGTTTCTGCTCGGCCTCCCTGGCCTTGTCAGGATCGTACTTAAAATGCTGCTGGAGGTCGGGCGAGAGGTCCTTGAGCTTCACGTTGCCCATGCCACCGGAATAAGTGAAATAGACATCGGTGGCGCTGACGGTGCTGACGGTGATGTTGCTGTAGGTGATGTTGCCGGCCCGGAGGACGGGAAGTTTTTCATCCGCGCGAGCCCCGAGCGGGAGCAGGGCCAGCGCCAGAGCGATGAAGGTTCCAAAACGCATACCTTGCTATGCAACGGGCGGGAAAATTTGTCAAGCCGGTGGGCAGGTGTGGCATCCCCGCAGCCATCCATCATTTGTGGCCAAACCGATCGAGTTCCGCGATGAAGGCGTCGGGTCCGCCTTCGAGGTAGCCAACCTGCCGCCCAAGTTCCTTGCCGGCAGAATCCAACAACACGTAGGTGGGGTAGCCGTCCACATGAAAGGTCCGGGCCAATTCGTTGTTGGCGCGCTGGAGGTCATCGGGGAGCTGCGTATGCTGGGGGAAATCCACTTTCACGAGCTGCAGTTTCTGGCCGGCATAGGCGTTAAATTTGCCGGTGGATAAAACATCCTGATCGAACTTGATGCACCAAGGGCACCAGTCAGAGCCGGTGAAGTCGAGGAGGACCATTTTATTTTCCGACTGCGCCTGTTTCAAGGCGCCGGGAAGGTCGGTGCGCCAGGCCGTGGCCCCGGGGGCGGAATCCCGGGCCACATCACGGGTCATGTCGGGAGCCTGGGCTGCGGTTTGGTGGAGCAGTTGCTCGTGATACTTCAACTTGTTCTCGGCCTGTTTTTGCTCGGCCGCTTTCGCCTTGCTGGGGTCGTATTTGTAATGCTGCTGGAGGTCAGGGGAAAGGTCCTTGAGTTTCGCGTTGCCCATGCCGCCAGAATAAGTGAAATAGACATCGGTAGCGCTGACGGTGGTGACGGTGATGTTGCTGTAGGTGACGCTGCCGGCCCGGAGGGCGGGGAGCTTTTCATCCGCGCGGGCCGCCAGCGGGAGCAGCGCGAGCGCGAGCGCAAGGTGGGTTCCAAAACGCATGCCAAAGCTATGCAACGGGCGGTGATATTTGTCAAGCGGGCGGTGGTTTGGTCTTGCAATCCCGGGCCATCGGCAGAGGATTTTAGCATGCGACGAAAGTTGCAAATCCTGGTGCTGTTGCCGCTGCTGACGGGCGGCTGCATGACGCATAAACTATGGACGGAGAACACGCTGGATAACTGGAACGAGCCGGCGACCCCGGCCAACCTGCGCGTGTTCAACGCCGAAGCGAGGAAGGATTTTCTGGTCGTCTATGATGAACACTCGGAGCGGCACAGTTCCATCCACACCCGGGCATATTTTTTGAACGAGAACCTGGGCCGGCTGGCGGAAAAGCGCGCGCCACATTTCGTCAGCGCCGGGCTGGCGGCGAATTTTGCCGCCCTGCCGTTCGGCCATGAATTTATGCCCGGGGGAAGCAACACGCCGGCCGGGCCATTTGTCGTTATCAGCGTGACCAACACGGATTCATTCACCCTTTTTTTTAAAAATGGAGAATCAGGGGAATATCAACTGCCGATCTATTCTGACGGCATCGGCAACTATGAGCGGGTGGCGCTGACACCGATGACGGTGGCCGTGGATGCCACGATCGTCGGCGGGGTGGCCGGATGCCTGTGGCTATACTGTGAAGCTCCGGGGTGGGGCGGGGTGGGGCGTTGACGGGCAGCCCGCCTGCAATAATTAATCTTACGGCTTGGTGATGTCCGTCGCGGACAGATACACCGTGAAAGTCGTGCCCTCGCCAATGGTAGTATGGCAGTGGAGCGCGCCGTTGCCTTCCTTGACGAGACGCTGGACGATGTTGAGGCCGAGGCCGGTGCCCTGGCGCGGACCCTTGGTGGTGAAGTAGGGCTGGAAAATTTTCGGCAAAACTTCCGCCGGGATGCCGGGGCCGGTGTCGCGCACCCAAAATTTGACGAGCGGCGCGGTGTTGGCGAGGCCCTCGACGTTGAGGAAGCGGTCGGTCGGACCGTCCTTGAAATCCGCCAGGTTCAGCGGCGTGTGCAATATCTCACCGCCCACATCGACGCTATGCGGCTGCGAGGAGCATTGGAACGCATTCACCGTCAGATTGAGCAAGATCTGGATGACATCCGTGCCGTTGATCTTTACGGCGATGTCCCCGACGGGCGGCGTCACCTTGAAATCGTTTTCCTGGATGCTCGGGTGCACGCGCACGAGCTGTTCAAGGTCACCCATCAACTGGTGCACGCCGGTCGGCGCGGAATCGCCGGCCTGCTGCCGCAGAAAACCCAGATAGCGGCGGGAAATCTCGATGCAATTGCTGACCTGCCGTTCGATGATAACCATCCGCTCCTTGATGAATTCAAGATCCTCGAGCTCGAGACGCGAGGCGCGGTTCAATTTCTTGTTCAGCAACTGGATGAAGCCGGAAACGACGGTGAGCGGGCCGTTGATGTCATGGATGATGCTCGCGTAGATGTCGCCGCGCGTCTTGGCGATCTGTTCCTCCACCTTCTGGTTTTGCAGTTCACTGAGGAGTTCATGGACCTTTTCCGCGCTGGTGTGGATCTCGCTTTCGAGCATGCGCCGCTGCATGGCGGCATTCACGGCCGCGCGGATGGTGGCGATGTCGAAAGGCTTGTTGATGTAATCGCACGCGCGCAGGCGCAGGGCTTGGCGGATGGTGTCCGTCGTCTCAAAGGCCGTGATCATGATGGCCTCGATCTCCGGCCGCACGAAGCGCAGCCGTTCCAGCACCTCGATGCCGGACATGCCCGCCATGCGGATATCCAGGATGGCGACATCGATATCGTGCTTCTGCGCCAGTTCGATGGCCGTGGGGCCGTCCTCGGCCATGAGCAGGTCAAAATTGTCCTTGAAAATCACGCGCAACGACATGCGCGGCCCTTCCTCGTCATCCACGATGAGCAGCGTGCCGCGCCGTTTGGGGGAAGGTGTGGCTGCAATAAGTTCCGAGAGCGCAGCGTTGGCTTTAGCGATGGGATCAGCCGTGGCAGACATAGTGCTTGGAACACTAGCGCAAACCGTCCCGTTCTCAAGCAGAAACCGGAAGCGTACGACATGCAGGTGCGCGTGCGGCCCGCACTCCCTACGCGCACTGCCACAAAAACTTCGCCACCTGCCCGTCCTCGGACAGAAACAGATAGCCCACCCCCGCATCCCCAAAATTCACGTAAAACGGCACCTTCGTGGCATCCAGTTGCAACACCAGCCGCCATTTCCCCGGCCCCGGAAACTCCGTGCTCTGGATGAATAGCGGCGAGCCCCCGATTTTGTTCCCGTCCAGCGCCGACGCATACGCCTCCCATTTGGCGTCATCATTTTTATCCCACTTCGCCCGTTCCGCCTCATCCGCAAAATCCGGGTCCTCCTCCGCCGTCAGCTTCACCGCAAATTCACACGCCTGCGGCACCAACATCTTATGGAACAGCTTCTTCACCATCCGATACAACGTCGGTCCTTCTGTCAGCGGCTCCGTTTTGATTGTGGGCGCCTGGCCAGGCTGCAAGATAACTGCGTTCTCCCCGCCATCTGGCTCCCACGTTCCGTCCACATGCTCTTCCCCGTCCGTCATGAACAGATACGCCATCTGCGCGTTGGTCGGATTGAACATTCCCGACCCCAGCGCAATCTGGCCAATGAACCGCATCGGCTTGCCCGTGCTCTTGCTCAACGGCCATTGCGGCGCGCCCACCCACACCGGCTGCCCGCCAAACTTCGTCACCAACCCGGAGAGCGCCTTGCGCGATTCCACAAACTCGATGGACTCTCTTTTCACCATAAGAAACCTTTCAACGGATTATTGTCCTAACGACAACTGCCACCACCTTCGTAATTTCAGATTAAGGAATGACCTCAACCCAATTTTTCTCGTCACCTTGCAGCCGGCTTTGAATCCCGCCATCCAAAGTGACGAATTTGCGGCCATGCCGGTGGGCTATTAAAAGCAGATTCGTATCGGTGACTTGCGCGTGGCCGGTGATTCTCTGCCACGTTGGCAATTCTGTCTGCAATGCTCCATCTTCGCAAAAACTGTGATTGGGATGTTTTGTGAAGCTTTCAAGCTTTGCAAAAACATCGGGAGCACCGATCTCACAATGCACAACCTTTGGATTCAGGGAAAGCCGAACGAAACCGCTTTGGGTCACGTTACAAGTGGCAAACGATTCATTGGCCAGCCGCCCAAACCAAGCGTGAACGCGGGCGTGATGCTCATGATCATCCCAAGCCAGTGCTATCAACACGTTGACATCCAGCAGATACACGCCTTATTCCTCGGCTAAACTGTTCGCGACATCTTCGGAAGAGATTTTTTTACCGGTGTGATGCACCAAAATGCCATTCTTGCGATAGGCTTTGGCCGGCAACGGGGAAAGCATAGCCTTCGGTTCGCCATTTTGAGTGATGGTGAACTCCTCGCCGCCCGCAACCTGCCGGAGCAGATCAGGCAGGGAAGCCTGGGCCTTTTCCAATGCAACTGTTTGCATAACCCTAAAACCTTACCCCGGCCACCCCCACAACGCCAATACTTTTGTCGCAAAGTAACCCGCTTCGTGCCGAAGGCACAACCGGAAATTAGCCAGACACGCAGTGTCTAGTAACCACCCCCAAACCATTGCGGCCTGAAGGGACGCCGGAACCGCCAGAAGCCTGCCACCCGCTTTCGCGACGGAAAGTAATCAGCCAAAAATCACTGGAGCTTGTGTCCGTGGTCAGCGAGGCTGCATTTTGGGTCTTCATTGACAGCGCCAAATGTGTATCGCCCGCCATCGGGACAAATCAACTTGTGACGAATAAAACCATTCGTGCCATTTGTTCCGTAGAGGTCTTCATCAGTGGGGACATCTGTGAGCTGCTTATGGTTTTGTTGCGCCCATTCAATTTTTGCTTCCTGGATCATTCGGAGATTATTGATGCATGCATTTCTAAAGCTTGTCGGCCGTGCCTTGATAAAGCTTGGTATAGCAATGGCGGCCAAAAACAGAAAAACCGCCGCCAACGGGACAGCCAACATTAATCTTTTCCTGCCAAACCAGAGAATGCACGAAGTAATAACGACAGCAATGCAAGTAAGCACAGCCTGGCCACGACTAATATCTTCAGATAGCCATTCCATTTTAGCTTAACTTCTGCCTCCACCTCACCAACTGCTTCGCCACCTCCTTCGTCCCCGGCGCTCCCGTGATATTCCGTTTCGCCATCGCCGTCTTGAGGTTAAACACCCCCAACGCATCGCGACCGAACGTCTTGTCTACGCCCTGCAATTCCGCCAGCGAGAGCTTGTTGAGCGGCTTGCCGGCCTTTTCCGCCAGCGCCACCACCGCACCCACCACATGATGCGCCGGCCGGAACGCCATGCCCTTCCGCACCAGGTAATCCGCCAGGTCCGTCGCCAGCAATGCCGGGTCGCTCGCCGCCGCCGCGCACGCGGCCCGGTTCACCTTCGTGTTCCGCAACATCGCCGCCAGCAGCCGCGTCGTCGCGCGCACCGTGTCCGCCGTGTCGAACAGCCGTTCCTTGTCCTCCTGCAGGTCACGGTTGTACGTCATCGGCAGCCCCTTCAGCAACGTCAGCAGCGCCATCAGGTTGCCCACCACGCGGCCCGTCTTGCCCCGCGCCAGTTCCGCGATGTCCGGATTCTTCTTCTGCGGCATCAACGACGACCCCGTCGTGTATGCATCCGCGATCTTGATGAAATTAAATTCCGTGCCCGCCCAGAGAATGACGTCGTCCGAGAGCCGCGAGAAATGCACCGCCAGCAGCGCCGCCGCCGCCGCGAACTCGATCATGAAATCCCGGTCGCTCACACCGTCCATGGAATTTTGCGTCACCTGTACCTGGCCGCCGTCGTTCACAAAGCCCAGCAGTTTCGCCACCAGTTCCCGCTTCAACGGCAACGTGCTGCCTGCGATCGCCCCGCTGCCCAGCGGACACACGTTCACGCGCGAATGACAATCCCACAGCCGCTCGCAATCCCGCTCCAGCATCTCCACATATGCCAGCAGGTGATGCGCCAGATACACCGGCTGCGCCCGCTGCATGTGCGTGTAGCCCGGGATGATGACATCCGCGTTCTTCTCACCCAGCAAAACCAGCGCCCGTTGCAGGTCGGCGATCTCGCCGAGCAACCCCGTGATCTCATCGCGCAGCCACAGCCGCACGTCCAGCGCCACCTGGTCGTTGCGCGACCGCGCCGTGTGCAGCTTCGCTCCGGCGGGCACGCGCTTCGTCAACTCGGACTCGATGTTCATGTGCACATCCTCGAGCTCCGCCTTCCACTTGAACTTCCCCGCCTTGATCTCCTTGGCGATGGCATCCAGCCCGCGGGTGATCGCGACCAGTTCCTTCCGGGTCAGCACGCCGATCTTCTTGAGCATCGCCGCATGCGCGAGCGAGCCGAGGATGTCATGCTTCCACAACCGCCAGTCGAAGGAGATGGACTCGGTGAACTGCGCGACATCCGCCGCCGGACCGCCCGCAAACCGTCCGCTGCGTGAAACAGGAGATTTTTTGCTCATAAATTCTCGCTAATTAAAACCACAGAACGCCGCCGATGCACATAGATTTTTACAACATCTTGCCTGTCCCAACTCTCAGCACGCCTCTCCTGTCGCGCCGAAGTCTGACGTAGGCGGATGCAACCTGTGTATTAAATGGCCCAAACGCATCTCCGGACTTCCTCTCCCCGCCAAACGGTGAGAGGAGCGAGGTGAGGGGCCAATTCTATTTTGCGCGATCACACAGTCAAAACTGCCCTACGCTGCCGCCGGTCGCGGAATTTTGTGTAGATATAATATAGGATGACCAGCGAGATCATCCCAAGAACCCCATAGATCCAAAATTCCTGCTTGTGTGATTCTTTGATGAAATGATTTAACCCGTTAATTTTCGACTGCAAAAGCGCCCGTTGCGGCGAACCCAGCAGGATGGCTTTTTCAAAAGCGGAAACCGCCAGGTTGAAATCACGCTTTTTCCAGGCCGCAACTCCAAGCATCGTGAAACAAGCCGGCTCTTTCGGATTCATCTGCGCCATGTAAATGACGCCCGCCACCAAGTTGGTGTCGGAGGCCAAATCCCATTTGGAGCGATATTTCGGCGGCTCATCGGTAGCCGCCAGCAGACCCGCAACATTCCCAATCCCGCTGTTATCGTCGTTGGCGGGTGTAACCCACGTTTGATACGTATTTTCCAACTCGGCTAAATTCGTCAAAGTCCCATCACGGGCAGATTGAAAATGGTCAGCTGGAATAGGATAGAAATGCCCGCCTCCGTTGGCACACAGTCCGGAAGTAAATTCATCCACATACAAATGCCGCGCCTGATACTTCGCATCCCGCATCAGATACTGCAGCAGCGCCAGATGATACTTCTCCAGCCCAAAATGCGCGTCCGGATTGATCTCCAAATCACGCGCAATCTCCTTTTCTGCGTCCGCATAACGTCCCAGCAGATGATACGCCGTGCCCAAATTGGCATGCATGCCGTAATCATTGGTAAAGTTCCCCACCACCGGCTCCAACAGTTTCACCGCCATTTCCGGCTGGTTCAATCGCAGATAGGCCCCCGCCATATTGTTCCACCAATCCGCATTGGTCTCATTCCGGTTGGCCTCTAACTCTTTGATCCGTGCCTGAAGCTTCTGCTGGTCAGCGGGTGCGGGCGGCTCGCCGAGAATCGCGCTGGCAAGATCATGATGTCGCAGCTTCTCCTGAAACATCGTGTCCGCATCCCAGATGCATGCATGCACCTTTCCCGTCAGCGCCATCAGCAAGACCGCCCATCGCAATGATTTCATCCAGCCGTATTAAAACCACAAGCCCCCACCAGTTGCACTCAGATTCTTTCACAGAACACCAATCTGACGGCGTGTATTGCCATTGTATGTTGGTGCTTCTCTGGTGCTTGGATGTTGGGATTTGGAGCTTTCCCGGTCCTCCCCCTTGTGAATTTTGTCACAATCCCATGCAAAAAGTGCGTTGCCCATGTCACCTAAATGTGGAATCTTTGCGCCGCAGCCATGAGCGAATTCAAATACGCCTGCCCGGTTTGCGGCCAGCACATGATGTGCGACGAGTCGCAGGCGGGCTCCGTCATGGACTGTCCGACCTGCTTCCAGAAGATCGTCGCCCCGCAGGCCCCCGCGCCCGATTCCAAGTTCATCCTCACCGGTACCAAGCTCACGGAAAAGAAAATCACCAACGGTGTCGCCGGTTACTCCCCCGCCGCGGCGGAGAAACGCAAATTTCCCATCGCCCTCGTCATCGCGCTGGTGCTGGCCCTCGCCGCCGTCGGCGCCGGCGTCGTCTATCGCGGAAAACTCTTCAAGCCCGCGACGCCGGTCGATGCTGGCAACCCGACGGATGGCGAAACTGGCAACACCCCGCCCGCCAACCAGCCGGCCAAACCGGAAAAACCCGCCGTCATCGCGCCGCACGCCAGCGATGCCAGCTGGTCGCTCGACGCCAACACCAACCCGATTCCCGATACCGCCGTGGCCGGCCGCATACACGGGCAGGATTTCATCGAGGAACGCACCACTTTTTCCACCAACGGCGTGCTGACCATCCGCTACGGCACCAAGGGTGCGGCCGATTTCGCGGTCACCGTCAATTTCGCCGGCGCCCAGGCGGAATCCCTCTCCGCCCAGACCATCAACGTCACGCCCGATGCCGACCGCGCCGCGCGTGTGCAGTTGCGCTGGAAAGATACCGATGGCAAGGCGCGTCGGACCGACTTCACCAACGGTTACGCCATGCGCCTCGAATTCGGTCCGCTGGCCAACAATAGGCTCCCAGGCAAGATCTACCTCTGCACCCCGGACACCGAGAAAAGCTACCTTATCGGCTCCTTCACCGCCGACGCCCGCAAGCCCAAGCCCAAGGCGCCAAAAAAATAGCCCGCCGTTTTCACGACGGGCTGCCGTTTGATCGTTTTAAATTTGGCCGGGCCTTATTTCAACCACGGGGCCAGCGTCTCGCCCGCCCAGGTCTCTTCCACCTTCTGTCGCGCACGTACCACGGCCGCCTGCTTGCCGTTCACCAAAATCTCCGCCGTCAGCGGCCGCGTGTTGTACGTCGAGGCCATCACAAAGCCGTACGCCCCCGCGCTCATCAGCGCCAGGTGCTCGCCCTCGGCGAACTTCGGCAGCGGCCGGTCCTTGCAGAAATAATCGCCCGATTCGCACACGCCGCCCACCACGTCCGACGACATCGTCGGCCGCGTCTTCTTTTCCAGCGGCAAGATCTGGTGGTACGCCTCGTAGAACGCGGGGCGGATGAGGTCGTTCATCGCCGCATCGACGATGACGAAATTCTTCCGGCCCGTGCGCTTCACGTATTCCACGTGCGTCACCAGCACGCCCGCGTTGCCGGAGATGAACCGGCCCGGCTCCATCAAAATCTTCAAGCCGAGCGGCTTTAACAGTGGCAGCAGGCGGTCCGCATATTTCTGCGGCGTCAAAATGCTTTTGCCCGCCGTCGTCTTCCACCACTTCGGCGAACCGCTCTCCAGCGCGCCCTTGTAGACGATGCCCAAGCCGCCGCCGATGCTGAAAAATTCAATGTTATGCCGCGCCTTCAGCTTCGCCACCAACGGCAGCATCTTCGCCACCGCCTTCTCGAACGGCGTCGTCTCCGTGATCTGCGAGCCGATGTGCATCTGCACGCCGCGCAACCGCAGGTTCTTCAGCTTGCTCGCGCGCGCATACACGCCCTCGATCGATTCGAACGCGATGCCGAACTTGTCCTCGTACGTGCCCGTGGTGATCTTGCTGTGCGTCTTCGCCGCCACATTCGGGTTCACGCGCACCGCCACGGACGCGATCTTCTTCAGCCGCGCCGCCACCTTGTTGATGCGCACCAGTTCCGGTTCGCTCTCCGCGTTGAAGCAGTAAACATCTTTCTTCAGGGCAAATTCAATTTCTGCCGCCGTCTTGGCCGCACCGGCAAACACGCATTTCTTCGGGTCGCCGCCCGCCTTGATGACGCGCATCAGCTCGCCCACGCTCACGATGTCAAAACCGCTGCCGCAATTCGCCAGCGTGCGCACCACGGCCAGGTTGGAATTCGCCTTCATCGCGAAACAGATCATGTGGTCCACCGGCTTCATCGCCCGGTCCAGCTTCTGGAAATGATCTGTCAGCGTGTTCTGGGAATAGACGTACAACGGCGTGCCATGCTTCTTCACCAGCGACTCAAGACTGACACCCTCGCAATGAAGTTTGTTACCCGCATAATGAAATTGATGCATAAGGGGACATTTTACGCACCCGCCGCCAAAGTTCAAGATTGGGATTTTATGGGCCGGACCGCGGCTCTATGAGCCGCAGGAACATCGCTTGCAACCCGCCCACCCAAGTCTGACAAAGCAGCACCCCATTACCATTGGCCATTGGATGTTGAAGCTTGGAATTTCTCTGGTGCTTGGATGTTGGAATTTGGAGCTTTTTTCCCAGCCTACCGTCTCCGCCTCGCCGGCAATACCCCCGGCGTCACCGCCTTCACCGTCAGTACTGGCTTCTTCCGCACTATTGCCGGCGTCACATCCCAGCGCCCGACCGCCTTCGGCTTCGGTGCGGTTACTACCGAATTCTTCCCCGCGCGACCGGGATAAACCCCATCCGCTTTGTCCCCGAGAATCCCCTGGTACAGCGCATCCACAAACGACGGTGCCTCCGTCACCGCCTCCAGCGTGCGGTTGATGCCCGCGATGATGTCATCCCGCCACTCGTCCGCCTTCTTCGTCGGCGCCACATCCGTCTCGCCAAAAAACCGGAACGCCTCCTCCATGGCGCGCAACGAACCCACCCGCCCGTCCGCCGTGATCGGCCCGCGCGAAAACGCCTCGTCCGTCGACGCCGTGGTGATCGCGTCCACGCCCAGCGTCGAGCACATCGCCGCGTGCAACGCCGTCGTCGTGGCCGATTGCTCCTTCTCCTCCGTGTGCGTCATGAAGCCGATCGGCTCGCCCGGCCAGATGGGGAAATCCGCCAGCGCCTGCAATGCGCGGATTTTCGCGAAATTATAATCCACGTAATTCTGCTCCATCAGCTCGTTCACCATGATGTACGGGCCGTGACAGAGCAGCGGCTTCAAGATCGGCTGCGCCCCGAGCCGGCGGCCGAGCTGTGCCATGATGAGCATTCCCGCGAACGCCTTGTGCGGCGGCACCCCCGCCAGTTCCTCGTTCGTCGGGATGTCGAACGGCATGTTGTAGCGCGTGGCCGTGCGGATGGCGTCCACGCCGTCCACCGTGAGCCGCGCCGGGTCCGTCCCGCCGCAGATCGAGCCATACACGATGTTGATCTTCGTCATGTCCGCGCCCAGGAAGCCCGACAGCACCGCGATCTCCGGCGTGTTCAAGCCGCGATGCGCCCGCACCGTCCACAGCGTCGCCGCATCCAGCGACCGCCGGATGAGCGAAAGATTTGCGTAGGTCACCGGCGTGCCGTCCTCCGCGTTGGTCAAAAAGCCGTCCATCAATCCCTCCGTGCGCGCGCCCCACGCCGGGTCGAAATGCAGCACCCCGTCCGCGCCCCAGCTCTCCGCCACCTTGATGTGCATGCCGTCCATCATCGGGCAGCCCGTGCCATATTGCACGAACACCAGCGGCTTCTCCCGGCCATGCCGCAGCACGCGCGGATGAAAATTCCGCTTCGCGATGTCGATGCGGTTGATGTACGCATCCACTTCCTTCTGCGTGATCTGCCGCACGCTCGGCGGACAGATGTTTTTTTGAAAGAAATCCACCACTGACTCGTCGCACTGCGCCAGGTAATCGCGCGTGAACGGCAGCGCCGTGTAGCTCTCCACCGAACCCTTCACATCCTGCAACTGCGATTCCGTGATATGCGCCCGCACCACACCCGGCGAACTCTTGTCCGCCGTCCAGTCCAGGATCCCGTCCACGATCTCATCGAGCAGGTTCTTTGTCGTCGAATTCTTGACCGTGTTGTCGTGCGGAAACGGGAACTTAGGTTTGTTTTTGACCGGATGCGTGATGTGCCGCGCCAGCTCCGGGTTCTTCTCGATCATCGCGTGGATCTCCTCGATCTTCGTGTGCGGGCCGTAACCCGCCTCGAAGCCGAGGCTCTTCGCCAGTTCGTCCGTCACCGCCATCCCGCCGATGGCCACGCGCACCTTGTCAAACACCCCCTGCACCGTGAGCACATGCCGCACGCGACGGAACAGCTGTTCCACGCCATAACCCACCGTGCGCCCAACAAAGATCATGTCCACCTTCTCCGCAATGGCCGCCTCGCCGATCTCCTCCACCGTGATGTCCGGCGGCAGCAGCACGCACGGGTACCCCAGCGCCTCCAGCTTGCGCTTAATCAGTTTCAATCCGGCGTCATGGACCGGATCCAGTGGTGCGAGCAGTATTTTCATCATTGCAGCCAGGTATAATTGTCTCCCGGTTTGTTCATGTAGGCCCGCACGCGGAAATGCGCGCCCGGCCCGTTGAAATCCAGCGACACGATCACGAACCGCGGCAGCCCCAGCGATTGCATCAGCTTGCCGATGAGTTCCTTCGCCTCCTTCTCGCTCTCGCAAAGGATGAAGCTCTCGATGTCCAGCGCATCAACGATCGTGTCTCGGGCGGTTGTCATAATTTTAACTCCAATAAATTGCTGGTGGCATCACAAGTGAAAAACAAAAGCGCACAGAACTACGATCAAAAAGAAAACTCCGAATCCAACCAAAAGCCAGCCTCTTCCTTGACCACGCAAACTGGATTGCGGTTGTGGCGTCACGGAAAACGTTGCTGTTGAACCGCGGACATGAGCCCGTGTATCGAACGCATAACCAAGGGCGCCCAAAATCCACCCCATCATGATGGGAACGGCGAACCAAATCCTGTCACGCTCGGGAACTGAATCCACCGCAAAAAAGGTCGCGCCCAGGCTGATGAAGAAAAGCGCGAAGCCAGCACAACCCAAGGCTCCGCATGTGGCTTGCGTACCTTTCCACTTTGACCGCATTCGCGGAAACCAGATTCCAAGCGAAACATAAACCCCTATGGCGATAAAAAGAATTGGCATTATTTTTTGCATGTTCATATATGCCGTCTTTTAAACACTTTTTGGATTTTTTAAATTTATTTTTTCTAACCCACCCCCGCATGCTTGCACGCAATGTTCATCAACCCCACCATCGCCTTGACGATAAGCCGGGTCTCCTTCTCCAGCAAGTTCCCATCCGCATCCAGCGTGCCGAGGCCCAGCGAGATGAAGATGTTTGCGTCATACGCGATCGTCGGGATGATCCCCATTTGCATCATGCCGGCCTGGAACATGTGCGTCCCCGCGTACATGTCTTCGATGGAGAAGATCGGGATGCCCGGCAGCCCGTCCTTCCACGTGTTCTCATAATTGATCTCCACCGCCAAGGAATTGACGCTCTTGCTGATGATGAGGTCGTTGTGGAATTTCTTCGGCAATGCCTTGAACTCCTCCTTCACGATCTTCAGCAACCCGTCGATCGGCTTCGTCATCACCGCGGGTTTATCGCGCAAAATCTTCAGCGCCGCCAGCAAACCCACCAGCGCCTCCTTGCCCGGGTCATTCGTCACATACGCCGCCTTGCCGTACGAAAAACCCGCGCCCGAGCGGTCCGAGTGGTACCCCAGCGCCCGCCGGATGGGCACCATCACGTCCTCACGCCCGATGATCAGGCCCACCGTCGGCGCGCCCGACGATTTGTCCATCGAGTACGCCATCACATCCACCCCAAGCTTGCGCGGGTCCGCGCCGATGAACGGCGTCCCCCATGCGTTATCGACGATGTACGGCACGCCGTATTCTTTCGCCAGCTTCGCCAGCCCGGTTTGCAAGACCGGCGTTCCGCCCGCATCCTTCGTGCCGTAGCCGTAGCCAACACTGTCGTAGCCCAGCGATGAAAACGCCGTCACATACGCGCCATGCCGCGCCGCCGTCTGCTCGATGCGCGCCAGCGTCTTCTTCGCGTCATAATTAGCCAGCAACAGCGCCGGATGCTGCTTGATGCCGTGGATTTCGTATTTCGCACCTTCCATCGGCACGAACACCGCGTCGGTGTTGTCCAGCCGCTTGCCGGAAAAACCCAGCTCGCCCGCTGTCACGCCACGGTCCGCGAACAGGTCCTTGTAGCGCGGCGGAAACGGACGGCCATAGCCACCGTGATGGTGCAGATGCCGTTCGAGCGGTGCGATATACCGCGCACGGTAATTGTCACCCCGCCCCGTCATCGGCGGCGTGGCCAGCGCATCGAAGCTCACCCACAACGCGGCCTCGCACGTGTTCGTCGGCGCGGCGTCATAGCCGTCGCCGTAAACGTCCTTCACCACCTCGCGGATCTCCTCGATGAGAAACTTGTTCTCGATCACCTTGCGCGACGCGTCCTCGATGGCCTGGCTCACCCCGCGCGACAGCAGCGCGTGACAGCTCGAAACCGCGCCCGTCAGGCCCAGCTTGCCCTTCATCTCCGGCGTAATGCCGATGTCATCCGCGAACTTCCGCGCCTCGGCGTAGATCGCCGGCATGTTCTTATGCAGTTCCTTGTAGATTTGGAATCGGTATTTTGGAGCCATAGTTTTTGTGGGTGTTGAAATCATTGTTTTAGAGCCTGCCGGCACGCGGCCTGGATGTTCGCTGCGTCGATTTTGTATTCCACATAAAGTTCCGCCACCGTGCCCGACTGGCCGAAGCCCGCCACGCCCAGCGGAATCGTCAGCGTCTTTAACGCCGCGCCGATCCACGCCATGCTGTGCGGATGCCCGTCCACCACGGTCACCACCGGCACCGCGCGTTCCGCGGCCGGCACCAGTTCTTCCAGCAGGTTCTTGCCGGGTTGCGTGCCGGACATCGCCGCATGCACCGCGCTTTGATATTCCCGGTACAACGGCCCCGCGCCGGTCACGTTGAAAACATTCGCGTACACACCCTGCTCCAAAAGCTGCCGGCTCGCCGCCACCGCTTCCGGCACCAGCGCCCCGACCGCAAAAATGTGCACCACATTCTTCCCGGGCTCATAGCCCGCCTCGCCGCTGCGGTCGATCAACCGGTATGCCCCGCGGATTACTTTCGCGCGCAACTGCGCGCGCTCATCCTCATCCGTTGGCACCACCAGCAGCGCCTGATCCACGCTCTTGCTCGTCAACCGCAGGTAGGTGGAACTGGTCCGCGTGCGGATATTTTCCAACCCCGCCAGCAAAATCCACTCAAGCTCCTGCCCGAAGCACGGCTCATACGTCGAAATTCCCGGCAGCTCGATGCCGATGGACCCCGTGATGGTCGATTGATGCGCCCCGCCTTCCGGCGCCAGCGTGATGCCTGACGGCGTCCCGACCACGATGAACTTCGCCCCGGAATAAACGCCGTAGTAGAACGCATCCAGCCCGCGCGGCACAAAACAGTCATACAACGTCCCGATCGGAAACAGCAGGTTGCCGTTGATCTCCTGCGACAGCCCGAGCTGCCCCAGCGCCATAAACAGGTTGATCTCCGAGATGCCCAGCTCGATGTGCTGGCCCGCGGTGCTTTCTTTCCACGCCATCACCCCCTGCTCGGATTCTTCCGGCAAAAATTCCTTTTCGAACCGGTTCCACACGCCCATCTTGTTGATCCACCCGCCGAGATTTGTGGAACTCGCCACATCCGGGCTCACTGTCACCACCCGCTGCGACAGTTCTGGCAGTTCCCGCGCCATGGAGGTCAGAATCCGTCCGAAAATCTGCTGAGTCGAAAGGACGCCGGAGTAATTCCCGTTCAATCCACTTGGAATCGTCAGTTCGCCCGCCAGATTTTTAACCGCCGCCGAGGGCTTCAGGCGGCGCCGCGCACATTCGCATAACTCGCCGGTTTCGCTCCCCGCTGGAAATCCTTCCCACACTTCATCCTCACCGATTTCCAGCTTCACCCGCAGTTCCTCCATCTGCTCCGCGGTAAGCAGCAGCGAATGATTTTGGGGATGACCCACGGACGGCAGCATCCAGCCTTTCTGCGTGTACGCAAAGATCGCCGTCGGCCCCGCGCGGCCGTCCGCCTTGGTGAATGCATCGCGCAATTCGGCAAAATCATGCCCGCCCAGGTTGCGGAACATCTCCTGCAATTCCACATCCCCCCACTGCCCCAGCAGCGCGGCCATGTCCTTCGGGTAGCGGCTCATGCGCGGCAACCATTCGCGCAGGCGTTCTGGCGAAAGCCGCAGCAACCGCTGATAGGCCTCATTGGTCAGGTCATCGATGCACTCGTGCAGCAGTTCGCCCTTCGGCAATTGAAATGCCGCCTGCAATTGCTTGCCGTATTT